>CAZGIW010000003.1:0-98435 GCA_964526285.1 uncultured Bacteroidales bacterium | reverse complement strand
AACTATTCAAACCCTAGTATTTCCGCCATTTTTTATGCTCGAAATTAGCCAAACTCCAGAAATTTGATATTTTTAATATCAAATCTATGTTTAGAAGTCAGTTTTACTTAATGCTAGGCACAAGCATACATTATACATTAGAAAACAACAAATATGATTTTATGATACTTCCACATATATTAACAAACTTTGATTTTTTAAATGACAGCCCAGTAGTATCATCGTATAAATTTACACTTGGTTTGTCATTCGGTTTAACATATAAAATAAAAAATAAAAAAAATGAGACTTAAATTAATTTATACAATATTTTTTATTCTAATTGTTGTATTTTTGTTTAACAAATGCAGACAGTTGGACGTTTGTCCATCAGATGCTGGATATTTTAATATCAAAGGTTTTGAATTAAAACATAATGCATCGGAAGAAGACACAATTTTATCTTTTTTTGATTTTCAAATTATCATTAACCCACTATTATCTGAAGTGTTTTTAAATGAGAATTATTGTAGAATACATCAAAATACTGTTAAGTCAATTGATTATTTTAAGATTATCAATGTTACGACCCTAAATTATTACAATTCTGGACATAATGCAAACGAAAGTTTAAATAATATTTTAAGTGTAAAATACTATGTTTTACATATTTACAACAAAGGATTACCTGAAGATGCCAATTTTTCTCCAACTGGAGAAACTGGAATAAATTATTATATAGATTCTTTATACGTTAAAAACATTTATCCCATAAATCAGTATGATAATATTTCTTTGTTTTTAACTGAAGAAAAACCTTCAAGAGCACATAGATTGGATTTAAGATTAACAGAGCCGCCAGATTCAGCAACAATATTTCAGTTAAAAATTGATATTGAGTTGCTTGATGACAGAAATTTTGAGCTAATCTCATCACCAGTATATATTAAACCTTAAAAAAAAATTCTACATTAATTATACCATTATGCAAACACCCACCCAGCGCAAGGTTTTGAAGGTTGTGAAGATGTAGGTTTTTTGTTTCCTGTTTATTTGTTCTGTCCTCCTTCATTCACCTTCGGCGAATTCCGTAGGATACATGTTATGTGTTGCTGGTTACTGGTGGATTTTATCCCGCTTGCGGGAGGTTGCTGGTTACTGGTGGAGTTGATTCCGCCGGTGACTGAGCTTGTAGAATTGCACTTCGGGGTTTCGGCTTCGCTCAACCACCTCAGTGTGGCATTCAGAGCATCGTTTTTATCATTACTTTTCCCGCACTTTTACTCTGATTTCTTTCACAATATCAAGGGCTGTGCTCATTGTTTGCAGCGAAGTATAGAGGCTTCCGTCTTTTCCTGACCAATGACTGTGACCAATGAGTTTCAATGTAAATTCTGCCGGCATTTCTTTTGGATTAATGATGTCGCTTGCGTAAACCAGTGCTGGTTGTCCCGATGTTTTATAGTCTTTGTCATCAGGATATTTGTTGTTTGTCCAGAAATCATTGAAGTCGAAGAACTGATTTATTTCAAACCATACTCTAAACGGCCTGTTTAGTTTGGAGTCGCTTTTTGAATTTAGAATAAAGTTTCCGGACGGAGTTGCGCCTGAATATGCATCAGGAACAGGGTTTTCGGGTGATGGAAAAGGATCCGGATTGTTTGTCAATCTGTTTTGTTTATGAGCCCAGTACGGAAGGGTAGCAGCTCTTCTCAATGGTCCAGAAACCCATTGCCCTTGGCGAGCTGTGGCATGTTGAAATTCACCTTTGGCAACCGACTGTGCAACAAAAAGAGTTTGGATAAAATTTCCTTCTGCATCTTCAATCCATACTGCCATAAGCGGATAATGGTGCTTTTTGCCCTTTTCAAAACTCAGTTCAAAAATGAAACCATTACCGTTTGAATTGGTGACAATGACCACGGGGGAATCCTGTTTCACCTCAGATGTTTTGCATGAATATGAAAATATCAGCAAAACTGAAGCGATGATACATAGCAAGCGCGAAAATATTCTGTTCATGATTATGGATTTTTTAAAATTCAACAATTATTCCCAAAGTGGGCAGTATGGTTCCCGATTTATTGCCAAGAAATTTCAATGCATAGCGCTGCTGTTCAACCGGATCTTCGGGATTGATAATTATGGGATTTCCGTTTTCATCAGTTTCACGCACGAGAAAATCCTGTCCTGTTGCCTTGAAATTATATGCATTTTGGATATCCAGATAAAAATTTAGGGTCATTTTTTTTAAATAGTATTCTTTGTCTATTCTGAAATCAAACTGGTGTGCTGCGGGCAATCTCATAGAATTGAACCGGCTGTAATCCAGATAGCCACGACCCTGTGCATCCCATGCTTGTACATTGGCAGATAGTGTTTCATTAAAAGGAGTATAGGGAGAACCACCTGCGTATCTCCATTTTACTCCGACAGTCCAGTTTCTGGAAAATATTCTGGTAAACAAAACATTAAATAAATGTCTCTGATCCCAGGCTGTTGGTACATATTCGCCCTTTGCATCCTGAAACTCACTGTAAACATATGTATATGATGCCAGAAAAGAGTATTTTCCAAATTGTTTTGAACGTCCCAGCAGCTCAAAGCCATAGGCTCTGCCAATACCTGTTGAAGTTACTTCTTCGTCACCAACCACACCAAAATCACCGCCTTTGTTGGCAAGAGAAACAGAATCTCTCACTGAAAAGGGATAATTATTGTAATGTTTATAGAAACCCTCGGCAACAAACTGAATGTTTGAAGTAATTAAATATTCAAATCCTGCAGATGCCTGTGTTGAGTTAATGTACTTCAGATTGTTTTCTTTATTGACAAGTTCGTTTTGAAAGTTTCTGTAGCCAAGGGTTGTGTATGCCGGCAACTGATAGAACCTGCCGCCGCCAATATTCAATGTGATTCTTTCAGAAACAGGATAAGAGAGGCCTATGCGGGGACTGAGCTGATCCAGCGGGTTTGACATAGAAGCAGAGAAACTGTTGAAATCAGTGCGAAGCCCAAAAGTATACTGAAGTGTTTTTATGCTGGCGGAGTATTGTGCAAAAACAGAACCTTTATACACTTCAATAAATGAGTTATAGTCAATGAATGCAGGATTTCCCTCAAAGAAAATTCGCTGAAATGTATTGTTGATATATTTTGCATATTCAGCACCTGCTCCCAATGTCAATCTTGAGTTTTGTCTGATGTATGTTCGTTCGTATCTTGCCTTGTTTTCAATTTCATCAGATGAATAATCCTGAATCAATCCCAGACTTTCATCGTTTTCAAGATATTTGAATGATTTGTTTCTCAGCATATTGCGGCTAATTACCCATGTGTCAAAAAACTCATCACTGAAATTCTGAAGCGAAGCACCAACTGTATAATTCCATTGGTCAGTTTCAGGCAAATAATTCAGAATGTATCTTTGTTCTTCTGTTTCATTTCTTGACAGATTGAGTCTTGACTGGTCGAGAGCTCCAACTCCGATGAAATTGAGCTTGGTTTTTGGGCTGAGGTTGATCGTTTGTTTAAGCTGAAAGTCATTATAGGTGGGAAGAAAAGGGAGTCCGATTGCTTCAAACAAAAATTGCAGATATGAACGGCGGTAGGAAAATATCAAAGATGAATTTTCTCCTGTGGGTCCATTGATAGTCAGTCCAATATCCGAAGCACCAAGGGTGAACCGTGTTCTCATTTTTTCTTTGTTCCCCTCAAGCATTTTCATGTCAACTACTGAACTGAGCGCATTCCCCTTTGCAGCTGGAAATGAACCACTGTAAAAATCAACCTCTCTCAGAAAATCGGCATTGATAATACTTACAGGACCTCCTGATGCACCCTGGGTTGCAAAATGATTTAAATTTGGTATTTCAATGTTGTCAATGTAAAACCGATTTTCGTTGGGTCCGCCACCCCTAACAATCAGGTCATTACGAAAAGAGACAGTTGAGCCTACCCCGGGAAGTGTTTGCAAAATCTTTGAAATATCACGATTGCCACCGGGATTTTTTTCAATTTCTGAAACACCAATTGTTCTCATTGAAGTGGGGCTTTCTTCTCGTTTGCGAAATACTTCAGATTGTATTACCACCGTTTGTAATTGAACTGATGTTTCTCTGAGTGGAATTTCAATAAATGCCTGTCGTGTGGTTGTAACCTGAAACTCCTCGCTGAAATATTGTTCAAAGCCAATTGAAGTAGCAGTTAGTTTCCAAAAGCCCGGATCAATACCCGTGATGATAAAGTTTCCATCAAAATCAGTTGTGGAACCAATGCTTGTTCCCACAATAACCACATTGGCAAAGGGAACAGGTTCATTATTTTTTTCGTTATAAATACGTCCTTTCACACTCCCCGTTTGTGAAAAAATGGTTTGAAACGAAAAAATAAAAAAAATAAATAAAATATAATGCTTCATGATTATTTAGACGATTTAAAAATAAGTAAATTGCATGTTAAAAATCATGCCGTTGTAAAAAAACCTGAAACAAGTGCCATTTTGACATATTGGTTTTGGTTTTTCAGCATAATTGAAAAAAATTCAATACTTTTGAAAAAAAATTCAGATGAATTCAAAGACAAAAAACTGGATTCTGGGAGCTCTGGCGCTTGTGCTTGCGGGCTTGTTTGTCTGGAAGTTTTACGACATAGTGTTGTATATCATTGTGGCTGCTTTTTTATCATTGCTTGGCACACCCATTGTCAGGATGTTTGATAAAATCAGGATTGGAAAGCTGAGGTTTCCACGATTTCTTAGTGCTCTTATTGCCATGTTTACCGTAGTGGGATTAATCTTCAGTTTCTTTGCGGTTTTCATCCCCATAGGACTTTATCAGTTGCGTATTTTTTCTGAGATTGATATTTTTGCAGTTTTGGAAAATTTCAAAGAACCCATTAATAATTTTGAAGATTTTCTCATTGCAAAACAGATTATCAGTGGTCAGGAACCATTAGAAATGATAATAAGCAATCAATTTCTCAACATGATTAACTTCACAAACTTTGAGAATCTGCTTCTGTCACTGGTTGACATCACAGGCCGCCTTGCCATTGCCATTGTGGCCATTTTTCTGGCAACATTTTTCTTTCTCAAGGATGAAAGGCTACTGTATAGAACCATTCTAAAGCTTACTCCCGACAATCTTCAGGAAAAAATGGGAAAAGTATTGTCGTCAGCCAAACGCCTGGTAGTGCGATATTTCTGGGGGATTATTCTTGACGCAACCATTGTCATAGTGGTTATCAGTACAGCCATGTATTTGCTTGGAGTAAAAAATGCGCTGATGATTGGACTTGTTGCCGGAGTTTTGAATGTCATTCCATACATTGGCCCAATTCTCAGTGCTGCAATTGGCACATTTATCGGTGTCACCAATGAACTGTACCATGATCCCACAGCTGTTGACTGGATTTTTGTTGTAAAAATGCTTTCTGTTTATATGGTGGTTAATTTTTCGGATGGATTTATTCTTCAACCTGTGATTTTTGGAAAAATTGTCAAAGCCCATCCGCTTGAAGTCTTTTTTGTTGTAATGATTGCTGCACAGCTTGGAGGAATTGTAGGGATGGTGGTGGCTATTCCAACATATTCTCTATTACGCATCATTGCCCACGAGTTTCTCAGTGGCTGGGGGGTGATTGACAGACTGACCAGTAATATTGAAACCTGATGTGCATGAATCTGTAATAGAATGCTTCCAAAGTTCAAACTGTTTTTTTCCTATTTGCGATGCATGAGCCTGCTTAGGTTTGGCAATTATCTATTGTTGAGAGCATCTTTTTTTCTGAGTTGCCTTACAAACCGAACAATTATATGGGGCAAGGCCTGGGCAGTAAGTTTTGAAACTGTGTCGGGTTGCAATTTTCAATGTCCCGGCTGCGAGCAGGGGGCAGGAATGATTGGTCGCAAACATGGCTTAATGGATGTGGAAAAATATTATGTTGCATTGAACAAACTACCATCAACGGTGTTTCATATCAACTTACATTTTCAGGGAGAACCATTGCTTCATCCCAAAATTGCAAAATTTGTCAGGTTGGCCCGTCAAAAAAGGATATTTGTTTCTTTGTCAACAAATGCGCAACTGCTTAATGAGTCTATGGCAGAAGAACTGATTCGGGCAAAATTATCTCACATTATTATTTCTCTTGATGGATATGATGCAGACTCATACAACAAATACCGTGTTGGGGGTAATTTTGATACTATTATCAATAACCTAAAAACCCTTGCACGTCTTAGAAAAAATGAAAAAAAATCACACCCAATCATTGAGGTACAAACAGTTGTGCTATCGCACAATGAACACAAGTTATCCAAAATCAAAAAGATTGCCATGGAGTCGGGAGCTGACAGGTTCTCGCTTAAAACAGCCTATGTCCCCGATTTGAGAGATCCTCATGATTATTTGCCTGTACAGGACAAGTATCTTCGATATCGTGTGATGCCTGATGGTTTTCTTAAGACAAAGCGAAACACACCCCGTTTTTGCTTCCGTGCTTATGGCAGTTGTGTGGTTATGAATGACATGAGGGTTGTACCCTGTTGTTTTGACAAGCAGGGATTAGTAGTTTTGGGAAATCTTGAAACAGAGAATTTTTCTAGTGTTCATAATGGAATAATTGGAAAAATCCTGCATTATAATTTGCGCAAAAGAAATCCTCCTGATATTTGCAACAATTGTGTGTAAAAAAAAATAGTTATTCTTTAAATGCATCCCATCCCTGTGCTTTCAACTCAATTGCTTGTCCGCTGTTTGAAATCAGGTATCTGCCATCTGTGTCAGATGTTACATGACCAATGACAGAAATTCCTTTGATGTTTTGTATCAGTTGGTGATGAGCTATGTCTACAGTAAAGAGCAACTCATAGTCCTCTCCTCCGTTGAGAGCCATGGTCATTGGAGATAAGTTAAATTCTTCTGCAACTTCACAGGTTTGAATATCAATTGGAATTTTATCCTCAAACACCTTAAAACCTGTTTTTGATTGTTGTGCAAGATGCATCAACTCTGATGCAAGCCCGTCAGAAATATCAATCATTGAGGTTGGCACAATACTTTTTTGAGCCAGAATTTCGCATAAGGGTTTTCCTGCTTCAGGTTTTAGTTGCCTTTCCACAACATAATGATATGGATTTAAATCAGGCTGATGATTGGGGTTTGCCAAAAATGTTTTTTCTTCTCTTTGTAACACCAAAAGACCTGCATATGCAGCCCCAAGGTCGCCGCTGACACAAATCAAATCGTTGGGTTTGGCTCCCTTTCGGTAACAAATATTTTTTTTGTCAACTTCTCCTACCACAGTTAAAGAAATTTGCATTCCGTGAGGTGTTGAGGTTGTGTCTCCTCCTACAAAATCAACTCCGTATCGTTCGCAAGCCAATATCAACCCTGAATAAAGTTCTTCCAGAGCTTCAACAGTATATTTGCTTGATACTGCAAGCCCCACAACAATTTGGGTTGGGGTGCCGTTCATTGCATAAATGTCTGAAAAGTTTACAACAGCAGCTTTATACCCCAGATGCTTCATAGGAGTATATGAAGCACTGAAATGAACTCCCTCAACAAGCATATCGCAACTTATAAGGGATAGATTTTTTTTATTGTGGGAGAATACTGCAGCATCATCTCCAACTCCTTTTTTTGTTCCGGTTTGTTTCAGGATAATCTTTTCTGTTAAGTGCTCAATGAGCTTAAATTCTCCAAACTCAGAAACAGGAGTAAAGGCTGCCCCTTTGTCTTTTTCCTCTAGCATAATTATTCCTTTGTTTGTGGAATTCTGATACAGCGCACTGAAAATCCAAGGTTGCGGTTATCTGTATCTGTTTTTGAAAGATTTGTGGCTGCATCCATGCTGAAGAACCATGCATTCATGTTCTGCCAGTCGCTTGAAGTCCAGAAACGTTCCTGTGTTCCCTGTGCATAATAATTTTCATTGAGGCCTCTCCATCCGCTCATCAGAGCATTAAATCCTGATTTGCCGTCTTTTGCCAGCATATCAAAAACAGAACCTTGTTTTGTTACAAACTCAACCAGAATGTCAAAGTCCTGTTTTTCAGGAAGTTTCCATCCGTTCATACACACGTTTTGGGCAGTTTCAAAATTGTATAAACGACCAAACTGATCACAGGCAGCATGACTTTCATTATAGCACCAGCTGCCTGATTCAGTGACATAATTCAGATTCTCAGACATCCATGTCTGAGATCCTATAGTGATGGTTTTATATACTTTTCCGTCGCGCGAATCAAGGTATGTACCAACGATCTGTGAAAACACTGCCAGTTGAATAAATAAAACAGCAGAAATTGAAAAAATGATTCTTTTCATAGAATTTGTTTTGATTTTTCAGCAAAATTATGAAATTTTCACAATCACAAGAAGACTCTTTCACTTTGTAATCAAATCAGGAAGATAAAACCTGATTAGTAGATGATAACCTTATCAGCCAGTATCATGTTGCCATAAATACTCTCAATCTTAACAAAATATAGTCCGTTATTAAGGCTTGAGGTAGAAAGAAGAATACTGTTTTTGTTGTTCGATTCTTTATAAACAACAATTTTGCCCATACAATCATACACAGTAACTTGAATGTCAGAAACACAATTATGGGTAATCCTAATTTCCATGTTTTCATGGTCGTAATTAAAAAAAGCACTGTGCGGATTTTTATAAAAATGTGTAAGGTTTATGTTTTCGCATCCGTCTGAAGATAATAGTTCCGATCTGTAATAAACCAGCATCAGCCTCATACGTTCTGCTTGTCCGTAAGTAAATTGATTAATACAGCTGGGGTATCCATAATTCATATAGGTGCGCAGATTATCATCCACATCATAGTTGAAAGGATTATTCGCTGTTGTGTCATCAGCATCTGTGGTACAGGTGTTGTCAATACATGACAGTATAAAACTGCTCTGAGTGCTGGGTGGAGTATCACAGACCCTGTCACCCTGAATTAAACAGTCATCGTTGGGACATCCACCATAGAACACATGATACAATCCCAGGTAGTGGCCAATTTCGTGGGCAAGCATGACTCCGGCCATATAATCATTTGACAGATAAAGTATATCAATTATAACACCATCTCTATGGTCTCTGGGAAACCATGGGTATGTGGCAAAACCGCTTGCATCAACAAGATCAGCCACAATCCAGATGTTCAGATATTTTTCAGGATTCCAGCTGGTGAGCATTTTTACCGAATCTGTATAATGAGAGTTTACCATCAATCCACAACTATCAGAAAGGGGAGTTTCAAATCGGGTTATTCCTCCGGTGCTATTCCCATTAGGGTCTTTTGTGGCAAGACAAAACTCAATTTCCACATCAGTTCCAACTCCCTGATTGAAATCTCCACTGTTTCTGAAAGCATGATTCAGGTTTGCAAGAAAGATGTTTGTAACAGTATGGTCATCCGGGTTGCCTGAAAAGAAATCTCCCGGTGAGGAACCTGGCCTGCAAATCAAATGAAACACAACAGGAATTGTATAGACCTCATTGAATATGTTTTTTCGGGGAATTGTCAAAAATTTGTTTTCACAATGATTGTAGGCTGATTTATACTGTGACTCATACATCATTACAGAGTGATAATAGTCTGTGCCGCAAGTTTTATCGTGCTGACAGTGAGCCGCAAAACAGAATAAAACCAGAAAAATGAAAAAGAATCTATTTTTCATTGATGATTTCATTTTCATTTATGTTTGAAGAAAAGTCAATAATGACTTTTTCCTTATCATGTGGATGAACATTTGCGAAAAAAAACTTTTCTTTAGACGAAAGAATGAGACTGAGTTTATCTTCGGGCACAGGAAATTCTGTCTCCGAAGGATATGTGTGGTTGTTAGTTAATAATACTTCAAACAGGATTTTTACAACTGCCTGAAAATTCTTACTTTTTCCGGTGTCTTCAACAGCAATGATTTTTACTTTGGCTTTTTTGCCCTGCTGGGCAACCAACAATCGGTCATTATCTGTCCATCGGTCATTAAAAACATATGATTTCTGAGCCTGCTGCCATTTATTTAAATCAAACACAATCTTATCCGGATCGTCATTGCATATTCTGACCGGAAGTTCTCTGCCTTTTTGAAAAAACGGCATATCTGCTCTGGATATCAAAGTTTCAGTACTCACATAATAGTTTGAATTGTTCTTATCTTTAATTTGTAAATAAAAACTTACAACAGGTTGATCGTTCACAGTAACAATCAATCCATCACATCTGTCACTGACAGTAATAATTTTTGCCACAGATTCATAGCCTTCTTTTAGAATCTTCTTTGCCGATTTTCCTTTCCCCCAAAAAAACAGAAGTCTTAGTTTTTTTCCCAGGAACAAATGCCAGATAATTAAAACAGCAGGGGTAATGGCTGCCAAAGCAAAAATTGCCAGTGCGCCACCCAGAATGCTTTCATAGGCTTGTGGGCCATGCTTCTCTGTGATGTTTTGTTCAGCTATTGCAACAACAACAAGAGGAATGCACCCCAGATAAAGAGGAATAAATAATTTGAAAAATCTTGAGAGTGTCATTGTTTATTTATATCAAGTACAACAATATTTTTATTTTGAGAATCAATCCTGACAGGGAACTTAAGTCCCGGAATAAACTGAGGAAGCTGTGCTCTGGGCATCAGAACTTCAACACTGGTCTCATATACTTCAAACCGTTCAGATTCAATGCTTAATGTCATGTTGAGTATCGGTTGTTCATTCACTGTAACAGCTCCCTCATCAGTTTCGCCAATACTTATCAGCGTTGCTGTTCCTGAATAACCACTCTTAAGAATGTTTTCAGCAAGCCTTCCCTCTCCCCAAAAGGTATTGTATCCTCTGTTTCCAAATGTTTTGGTCAATATTTTAATAAAAGGAGCAAGAAAAAACCCAAGAAACATAAAAAAAAGAAACATCATGATATATCCAAAAACACGATTTCCATAAGTTTCGTTGATATAACTCTCGTTGATTCCCACAACAATCAATAAAATGAGAGGGATTATTGCAAAAGAGACTTTCAGACGAGGTTTTTTCTTTGTCATTTATCAAGTATTAGTCTGTAAAAACCATCACCTTTGTGGTTTTGGCAGATGTTTCTGTTTTAATGCTGACAATGTATACGCCCTCTGGTGCTGATAAACTGAAACTTTCACAGCAGGAATCAGTCATTTCAAAAGAAGCAATAAGTTTTCCCGGGATGTCAAAAACCTGAATGACAGCATGTTTTAGCACATCCTCAGAGTGAATGTGCAAATTTCCTTCGCTGTAATATGCTGTAATGTTATCATTGGCAATGAACTCATTGGTGGATACTTCGTGATTTATCTGCCAAACGTGCACAATTGCCATGGTGTTGTTGTCTCCTGTAACTCCCCGTTCAAAAACATACAGCATGCTTCTGTCCCTGTCAAAAGCCAAACCACCAGCCCCTTTAAACCTGTATATATAATCGGGATCATAGTTGTTTGGATAGTAAAAATAATCATTAATATCTAACACCGCATAAGGCTGTGGTTCCCATGATTCCATAAGACCGTTTGACACTGAAATTAAATCCTGAGGATTGTAAAACAGCAGCATTGCTTGCGCATACGACTGTCTGGGACCATGATCTTCTGGTTCATCGGGCGTTGGGACATTCATCAGAACATTGAATGTTGATTCTCCATTGTTATATCCATACCATTCACGCCCTCTTCCTTTGGCTCCGGATATGACAACACTTTCTCTGCTCCCCAAATCAATCCAGGCGCCACCATACCAGTAGTCGCAATATCCGTGTCCATTCAAAAAGTTTGACCCTCCGTCATCATCATACATGAGTAACGGAGTATGGCTCAATTCTGCATTGTTTTGAGGCAGGGGTGCTTCATCATTCCACGGACTGTATGCCACCAGTGTGGGGCCGTTATGTAAGTAGCCGGGACGACTGCCACCTGCCACCAATAAATGATTGTTCACAGTATGGGGCATAGAAAAGTTGAATGAAATTATTGTCATATAATGTGGCTCAAGCATTCCACTTGATGCAGGCCCAATATACCATCCACCTGCAGGAGACGGACTGGAAAGGGTGGTGTTGCATGCTCCGAAAGAATTAAACCTGTCACCACTCCATGCATAATATTCGCCGTGACATGTGTACAAATATCCCTGTGTCTGTCCTGTCTGAGCCGGAAGATATTCCAGTGCAGGTCCTTTCTTCCAGCCCCAGTCTTCATATTGAATGTTAGGAGAAGCAACATCAGCAAAGTTTTGTAAAAACGTGGCCTGGTTCAAATCGTTCAGGTTTTTTGTGGGCGAAATAACAGGCTCGGGAATTGATATTTCTGCCACATATCGGAGTGTTGCATCACCAGCGATAAACAGAGAGCCGGGATAAGCATCAGTGTTTGCAGGATCTCCGTCAGGATAATAGGCAGGGTCGCCATCCATATAGTTGAAATCAGAGCTAACACCTCCGTCAGGGAGCCTGAAAGCGCCTTTGTAGGTAATGTGCTCCAGTGGATCAAACAAATGCCAGCCATAGGCAGAGGCAGAGGTGCTTCCGTTGACTGTATTGGAAAATCCACTGAAATTGCGGTTAAGATCAACTGCTCTCACCTGAAAGGTGTAGTTTTTTCCTGCTTCAAGCAGATGGGCTGTAAATTGATTGGTTTGGCTTACTCCGAAATGAAGACCGTTGACAAAAATGTCATAATGACTCATCCCGTCTCCTGCTGGATTATCAATAACTGCATTCCATGATAAAGTGATGCTGTTTGAAGTTGATTGTGTAATTTGCAGATTAGCGGGAATTGCAGGAGGAACTGTGTCTGCCAAGCCGATTTCAATTTTATCAAGAATAAGTCCCGGGTCAGTGATATTAACACAAACATTAAGTAAAGAATAGTTGCCTTCTGACATGGGAAAGATATCTCCAGCATCGGTTGCATCCGTGATATCATAGTGTATAACAATTGTTTGACCAGGATCAATCCAATAGTTTTCATATTTGCCAACGATAAACCAAAGTGGCTGACCTGCAGTATTCACAGGGTTATTATTGTCGGTAAAACTAATCAGTGGATTAAACTCCAGAGGTGTTGATGAATTGTTGTGCCAGGTTAGAAAAATTCTTTCACCCCTCACAAAGTTTCTGGCAGTGCCGCTGATACATGTGAAATTACTGAAAGGATCAGGCTGAGACGTAGTCATGCATGTACCGCTCACTCCACCTCCTGTCACATACTGGGTTGTGGGGCTGACCGTGACATTGTTCCAGCCAGGGAAGTCAACCGGATTGTAGATGTTTAAGCCTGCATTGGCACCAAAATCCACAAGTAATGTTTGTGATTTGGCGGCAAATACTATAATAAGCAATGAGATTGATAAAAATAGGATTTTAAATTTCATGGATATTTCTTTTTTCAAAAATAAGATTTTTTTATCAGCCTGAAGAGATTTTTTTGAGCAACTAAAATCCATGCTCCGAATTATTACGAAGCATGGAAAATTGCTTTTTAATCCAGATCTCTCATGAAAGAATTTTCTATTTTGAAGCACTTGTTTCATGCGCAGCATTCAGTTCAATAAGTGTTGAAATTTGCACCTGCTGTTGCTCAATAAGGGCTTTCAGTTGTTCAATTTCTTCCTGTTGTTCTTTCATTCCTTCAACCAAAATTGGAATTATGGCTGTGTATTCCATTGAATAGATGTCGTTTTCTTCATCGTAACGAACTGCTTCAGGAACAATATCAACAACATCTTGCGCGATAAAACCAAGATTGAGATTATTGTTATATTCTTTCCATTCGTATCTTACGCCGTTGAGTTGCATGATTTTGCTAAGATTGTTCTCCAAACTCAACAACTCAATGTTTTTCTTTAATCTTTTGTCGCTGTGGTTTGTCCAGGCCACATTACCACCGATTTCAGTTGCACCTGAAATACGGAAAGTATTTGCTCCCACATTTGGTCCTGCTGATGAAGTTAGATTTATGGCAAACGCATAATTACCGGTAGCATTTGCATTTCTACCTATTGCAGTAGAATATATTCCTGAAGCATTTGCATAAAATCCAATTGCAGTGGAATGTTCCCCTGATGCGATTGTGCCATTACCCAATGCTATGGCCCA
The DNA here is from genome assembly GCA_964526285.1 of uncultured Bacteroidales bacterium. GTDB lineage: Bacteria > Bacteroidota > Bacteroidia > Bacteroidales > DTU049 > CAYMAZ01. Next base: position 84,329 of record CAZGIW010000003.1, on the reverse strand, counting down.
GCGTCCTAAAGCCTTTGATGAAGCACCCATTGCAATTGAGGAGGTTTCTGAAGCAGTTGCGCCACTTCCAAAAGCATATGAACTTGATCCAATTGCTTTACTATTGTTTCCCATAGCAACAGAATAATTACCAATACTATCTTGATTCCACGCAGTACCGCTAACATTTCCTGTCCTGAAAGCTGCCTTGTCAGGATACCACATCATACGTGTGCCTGAGCCAGATACAGGTGGAGGCCCTGGATTAGTTGATTTAAACGAGCCAACAAAAACCACACTTCCTTCGCCTGTGCCTGTGCCGTTGGTATGAAGCAATGCAGTGGGATTGGTTGTTCCTATCCCAATATTTCCTGACCTGTTGATGTTGCCGGTTGTGTTTGCACTACCGTTCCAGGTTGGGTCAGTTTCTGTAATTCCTCCCGAGATACTCTCTGCTGTTTTTGCATATAAAGAATAGGGCACACTCAAAAGCTGAGTTTGTCCCATATCTGTATAACCGCTGCCGTTATTGATTTCAATTTGAAGAAAGTAATCGTCTGCGCCCCAGTTGATTGATGAAAAAACACCGCTTTCCACGCTGCCTTCTCCCACATTAATAAATACAAGCCCGTAATCATTTGTGTTTACAGTGTGTGTTTCTGAATACACCGCACTTGATGAATTGTGAATTGTCGCCCTTACGGCAATCATCTGATTTACAATGAGATCTCCTGTGTTGTCACGAAGAGCTGCCTGGTATTTGAATGATTCAGGAGCCTGTGCCACTGCAGGGAAAGATAAAAGGAAAAAAGAACAATAGAACAATAGAATACTCGAATTTAGAAGTAGGAATTTTTTTATTAGTTTATTCGTAATTCGTAAAATTCGATATTCGCTATTAGTAGAGCGAATTAGTTGTAATGTTTTTGTTTTCATGATATTGTTATTGTTTTTAAATTATTAATTTTTATTATCTGATTTTCATGATTTTTGTTTGTATTTGCCGACCTGTTGATGTGTCAGAAATTTGAAGCACATAGCTGGCAGTGGCATATGAATGCATCTCAAGTTTATTAGACCCTGAATAAAATTCACCTGATTGAAGTAGTTTTCCGTTGATGTCAAACAGATGATACAGAATTTTTGAACTGTAATCAGCAGGAATTTCAATGCTCAGTTCATCACTCACAGGATTTGGAAAAATGCTGATATTTGTGAGCATATCAGGTTCTTCAATTGATGTAAGCACAAGTGATGGCTGATGAAAACCCTGTGTCAAAGTGAGATTTGTTTCTTCAAAGGTTTCAATAACAGGCTCACCAATGGTGAATTCCATGTCAATGTTTCCCGTCACTGCATGTCCTCCTCCTGATGCGACGACATCGTTTTGGATAGTTTGCCCTATAGCGGGGGAAGACAGGAGAATAATTGAACAGTAGAATAATAGAATACTCGAATTTAGAAGTAAGAATTTTTTTATTTTTTTATCAGTTATTCGTAGAATTGGATATTCGCTATTAGCAGAGCGAATTTGTAGTAATGTTTTTGTTTTCATGATAAATATGGTTTTTATTGATTTTTGTTTGTTTTAATCTTCTATGATTTGCTCTTGCTCCTGAATGGCTTTGCGAGCAATAATTAACAGGTTCCCATAGGCAAAATGTCAATTTTTGGTTTTTAAAAAGCCCGAATAGCACGCACGCTATTTGTGTTGCCCTTATTGTTTGCGTATTGGCTGCCATCAAGGAAGTATTGTCTCCACGCGCCAATATCTGAATTCTCGGTAGAGCTCCAATAAACACTATTGGAAAAAGCACTTCCTCCATTAGCCGTTGCAATAACATTAATAGGTGTCTTATTTTGGTACATCAGGTTTAATTCTTCTTTTGAAGGCAGGTACCAATCGCCATAGCCTCCCCCTTGATAATTGGCGCATAGTAATGCTGCATGATCATCATAATCATTTTTTGCAGAATGAACAGAGATGATGACAGAAGTATTCATCTTGCCTGCATAAATTTCATCTCCCCTGGCCATTGTTAAATAATTTGAACTACCACCTCTCCATTTTACACCTGCACTTTGATCATCAATTGCAGCCACCAGGCCTTTTGTTCCACATGGTTCTACGTAAAAAACCACCCCCCCGTGAGCGAAGTCACCAACCTGATATTTTAAAAAAGATTCCCATGTGGCATTCCCCTGGGCATCAGATGTAAGCACTTTCCCAGTTCCTGGTGTGCCTGCTCCCGCAAAACGAACTGTACCTGTTGTATGTAATTGAGCAGTAGGTATATTGGTGCCAATGCCAACCCTTCCTGTTGAATGCTTCAGACAAAGTATATCATTGGCAGTGGCAAGATCATCAGCAGACCAAGAAAATCTTAAATCTCCTCCGGTATTTCTGATTCTCCAGTCATAAAAGTTTGTTCCTGCCCTGAGAAAATCAATACTAACATCCCCAGGTGTTGAAGAAGAGTGAATTCTTAAACTTTGTTCGCCGGAACCGCTGATTTCCAATCGGGCATTGGGGTTGTTTGTTCCGATTCCCACATTTCTGTCATCAAGATTTATTACAAGACCAGATTCATTATTGCTGTTGGAAATATTGATATAGTTGTTTCTAAAAAAGACTCCTCCTTTGAAATTGCCTTCTCTGAAAAAACGAAAACCTGAAGCATTTGCTAAATTTGATTCATAAATATCGAAAAAGTAATTCGTCCCTGATATGCTAATATGTCCACCAACATCAAGTTTTGAGGCTGGAGATGTAACGCCGATACCAACATTTCCTGAATTGCTGTTATAGATATTACTCCCACTAATTGTCCAGTTTGAGCTGCCTCCGATTGGGGGTGTTGCCCAGGTTCCGTCTCCCCTAAGATATGTTGATGCAGTGGCGCCTGCCGGTAGTTTGGCGACTGTTACTGCATTATTGGCAATCTTTGCTGTTGTTACAGCATTGTTTGCAATGCTTGTTGTCATTGTCGTGGTGCCGCTTCCCGTTACATCCCCAAAAAGCGTAATGTTTTGGTTGCCTGTGAGATAACCTGCCGTAGCATGGTTGCCCCAGCCATAAGCTGTGTTCCAGTTTGTGATGTTACCCGATGAGATTCCTGCAGCAGGACTTGAAGAAAAAACAGGATCATTTTCCGTAACACTTTCAACTGTTTTAGCATGAAGTGCATAGGGCACACTGAGCAACTGCGTGGTTCCCATATTCACATATCCTCCTCCGGTGTTCATTTCAACCTGAATAAAGTGTTCATCGCTTCCCCAGCTGATATTTGCAAACACTCCTAAAAGTACTGTTCCAGAGCCAACATTCAGACTCACAAGCCCATAGGGGTTTGTAGTTGTAGTGTGGCTCTCCTGATATATTGCAATACTGCTGTTGCTGATGGTAATCCTGATATCAACAGCCTGATTGGCGATGATATTACCACCGTTGTCCCTAAGAGCTGCCTGGTACTTGAAGGATTCAGGTGCCTGTGCCACTGCAGTCAAAGATAAAAGAACAATAGAACAATAGAACAATAGAATACTCGAATTTAGAAGTAGGAATTTTTTTATTTGTTTATTAGTAATTCGTAAAATTCGATATTCGCTATTAGCTGAGCGAATTTGTAGTAATGTTTTTGTTTTCATGATTTTTATTTCGTTTGATTTTGTGGCAAAGTAAAAGCACAATCAAAAAAGCCACTTGTATAATTGCGACAATGTCTTGTAATATTGCGACAGCTCAAGTAAATACTGTGTTTTCGGTGTATATTTTTATTGGTAATTTTTATTGAAAACTTCAATAAAGAGAGATTTTAAAAAAATATAAACAAGTCATCTTTAAAAATGTTTCTATATTTACAGCAAATATTTTTCTGAGTGGCCAAGAAATTCAAAGAGAGTGTTTTCATTAAAAACGACCAAAGATGGGATAGAGTTTTGTCTTATATCAGGTTTTCTTCTTTAATCCCTTTTGGTGTTTTTGTTGCAACGTTCTTTTTTTTGCACAGAGCAGGATTTTTGAGCATTCCTCCTGAAATTCAGGTAATAATTTCTGACTATGTTTGGTATGTGGGTCCTAGATTATTGGATAAATTAATTTTGCCAACTATTTTTTCAATAATAACATACATAATATACATCATTAAATACCAGACACTTAATCCACGATTTCTTTTTGGAAATATTTCTTATAAATGTAAAAAATGCTACCCTATTGACAATCAATGCGGAATCACTTTTTCAGAAAAAGACTTTGAAGAAAAATCAGAAGCCACTCCACTTACAGCTGATTTACAGAATATTGCTGATGAAATAAGAAAAATCAGGGTAAAGAAACATATTCGAAATAGCGTGATAAAGATTTCAGTCAGAAGCTTTTATGCATTTGTAATTCCGATTGGATTTGCTTTACTAATGTTTGGCTATTCTTTGGTAAATCCTCTTTTATGGTTTATGGTAATGCACGGTATTGTTCTTATTTCTTTTTCGTTTTTTCAATGGTGGATGTACGATCTTGCTCTTTTTCGAAAAAAAACCTTTGATCATATGCACATGATGTCTGAAAAACTTATTAATGCAAATGTTCAATGTTGTGGATATGTAGGCAGCCCTTCAGAAATAATAAAATGGCTCAATACCTGGTGGTTTGATGTTCATCCAGACAAATTTTCAACCAATGGTTGTGGTTTTTGTTTTAAAGACAGGGGATATTCTGCCATGATATATGTCACAATGAAAAATACTAATAGAATGTATTATTTATTTTATGCTGCTGTAGTGCCTGGGTATTCATATTTTGGTTATTCTGGCGAGGGGCCTATTTCTGTCACAAGAAACACGCGCTATGCTCTTGACTCAAATTACTTGAGAGTGAATGACCACCCCACAGCGATTAGAATACGATTCGGATCTCCCGGCATTATGGTAGAATTTAACGATTTTCTTTCTAATGCTGAGGTAATTCAGAGTATTGTGGAAGAAGTGTATTTGATAGCCGAAGATTTGAAAAGTAAAAAAATTGTTGTTTGATATGAATAAGTTTTTACTGTCGTAAAAATTTAAAAACTTTACATTCATGGCCAAAAAATACTTTGGCGTAATATATTCCCGGAGAGAAGGCCCCAATATCAACGACAGAAGTATTGTATAGGATTTTCAATAATTTGCCGTTGCAGTCGAGTATTAAAATCCTTTCAGCGGTTTCTCCCTCAATGTAAACAAACGAATCAGCAGGATTGGGATAGAGCAAAATAGCTTCTGAGGGTTCGAGGTTAATAATATCTCCTGTTGCACCAAACTCATGTGCCCCAATATCAAACGCACTACCAGCGGGACGAACATGCTTGTCAATATCATCTGTAAAGAGAGCTGATAAATCGGTTCCCTGATTGCAAACTGTGGCAACATTCTGATTTAAACGAAGATTTCCTGAAGTTATATCCACAAACCATGAGCTTTGCGCATTGGTTGCATTGGTTCCAAGTGTTGCAGTTGCTCCGTCTCTGGGCTGAATATTTGCATTTGTCAGGTTGTTTACAATTTCAACATCGCTTGTGGCAGCAAATCGGTATTCAATAGCATTGGGATAGCCTGTGATATACACAGTGTTGTTATAAATTGTTGTTCCGGGCGAAGTTTCTATGCCGATTCCAACATCAGTATTCGGGCCGCTTCCGTTGTTATAAATCATATTGTTTCTGATACTTCCGCCTGTGTTTCCGGAAGAACCAAGTCCAAAACCAATCCCTCTGTCACAATTGATAATCAAATTTCTTTCAACTAGATTGTCTGAAGAGTTGTTCCAGAAATGAATGGCATGTTCGGCAAGCACGCCGGTAGGACTTTTAATGTCAATAAACACATTGTCCTGAACAATCCAGTCGCTTCCTTTGTGAATATCAATGCCCCCGATATAATACTGTGGACCGATTCCTGCTGTATATTCGAACAGACAGCACTGAATTTTTCCGTTTTGTGAACCATTGCCAGAATTTGTTCCTTTGAACATTTGCTCATAGGTGTCCTGAAACCGCACATTATATATAAAAACATTAGAACTTGTTCCGTCAGCAGCAATGGCGTGATTGCCAACATCTCTTACAGTCAGGTCTGCAATTGTGACATTGTTTCCCACAATATAGAATCCGTTTTCTGTGCCCGGAGAAACATCATGCATGCCTGAACCGCAGATAATAACGCCGTTTCTGTTTCCTGAAACACTTCTAAACACCAGATTGCTGGCTGTAATATAAGGATACCATGTGGTGGAAGCAATTTGATACGTGCCATCCTGTAAAAGAATAGTCATGTTTCCACCACCAGAATTGGCCTGGTCGATGGCTGTCCTCAGTTCAACAGCATTTGAAACGGTGACAACGGTTCCCACAGTGAGTGTGCATGGATCTACCGTGTTGTTCAATACATCTGTAACAGTGTTCTGTGAAAATGCAATTGTTTGGTACAGAAGCTGAAAAAGCAAAAATTTGAGAATGAATTTCATTGTTTGAATTATTGGTTTTCAGGTGTTTCTCCCGAAATAACATTTTTTGGAGAAATCCCGAAGTGGGTTTTAAATAATTTTGAAAAATAAGCAGGATCAGAAAATCCTGAATCATAGGCAATCTCGCTGATATTAAGTTCTTTGTTGTTTTGTAATAAATGCATGGCATACTGAAGCTTTATAGAGTTAATCAAAGCAACAGGAGTACAGTCCAGTTCGTTTTTAGTCAGCCTTTGAAGACTTCTCAGTGACATATTGATATTGTCGGCCACATCCTGAGGTGTAATCTTGTCAGATATATTTTTATAAATATATTGTGAAACGTGTCTCAGTAAGGTGTTTTCATTGTTATCAGTAATTTGGTGTTCTTCGGTGTTTTGAAGAACAATATATTTTTTTACAATTTCTTTGTCTGGTAGTCTTCTGATTTTGCGGATTTTCAGAATTAAAAAGATGAGCATAAACAATGTAAACAAAACAAATACTCCAAGAAAATACATCCATTTGTGTTTGTATTTCTCAGAAATGACATTAAACAATGATGGGCCACCAGTGAGTTTAGCGGTTTTCCATGTGTCAGGAAATCCGAAATCGCCAATGCCACTCCAGTTAAACGGCCATGTATAATAAAGTTCTTCTTTTGTGACTGGCAGTTCAGAGAGAAGAAAATCAGAGTCATTATTGCATACATCAATTTTAATAACCTGACCTTCATAGGGTTCCATTCCAATTGAAAGAAAAGGGATTCTGATTTCAACAATGTAATAGCTGCCATTTTTATGTTGGTTAATTGTTCCGTAATATGAAACAGCACTTTCAATAATCAGGTTTTGCCCTCTCTCTTTTGGGACAAACACTGAGTCTTCTTGCATTTGACGAATATCACCCTTGAAAACACATTGTTGGTTTAAAATGTCAATAATAATCTGATAATCATTGACATCCATCTTTCCTTTGCTGTCGTTTTTTGTGTCAATATAAAACTCAATCCCATCATTGAGATAAATATTTGGATTGTCCTCTGTGCCTTTAAATTCCGCTACAAAGTGATTATCAACAACAATAAAACCAACATAAAATGCATCACTATCCCAGCACATCATAACACGGACTTTGTTCCTTGACAATGGAAGAGGGATTAAATCTTCTCTGAAGTCAGGGGGATTCACATCAGAAAGGGAATAATCACCGGATGTATAAATTTTACTTGAAGTATCAGTAAATATTGTTGAATAATATGTTTCCCATTCACTCAAGTCTCCGTCAATGTTGATTTGAGAATTTGTATAAGGAATCTCAATGGTATCCTTTTGAGAAGAAGCAGGGAAATATTGAATTGCAACAAATAAAAGAAAAAAGCCGAATACTTTCATCAACAGGATGAATTTTTATACAAAAATAAAAATTAATTCTGACAATATGCTGCTAATGTTTTTTTAAGAGCAGATATATCTACATAATCACTGTCACCACCCCCATATACTCAACAATATTGTTTGAAAAGTCCATAACCTTTACTTTCCAAACATAAACACCAACCTGAACCTTGTCTCCTGTACTCATGTCAGAGCCATCCCACCCTTTGTTCATATCTGTTGTGTAAAATATTTCATTGCCCCAGCGGCTGAAGATTCGCATTTCAAAATTGTCAGGTTGCCAACCAAACCCAAACACATTAAACACATCATTCACTCCATCTCCGTTGATGGATATGGCATTGGGGAAATAGACAAGCTGGTCGGTATAAACTCTTAGCCGTTGTGAGGTTGAGTCGGCACAACCATATTCATTATACACTATCTGAATAATATCATACAGGCCGGGATAATCATAATAATGAACCGGAGAATGTTGTGTGGAAGTGTTGTTGTCTCCAAATTCCCAATACCACTGATTTGCCCCCATTGAAGTGTTTGTAAAAACAACCCCATCAGCAACAGTGGGAGAAGGTGGGGTAATGAAAAATCCTGCCATAGGCCTGGGATAGACCTGTATCATATTTGGAATTACCAAATTATTGACACATCCTCTGTTTGATACCACAGTCAGGCTGATATCAAAAATGCCCGGATAAGAATATAAATGATAAGCTCCACCACCGGAAACACTTGTAAATCCGTCGCCGAAATTCCAGAGCCAGCTGACAATCATTCCGTCTCCTACTGCTGAAAAATCAGTAAACTGTACATCAAGAGGAACACAACCTTCTTGTGGGTTTGCAGTAAACTCAACCAGAGGGATTTCCCACACATTAACATTTTTAATAATTGTATCAGTGCATCCGATACTATTGGTTGCCACCAGCTGCACCTGCCATTGATCTGCATTTGGATAATAGTGCTGTACAGTTGGTTGATTGGACACATTGCCATCGCCCAAATTCCAGTTCCAGCCAACAACAGGGAATGTAGCACCTGTTGACTGATCAATAAGACCCGTTTGGTTTCCAAAACAAATTTCAGAAAATGTGAAATCTGCAACAGGAGATTCAAGAACATAAACCTGATAACTCACAGTATCACTCATGCCAAAAGAGGCTGTTACAATAAGCGTGACCGTATATACTCCCGGATTTACATAAACATGTTGCGGATTCTGATCAACAGAAGCATAGCCGTTGCCAAAGTCCCAGTACCATGAAGCAATAGTGCCCAAACCAGTGTGAGATAGGTCGGTGAATGTAGTGGGACTTCCAGAACATACTGTATCAGCAATAAAATCTGCAATAACAAGAGCATTGACTGTAACAGGATATGTAATTGTGTCACTGCATCCAAAATTATTGAAAACAATGAGTGTAACCATATATGTGCCCGCATTGGCATAGGTGTGCATTGGGTTTTGCTGAAGAGAAGTGTTTCCGTCACCAAAATACCACTGCCATGCAGAAAGAAAACCATTGGCGGTGAATGACAAATCAGTGAAAGCTGTGGGGTCGCCAACCTGAGCGGTGGTTGCCTGAAAATCAGCCACAGGGTTCACATAAACAGTCACCTGATGGGTGATTGTAAAATCACATCCAAGAGAATCTGTTACTGTGAGCAAAACATTGTAAGTGCCTGGTTGATTATATAAATGGACAGGGTCGGGTACAGTTGAATATGTTCCGTCGCCAAAACTCCACAGCCACGTCATGACTGGCATGTTTGGATTCACCAATGTGTGATAAAAATACACTTCTTCACCAAAGCAAACATTGGCAGCTGTGAAATCCACCTCAACACCCGGATTAACAGAAACAGGAATCACAATGGTGTTGGAACATCCCCTGTCATTGTGTATTGTGAGACTTACATCATAGGTGCCATTTGAAGAATAGTAATGAACCGGATGCTGCATACCCCCCATAAAACCATCGTCAAAGTCCCAGAAATATGAAATAATGTTGCTTCCGTTGCCATCAGAAGTATTCGTAAAGTTGATAATACCGGGTACACATGTGGGAATCCATGTGAAAGAAGGCAGCGGCAATGAATCAACAAATACCGTTTGAACAATGTTGCCCTGACATGAGTTTACATCAGTGACATAGAGTTCAACCTGATAAAATCCGTGATTGGCATATGTGTATTGAGGGTTTTGCTGTGTTGAAGTACCGAAACCATCACCAAAATCCCATGACCAAGCTGTGAGATTGCCCCCTGTACTTGTGCTGCCATCCCAAAAGTCAGTCACATCTCCCATGCATGCAGTGTCAGTTGTGAAATCAGCAATGGGCAATGGATAAACAACGGCTGTTTCAACAATGGTGTCACGACAACCAAATGAATTTTCCACCATAAGCTGAACCTGATAAGTGGTTGTCACTAATACGTTACCATAAAGATAATCAGGGTTTTGCTGATTGCTGTTTCCAATGCCGTCTCCAAAATTCCAATCCCATGATACAAGGGTGCCTCCCAATGTAGATGATCCATCTGTGAATTGGGCAATCGTGCCGGAACACACACTATCACTTACAAAGTCACCTGCCGGTGAAGGAATAACCGTAGCCTGATGAACCACAGTGTCTGAGCATCCGTTTGCATCTATCACCACAAGAGTAACATTATAAACATCAATTGTTGAGGTTGAAGCATATGTGTAATCAGGGTTTTGTTGAGAAGAAGTACCCGAACCATCGCCAAAATCCCAATCCCAACTGCTTATGGCACCACCTGAACTTCCTGATAAATCAAAGAATGAAGAAGGAAAACCAGAACATGTGGCGTTTGTAGAAAAATCAGCAATGGGAAGAGGATTCACCAAAACAGGAATGATTGTGTCTTTAATACAGCCATTTGCATCCTCAACAGTAAGAGTTACATTGAATGTAGTTGGGTTTAATACGGTGCCGTATGTATATGCAGGATTCTGATTTGATGAAACTCCAATGCCATCACCAAAATCCCAGTCCCACGAACTTACATTTCCGCCATTGCTTAGAGATAAATCAGCAAAATCAGTCGAATTTCCTGTGCAAACAATTGTTGCAGAAAAATCGGGAACAGGTAAAGGATTCACCACTACATTTCTAATAATAGTATCTGAGCACCCGTTGCTGTCAGTAATAACCAGTGCGGTGGAAAAACTTGTAACTGTGGTTACTGAGCCATATGTGTAATCAGGGTTCTGGTTTATTGAGCTTCCAATACCATCACCAAAGTCCCAGTCCCATGTTTGAATTGTACCTGCAACAGGTGATGAAAGATCAAGAAAATGTGTCATATCACCAGAGCAAACAGTATCAGCTGTGAAATCTGCAACGGGTTGTGGGTTGACTGTTATTGCCTGAACAATAGTGTCAGGACATCCGTTGCTGTCAGTGACAATGAGTGTTACATTAAAATTAGTAACACCTCCAACAGGCCCATATGTATATGATGGATCTTGTTGGTTGCTGTTGCCCACACCATCGCCAAAATCCCAGTCCCATGTTTGTATTGTGCCAAAAGCAGGAGTGGAAAGGTCATTGAAACTTGTGGGAGTCTGACTACAGGCGGTTGTTGCGCTGAAATCAGCAATTGGCTGAGGATGAAGATCAATGCTGTGACTAATACTGTCAACACATCCGTTGGCATCTTCTATAATAAGAATTACCGTGTAGGGAGGTGTTCCCACATTGTATGTCCAGTTTGGATTTTGTTGCGCAGAAGTGCCAATGCCATCACCAAAATCCCAGTCCCATGAAATGATTGGATTACCCTGAGGAGTTGATAAGTCCTGAAATGAAGTTGTAAAACCAAGGCATGCAACGCTTGCTATGAAATCAGGAACAGGAAGTGCATACACTTCAACGTTTTGGACAATTGTGTCGAAACAACCCCAGTCGTTTTCCACAATAAGTTCCACACTGTATATTCCATGACCTGCATATGTGTGTGATGGATTCTGAACCCCGGTATTTGTTCCGTCACCCAAATCCCATGACCAGTTTTGAATATTCAGAGAATTGTGAAGCGACATATCGTTGAAATTCACTGCATTACCATCGCAAACATTGGCAGATGAAAAAACTGCCTGAGGGGATGGCCTGACAAATACCGTGACTGTACTTGTGTCTGCGCAGTTGCCAAGATTGGAAACAATTAGTTGTACTGTAAAATTCCCCGAAGATGCGTATTGGTTTTGGTCGTTTTGCAAAGCAGAAGTGTTTCCATCACCAAAATCCCAGCTCCATGATGTAATCACTGATCCATTTCCGTTTGAAAGGTCTGTGAAAGTTGTAAAATCACCCAAACACACTGAATCTGCAATAAATTGGGCAGTGGGAACTGTTTCCACAGTGACGGGTATTGTCACAAAATTTGTGCATCCGTGAATATCTGTCACAACAAGAGTCACATCAAAAGTATCCAGAACATTATAGGTATAATCAGGGTTCTGAATTGCGGAAGTTCCGATTCCGTCACCAAAATCCCATTGCCATGAGTTAATGGCACTGCTGCCTGATGAAAGATCATTAAAATAAACCTGTTGGTTAACACAGGCAGAAGACCAGTTAAAGTTAGCATCAGGCAAAGGTCTAACTAAAACAACCATTGATATACTGTCAGTACATCCTGCGGTGTTTTCAACAACAAGAGTTACATTGTATGTTCCGTCTGTTGCGTAGAGATGGGAAGGATTTTGCTGATTACTTGTATTTCCGTCGCCGAAATCCCAATGCCATGAGCCGATTGTTCCTCCGTTGGACAGTGAAATATCGGCAAAAAACATGGTGTCTCCCAGGCAAACGGCAGGGGCTATAAACTGAGCTGTTGGAAGTGAGTCAGCAATTACAACATGTACAACAGTATCTGTACAACCAAGGTCATTTTCAACAATGAGCTGAACAAAATATGTTCCTGAACCTCCATACTGGTGAGAAGGATGTTGTTGATTGCTTGAATTTCCGTCTCCAAAATCCCATTGCCATGATATAATTGTATGCCCGTTTCCGTTTGACAAGTCAGTGAAAAACACTGTGTCTCCGGCACATGCGGATGTGTTTGTAAAGTCAGCAGTTGGTAATGGTCCCACATAAACAGTGTGAACAACTGTGTCGGCACATCCGTTGTTGTCGGTAACAATCAGGGTGACAACAAAAAACCCTGTACCTGAATAAGTGTAGGTTGGGTTTTGAGAGTTTGAAGTGCCAAATCCATCACCAAAGTCCCAACTCCATCCTGAAATTACTCCTGATCCGGGAGTTGATGTGTCTGTAAAATCGGTGGTATAGCCAAGGCAAGAGCCGTTCCATATAAAATCAGCTACCGGAGGTTCATACACCTGAACCGACAGTGTGATTGTGTCAGTACAACCACTGCTGTTGGTGACTACCAAAGTGACCATGAATGTTCCGGAACTACCGTAGGTGTGTGTCGGATTCTGGTCTGTTGATGTGTTTCCATCCCCAAAGTTCCATTGCCAACTTACAATTGGAGAGCCATAAGCAACAGATTCGTCAGTAAAAAACACCGGATAGCCCAAACATGCTGGAATAAAACTAAAATTTGCAAGAGGGATTGAGTCCACAACAACAGGCAGGATTAATGTATCGCTACAATTAAATTGGTTGGTTACAATCAGTGTAACATTATAGATGCCACCCTGAGCATATGTGTGTGTTGGATTTTGGTCAGTTGATGAATTTCCGTCGCCAAAGTTCCATTGCCAGGATAAAATTGTGGTGCCGTTGCCATCAGATAAATCGGTAAATGTTGTGATATCTCCGGCACAAACAGTATCGGCTGTAAAATCCGCAATAGGATTGGGACTCACATATACTGGAAGCACAATGGTATCAACACATCCAATATCCGTAATAACAATATGTGTAACATAATATACTCCTGTATCTCCGTAATTATATGAAGTGTTGGGCCCTGTTGCCGTTCCCAAGCCATCACCGAAATCCCATTCCCAGCTAATTATAATTCCAAAAGCAGTTGTTGCAGTGGAAATAAAACCGGTGGGATATCCAAAGCAGGCTGTGTCTGCGATAAAGTCAGCAATGGGTGGCGGACTGACAGGAACAATATGCTGAATGGTATCTGTACATCCGTTTGAATCTATAACAATAAGCGTAACTGTATAATTTCCGGGAGCACCATATAAATGAGAAGGGTGCTCGTCTGTGGAGGAATTCCCATCTCCGAAGAACCATTGATTGCTCACAATGGTTGTGCCATATCCGTAGGATAGATTTGTGAAATGTGTTGTATCTCCGAAACAGACTGTGTCAAAAGCAAAATCCACATACGGAAGAGTATCCACATGTACAATGTGACAAATTGTGTCGGAGCATCCCAGATTGGTGGTAATAATGAGGCAGGCATTGAAATCTCCCCATGAATTATATGTGTGAGATGGATTTTGTTGAGTTGATGTGCCACCATCACCAAAGTTCCATTCCCAGGCAACAACAGTTGCATTGGGCGCCCATGACTGATCAATAAACTGAGTTGGATCACCAAAACAAACAGTATCCCATGCAAACTCGGCATATGCATCACTCACATACACAGTCATGCTGTATTGTGTAGATCCGCAACCATTTGTGGAATTATTGGTTGCTGTTAACGTCACAGTGTATGAACCGGTATCTGAATAGGTATGAGTAACTGTTTGCTGAGGATTTGAAGTCCATGGAACAGGAGTTGGTCCATATGTTGTGCCGTCACCAAAATCCCAGGTGTATGAAGTGAAAGTGTTTGATGCACAACTATTTGGTTGAGAAATATTAATAAAAACCACAGGGTCATTTACACAAACACTGTCATCAACTATTGTAAACTCTGCTTCAGGTGGCTCATAAATTCTGATTGGTGACCATGAAACACTTGAAAAGTCACAAGTGTTGCTTGCAGTTAGAGTAATTGCATAGTTTGTCATCACTCCGTTGTTGCATCCACTCACATGATAAATATGACAAACTGTATCACCAACTGAAGAAGGCGGCAGTATTTGAGTCACTCCATCTCCCCAGTTTAGCTCAAGCAGAGTTGTTGATGAAATATTCTGGCTGATATTTGTTACACATACCTGCATGGGAGCACATCCTGTATTTGTTCCCATAGGAGGTCCCACAAGAACGGCAACAGGATTGCTTTCAATGGTAGCAGTTTGTGTATCAACAGTAACACATCCGTTTGTCCCAACTGAAGTAATTGTTACTGTGTAATACCCAAGTGTGGTGTATATATGTTGTATAGGATTAGCTGCATCAAAAGGAGGAGCAATAAGTTGTGGAGGAGTGCCATCGCCCCAATCAATGGTGTAGGAAGTTATGCACGCAGCATCTGGTGAAAAATTATAAACAATGGCAGTATCTGATATATTTGTTGTGTCAGTGTGACAAAAAATGAACCCGTTGTTTTCAATAAACAGAACTTCAGGCTGTTGCAAAATGCTAACTGTATGAGAAACTGAAGAAACGCATCCGTGGGCATCAGTCACAGTTAGTGTAACAGTAAAGTTTTGAACACCACAGCCGTAAGAAGTAAAAACGTGTGAGGGATTTTGCTGAGTTGAGGTTGTCCCATCGCCAAAATCCCAGTGATATGTCAGCCCTGTGCCTGTGCTGGTATTTGTAAAAGAAATACTTGATCCCGAACACACATTGTTAGGGTTGAAAGTAAATGATGCGACTGGCAATGGGTCAACAAAAACAGGGATAATTACTGAGTGTGTACAGCCTGAAGAATCTGTCACCGTAAGTTCAACATTGTATGATGAACCGGGAACAAAAACATGCATAGGATTCTGAGCATTTGAGTTTGTGCCATCTCCAAAATCCCAAAACCAGTCAACAATTAAACCTGTTCCGGAAATATAAGATTGATCATTAAAATGAACCTGCCCGGCATTACACATTTGTTGAAAATCAAAATCAGCAACAGCAGGGCATTGAGCAGAAGCCTGATTAACAAACAAAACAGACTGTGCAAAAACTGCAAGCACGAAAATAAAACGTTTCAAATGTTGCATTAATGTGTTTTCGTCGGGGAATAATTCTAAGACAATACAATATTACAAAAAGTTTATAAACAAAATTATTCTTTTTGTGTTAATTCAGGGAAGCCAGGGGTTAACAAACGGTTAACACAAATCTGAAACAATATTATTTTGTTTATTAGTGGCTTACTAAAATAGTGCTGAGCAGTTACAAAAAATAATGTTGTTGGTTTAGATTACCATTCCTGCCCCTACAGTTTCATTGGTAGATTCGTCTATGAGAATAATACTCCCGGTGTTGCGGTTATTTTTGTACTTGTCGCACAAAACAGGCTTGGTTGTTCTGAGCTGAATCCTTGCAATATCATTTAATCCAATTTTATCAAAATCAAGTATACGGTGTAATGTATTAACATCTACTTTATAGCGTATTTCCTTCACCAGACAGCGGGCATCGTTTGTGGTATGGCGAATAAAGTATTTTCCATTGGGTTGAAGTGGTTTTTCGCTCATCCAACAAAGCATCACTTCAAGATCCTGTGTTACTTCGGGGCGATTGTTTTCTCTGACAATCATATCTCCACGACTAATATCAATTTCATCTTCCAGAAGAATAGTGCACGACATTGGAGGAAATGCTTTTTCAACAGAACCATCCATGGTTTCTATTGATTTGATTTTTGATGTAAATCCTGATGGCAATACCATTACCTCATCACCTTTTTTAAAAACTCCGCCAGCCACTCTACCTGCATATCCTCTATAATCATGGTAATTGTCATTATAGGGTCTGACAACATGTTGCACAGGGAAACGACAGTCAACCATGTTGTGGTCACTTGAAATATGCACAGTTTCTAAAGTATAGAGTAATGTCGGACCCTGATACCATGTCATGTTTTCTGACCGGTCAACAACATTGTCACCTTTAAGTGCACTGATTGGAATAAACCGAACATCAGCTATATCCAACTTTGAAGAAAAGTTTTTATAATCCTGTACAATGTTATCAAAAACGTCTTGATTATAATCTACCAGATCCATTTTATTTACACAAACCACTACATGAGGAATTTGTAGTAATGAAGCAATAAATGAATGTCGTTTTGTTTGCTCAATCACCCCTTTTCGTGCATCTACAAGAATGAGAGCCAGATTTGCCGTTGAAGCACCGGTTACCATATTGCGGGTATACTGAATATGTCCTGGCGTATCGGCAATTATAAATTTTCTCTTTGGTGTATGAAAATATCTGTATGCTACATCAATGGTAATTCCTTGTTCACGCTCAGCCCTCAGCCCATCAGTGAGCAAGGCCAGATTGACATGCTCTTCGCCACGCCTGTTGCTGGCATCAACCACAGCATCATACTGATCTTCAAAAATTGATTTTGTATCATACAACAATCTTCCGATGAGGGTGCTTTTCCCGTCATCAACACTACCGGCAGTTGTAAAACGCAACAACTCCATATTTAAATAACTTTCACTTGAAACATCATTCATAAACTCTACTCTTTTTTTTCAAAAATTTTTCTAATTGAGCTCTACTTAAAGAGAATAGCCAATTATAAGAATTATCCCGACTTGTCCCGATGGGATCAGAACCCCTATCCCAAAGGAAAGCCTAAGACTCGGGACTAATAAGCTAATCAAACACTTCTGCATTCTCAATTCAAATGTTCTTTTATTCAATTGTTCTTTTATCTATTTACTTAAAAATACCCCTCCTTCTTTCTGTCTTCCATTGCAGCTTCAGATCTTTTATCATCTGCTCTTCCGCCTCTTTCTGTTATTCTTGAAGCAGCCACCTCTGCGATGATATCATTCACGTCTTTTGCTTCTGAAAGCGTAACACCGGTACAAGTGATATCTCCAATTGTACGGCAGCGAACTTTCCTTCGTTCCACTTTTTCAGTTTCTTTCATTGGCAAACAGTCAGCCACTGCCATCCATATGCCGTCTCTAAAAAACACATCTCTTTCGTGGGTAAAGTAAAGTGAAGGCATTTCGATATTTTCCATGGCAATATACATCCACACATCCACTTCAGTCCAGTTACTGAGAGGAAATACTCTGAAATGTTCACCAATTTTCTTTTTTCCATTGAAAAGATTCCACAATTCAGGGCGTTGGTTTTTGGGGTCCCACTGTCCAAATTCATCTCTATGTGAGAAAAACCTTTCTTTTGCTCTGGCTTTTTCTTCGTCGCGGCGTGCACCACCAAGTGCACAGTCAAACTTGTGTTCTTCAATAGTATCCAAAAGAGTGACCGTTTGCAACACATTTCTGCTGGCACCGATTCCGGTTTCATCAGTTGCGCGTCCTTTGTCAATAGATTCCTGAACAGAACCAACAATAAGGCGTGCTCCGGTTTTTTCAACCAGATTGTCACGATATTCTATTGTTTCTGTAAAATTATGCCCGGTGTCAATATGAACAAGCGGAAAAGGAATTTTTGCAGGCCAAAATGCTTTTACTGCCAGATGTACCATAACAATACTGTCTTTTCCGCCTGAAAATAATAAGGCAGGGCGCTCAAACTGAGCTGCAACCTCTCTCATTATAAAAATTGACTCCGCCTCAAGCTCTCTGAGGTGATTCATCTTGTAAGCAACCATCCTTGTCTGAATTTTATTTTTCGTAATACTTTTCTCATTAAATATTTTGTGGACGTTGGAATGTCCCACAAATCAGTTCTTATTTCAATATCAGGATTTTCAGGTGACTCATAGGGAGAATCAATACCCGTAAATCCTTTCAGCAAGCCTGCACGTGCCATTTTGTAAAGTCCTTTGGGGTCACGCTGCTCGCAAACCTCAATAGGAGCATTGATAAACACCTCAACAAAACGTTCTTTACCTACAATATCTTTTGCCATTTGCCTGATTTCTTTAGTAGGGCTGATAAAACTACAAATAATTACCAGACCGCTGTCAAGAAACAGTTTAGATAATTCCGCAATACGTCGGATATTTTCTTTACGGTCTTCTTCCGAAAATCCCAAATCACTGTTAATGCCCTTTCTTATTTCATCTCCGTCAAAATGTTTAGTAAAATACCCTTTTCTTAAAATTGCTGCATTAAGCGATTCTGCAATTGTTGTTTTTCCTGCACCGGATAATCCGGTAAGCCAAATAACAACGGGTCGTTGTTTTACCAGAAAACGACTTCTGTTACGACGTATAAAGCTGTTGAAATCAGTCCAGAGAGAGTGGTCTTTTGAGTATTTTTTGCGTGTTATCATTAATAGAGGTGTAAAAGATTTTGCAAAGTTAATCCAAAAATCCCAAATGGATTATGTTCACAATGATAGTAAAAAAATGTTCAGGAATCAAAAAAATCCATATCTTCGATGCTGTAACTAATCTTTTTCATAATGTCTGGCATATACATTCATATTCCTTTTTGCAAGAGCAAATGCCATTACTGCAATTTTATTTCCATGGCATCAGTAAAATTCAGAGATGAATATGTCAGAGCACTTCAGAAAGAAATACTTTTGCAAAAAGATTTTTACCAGCCCGAAACTCCTTTGCAAACTGTGTATTTTGGCGGGGGCACACCATCTCTTCTGAATGCTTCACAAATTGAATCAATCCTTCAAAATCTGCACAAACATTTTTTAGTGAAACAGGATGCAGAGATAACACTTGAAATAAACCCCGATGATGTTAATGAGCTTTATCTGAGCCAACTCCGAAAAACCGGAATAAATCGTCTTAGTATTGGAGTTCAGTCTTTTCATGATGATGAACTTTTATATCTGGGACGCAGACATGATGCATCAAAAAGCGTGGAGTCGATACTGATTGCCAGAGATGCAGGGTTTGACAATATCAGCATTGATTTTATCTATGGACTTCCTGCAAAATTCTCAAAGAACCCTGCATACAATATTGGGCAAGCTATTCGGTTTAATGTGGAACATATTTCAGCCTATAGTCTGACCATGGAGGAAAACTCCATACTGTTCAACCAGGTTCAAAAAGGAAAGATGTTGCCTCCTGATGAAAACCTGTCAAATGAACAATTTGTATTCTACATGAAGTTACTGAAAGAAGCCGGTTATGAGCACTATGAAATTTCAAATTTTGCAAAAAAAGGATACCGCTCGTTGCATAATTCAAATTATTGGAAAAACAAACCCTATCTTGGACTAGGAACTGGAGCACATTCATTTGATTTAAAAACAAGATTCTGGAACACATCATCGGTTGTGGATTATATTTCGGACATGGAATGTCAAACTCCGGTTAGAGAAACTGAAATTCTGTCCATTACTCAGCAATATAATGAATATGTTATGCTTTCTCTGAGAACAAGTGAAGGAATGTGCCTTGAAACCATTCAAAAAAGATTTGGTCAGAAATATGCTGCACATGTTTTAACTCATATTAAAAAACACATTGACAATGAGCATATTGTGTCCATTAATTCAATATACTATCTTTCTGTCAGTGGAAAGCTCTGGGCTGATGGCATTGCCTCCGACCTGATGATTTGAAATTAATTCAGGTCGATTTTGTATTTTTGTAAAAAACTTTCAGACAACTATGGAAAACTTCGTTATCTACAACCCCACCAAAGTGTTTTTCGGGAAAAATTCGGTGGAAAAACTTGCAAAAAACTTTCCCGTTCATATTCATAAAGTATTGCTACTCTATGGCAAAGGCTCTGTTAAACAAAACGGGGTATATGATGATGTCACCTCACAACTCAAAACAGCCGGAGTTGATTGGATTGAATATTCGGGAATAAAACCTAATCCTGTCATTGATCATGTGCGTGAAGCTGTTGAATTGGTGAAACAGCATCATTTGCAGGCCATTGTTGCTGTGGGAGGCGGAAGTGTTATTGATTCGGCCAAGGCCATAGCAGCGGCAGCACCTTTTGATATAGACCCGTGGGAGTTGTTTACAGGAAATTTTAAACCAACTTCAGCTCTCCCAATTTTTGCAGTACTCACTCTTGCAGCAACTGGCAGTGAAATGAACAGTTTTGCTGTGGTGCAAAATCATGAGGCCGGGATGAAGGGTTCTTTTGTAAGTCCGCACGTGTATCCTGTCATGTCCTTTCTCGATCCTGCATACACATTTTCGGTGTCAGAACAGCAAACAGGGTATGGAGTTACTGACCTTTGTGCACATGCCATGGAAGCTTTTTTTGGTGGTGGAGATGCCCCGTTGTCTGACCGGTTTGTGGCATCAATCATACAGGAAGCAATTATTGCAGGTCCGGCTTTGCTCAACGACCTTCACAATTATGAATTGCGTGCAAGAATCATGTATGCAGCCACTATGGCATTGAACAACCTCACAGCCTACGGCAGAACATCGGGTGATTGGGGTGTGCACGGAATAGGACACGAATTGTCGTTTGTTTATGATATTCCTCACGGTGCCACACTTTCTGTTGTATATCCGGCATGGCTCAGACTCATGTCAGACCGGATTCCCGAAAGAATTTCCAGATTTGGTGTGCTGGTTTTTGGAACAGGAGTTCACAGAGATATTATCCGTAAAACCGAGCAAATGTTTGAATCGTTCAATTGTCCCACCCGAATTCAGCAACTGGGAATTGAAAGTTTCGATAAAACCAAGATTGTTGAACAACTGAAAAAAAATGAAATCTCAGGCTATGAACATGAACTGAGCGTTAATGATTATGAACTTTTGCTGAAGTTTATAACAGAGGAGTGATATGGATGTTTTTTTTTGTTTAAATGATATAGTTATTCGTTCACAAACTTACATCCTCACAACCACAGCACTGTTTTTTGATGGCACAATAATTTTCCCTTTTTCGAGCTGAACCTGTGTTTTTCCGCTTTCCTGCCTAGGTGAATATTCCAATGGACTAATTCCTGCGCTATATGCATCTGCAATCACAAACCATTGTCTGATATCTGAAAGTTCATCAACTTCAAGCTGAATTTCCTTATCCGAAGGATTGTGCACAACCAGAATCTTATTAAATGCGGCATTTTCATACCCTGATGCTGAAGGCAAATCAGGGTTGTTGTCCATTATGTAAGCAATAAATGGGTCGTATTCATAATTTTTTGGGACTGCAGCAAAATCCTTCTCCCCCAAATCAATGGTGACAACACCATGCTCATCAACACAACGAATATCAATGGAATTGTTGCCGGTGGCTGAGTATGCCTTATCAATTGTTTCCCAGGCTCCCATATGCTTAACCAGCTTAATTTCAAGTCTTTGGGGATTGTCCCACTTTTGCAGGTCAAATTCTCTGACTGCTTTTTCATCAAAGGTGATTTCGGCTTTCCCCTTTTTGTCAAAATGCACATAATAAGGATTTTCCACAGGATTGTCGCGGACACCTTTCCGGTGAATTTCTCCTGCCACATAATATACTTCACCTTCCGGACCGTTAATAAAGCGTATTGTAAGCGACTTCAACGCAGGGTCAGAAAAATCACTGAAAACCGCAGGCATTTCATCTTTGATTTTTTTGTGTGAAGTGAGAAATCTTAATCCCGTTTCTGCTGGCTCACTTCTGAAAGCCGGCAATGAACGGCGCATCATAATCAAACCCCTGTAATACTCATGCATCTGCTGTGCAATTGTGTTTTCTTCTCCCCTCATTTTGTCCCAACGTATCATATTGGTAAAATCGGGAGAGCTGTATGAGTTTTCATGAAAAAACACAACACCATCCATGGGTTGAACCCCTTCTGCAGTGTGTGCTCTTGACTTTTCTCTGTCAAAATCAGCCAGGGGTTTGGTGCGGAGAATCTCGTCTCCACCATGCAAAATGATTTTTCCTGCCGAAGTAAATAAAACCAGTGACGCCATGCGCATAACAAGTGCACGTTCTTCCTCTGTTGTTCCGGGCATCATCAGATTCAGCTTGTCCCAAAGAGTGAAGCCATCATGCACACTGAGAAAATTAAGGCAATTTGAAATGCTGTTGGCAAAAAAGGAATTTGAATCTCCAAAACATTCGTTGTTGAAGGGCACTGCTCCGGGATTGAAATTCTTCAGCCCCCCCACAATTACACTTACCACCTTTGGATGTAACTCATTGTTGTTCAATACAAAACCTAAAATCTCAGGTTTTCCCGCTATGGCGTCGCGTGCCACATCGTTGAAAATTCCCAGATTTACAAGTTCGGCAGGATAATTCAGTTTGGTGGTTGCCGCATCCTTTCCCTGTGCATTTGCAGAAGTATCAAGGTCAGAAAACAACCAGCCTTCTCCCTGCAAAATCAGAGCATCCGTATTGTTGCTGTCGTATGCCTGTCCGCAAATGTCACGTATCATCAACATGGTTTCATGGTCCATAAATCCCATAAGGTCAAACCTGAATCCATCAACATGATATTCATTGATAAAATGCAGCAATGATTCAATGATGAGTTTGCGAACCATTGGGCGGCGTGTTTCAAGAGAGGGGCCGGCACCGCTGTGACCTGATATTTTCATATTTTCATCAAAACGATAGTAGCATCCGGGAGCTGCATTTTCAAATGTTTGTACAATATGTGTGTGATTGAAGACCACATCCATAATTACTCCAACATTCTGATTGTGAAATGATTGTATTAAACCTCTCAGTTCTCTGATTCTTGCATATGGATCTGAAGGATCAGTTGAAAACCATCCCTCAGGAGTGAAAAAATTGTGCGGATCGTATCCCCAGTTGTAATTTATCTTTTCTGTTTCTCTTCCTGAAAAGCTTCTGTCCTGTTCATTCACTGTATAAAAATTCATCACAGGCAATAGTTGGGCGTGAGTTACTCCAAGATTTTTCAGGTAGATTGATTTTTCAGCAAATGCGTTATATGTGCCTGCAATTTCAGGACTGACCAATCCTGGCTGTGAGGTAAAGTCGCGCACATGTATTTCCCATGCAATCAGGTCGTTATGGTTGGCCATTGCGTGAGTATTGGAATAATTTTTTTCAAAACCTTCAGGTTTTGACTGCTTTGCATCCATTTTCACAATGACCCCTTTTCCGATTTTATCTTCACCAGCCGGATTAAATTCTGCCATGGAAAAAGCAAAGGGATCAAGGGCAATATAAGTCTGGCCGTAGGCAAACACCCGATACTGATAAATAAGACCCTCAATGTCGGAGCCATTTTCGTTGTTTGCATTGAGCTGCGTAGTCCAAACACCCTTTTCTCCTTTTGAGAGCAAAATGGAATCTGAACTGGCCAGTGGAGTTCCGTCGGGCAAATAAAGCAGCAGTTCTACTTTGGCTGCGGGTGGCGACCAGAATTTGAACACAGCTGAATTTTTATTGAAGCGCACTCCGAAGTTTTCTTCATCAAATGCATTATAGTGAGTGTCAATAATCCCTCCAATGGCCGGGTGCAATGTAACAGGAGTATTTTCATCACCGGCACAAATCATATAGTTTGTAGAATCGGAATAATTTTCAATATCAACGATACGTTTTCCGCTTACCATCCGGGGATTGACAATTGTTTTGTTTATTAAAGCAAAAGTACCGGTGGCTTTGTCAAATTCATTATAGTTAATCTCGGCAAGATAAATTGGTGTTAATTGATTGAAAGAGACATTATCAGCAGTAATAATTTCAACAATTCCTGGTTCTATGAGAAAAGCAAATTTGACTGTTTTGTTATGTCTTGAAGGGAACACATCATACAGATGAAGATTTGCCTGATTATGAACAATTTGCAGCATAAGTTGTGTTGGTTGAAAGTCTTTTATTTGCAGAGGTTTTACTGTAATTTGTGCATGAGAGCATACAAGTTGCAAAAACAGTGCAGAAAAAAAGCATGTTAACAGCTTGTTTTTTAAATTCATCATGCATAATTTTTTTTTGCGAAGGTATGAATTATTGATACCACGGCATGAAACAAACTGTTAAGAAAAAACAAATTCACGACAAAAGGTGCTGATGAACAAATTAACGGTATTGATGAATCAATATTCGGCATTTTTTAGCCACTAATACCCGAATTTACACGAATATGTTGCGCTAATCAATACAAAAGGCTTATGTTTAGCATCAAAATCAACGGTGTTGATTTTGATTTGTTTTGTGGCAATTGCTCCTGAGAATACCTCTCGTCGCAATTACTCCAAAACAAACATCGCCTTTTGTATTGCAAAAATTCGAACATACACAAATCACAACGATAAATTATCAGAGCTTGATTCGTAAGAACTTTTTTCTGCAAAAGCCATTGAATACATAACAAATCTGAGCCCTCAGATTTGTTATCACGCTGTTCCAAATTCCGGGAAAGAAAGCTTGCTTTCATTTTTCTGAATTTGAAACAGTGTGATGGCTTTTGCAGAATCAACGAGATTATTCGTGTTTATTGGTGAATTTGTGGCTTATAAAGATAGAATGTGCCGGGCAGCTACAACCAAAGAACATTTCTGTGAATTTTGGAGTTTTTGTGTTTCTGTGGCTGGACTTGCGGACTTTCTGCCACCAGTACACAATCGCACAAAGAAGTACTAAGCACGATAATTCCTTAGTGAAACTTAGTGCCTTAGAGTCTTAGTGGCAAAGTTAACGGTTTTTTTCTGCCACCAAAACACTGAAACACAGAATTTCACTAAAAAATCATTTCTGTGAGTTTTGGAGTTTTTGTGATTCTGTGGCTAAGTTTGCGGAAATTTCTGCCACCAAGTCACAAGGGCACAAAGAAGTACTAAGCACGATAATTCCTTAGTGAAACTTAGTGCCTTTTCCATCGGGATTCCTTCGGAATGAGTCTTAGTGGCAAAGTTAACGGTTTTTATCTGCCACCAAAACACTGAAACACAGAATTTCACCAAAGAACAATTCTGTGGATTTTGGTGTTTTAGTGCTTCCGTGGCTAAATTTCCGAACTTTTCTGCCACCAAAACACCTCACTTAGTGATCCCTTTGGGAAAAACAAAGAATTACACCAAAAAATCAACAACATACCGTCACTTTGTTACAAATATATCCCAAACATACCGTCATTTTATTACAAATAAATTTGTTTTATACCGTCACTTTGTGATTTTTTTGTATCTTTGTGGGATATTATGAAAAAAATGATACATCGAAATGCTCTGGCTTATTTAAAAAAATGGAAAAACAAATCCAAAAGAAAACCTCTGGTTTTAAGAGGTGCACGCCAGGTTGGAAAGTCAACTCTTGTGGAAATGTTTTCTGCTGATTTTGATGTGTATTTAAAACTCAATCTTGAAAAAGAACATGATAGCAGTCTTTTTGACAACTACCATTCCATATCTGAGCTTCTGAAAGCTATCTATTTTTACAATCAAAAAGAAATTTCATCCGGTTCAACTCTTCTGTTTATTGACGAAATTCAAAACAACGGAAAGGCTCTGGCAATGCTTCGTTATTTTTATGAAGAAGCACCTCATATCCATGTAATCGTTGCTGGTTCTCTGCTTGAATCATTGCTCAATCAGCACAAAATTTCTTTTCCTGTGGGAAGGGTTGAGTATTATCCGCTTCGCCCATGCAGTTTTACTGAATTTTTGGATGGTATCGGAGAAAGATTTGACAAAAATCTGGTTGAAAACGCCCAGGCAGAGCCTGTGCATGAGCGTGTTATGCAACTATTCAGAGATTATGCTCTGGTGGGTGGCATGCCCGAAGCAGTTTCGCAATATTCAAAAAAACGCGATGTGCTTTCAATTTCAAAAATATATGAATCGTTGCTTGCCGGATATATTGATGATGCTGAAAAGTATGCATCCAATGATACTGAAATAAACATCATCAGGCATTGTCTCAAAGCCGGATGGAAAAAGGCAGCCGAAACCATAACATTTGAAGGTTTTGCAGGGTCACAATTCAGATCAAGAGATGTGGGAAATGCACTGAGAACATTGCAAAAAGCATTTTTGCTTGAGCTGGTATATCCCGTTGCAAGCACAGAAATTCCTGCTATTCAAAACTACCGCAAAAGGCCAAAACTATTCTGGCTTGACACCGGTTTGGTAAACTATTTTTCTCAAATCCAAACCGAAGTGTTTTTTGTAAAAGAGCTGAGCGACTTATGGCGGGGACGTATAGCTGAGCATATTGTTGGACAGGAATTGATTTGTATGAACGAATCTGTTCTTGCAGAAAGAATATACTGGAGGCGTGACGCACAGGGCAGTGATGCCGAAATAGATTTTGTTATTCCATACAATTCTTTGCTCATTCCTGTTGAAGTGAAAAGTGGATATGCATCAAAAATGAAATCTCTGCATTTATATATGAATGCTGCATCACACAATTTTGCTGTTAGAATATGGCAAAATGAATTATCGGTTGATGATATTGAAACTCATGATGGTAAAAATTTCAGGTTGCTGAACATTCCCTTTTACTACACTTCAATTTTAAATTCTCTTATTGATAAGTACATATAAGAACCTAAAACATACCGTCACTTTGTTACAAATTTACTCCAATCATACCGTCATTTTATGCTAACTTCATTTCGCTTGCATCAGTATTTTCCACCTTTTTCTTCAAAACGGTTTGAAAAAAACCTTAAATGTTCAGCAATTTTACAATTCTATCCCCAGCTCCTTCATTATCTGGGCAGAATGGTTTTTTGTATCCACTTTACGAATAATTTTTTCAATCATTCCTTTCTCATCAATAATAAAAGTTGTTCTGATAACTCCCATATACACTCTACCATAAAGTTTTTTTTCTCCCCATGCGCCATAGGCTTCAAGCAGTTTTTTTTCTGTGTCTGCAATGAGCCCGAAGGGAAGTTCGTGTTTACTCTTGAAGCCTGTGTGTGATTTCTCACTGTCAGGGCTAACTCCGATGACTTCAAACCCCATCTTTTTTAGTTCCGAAAAATTGTCACGCAGGTTACACGCCTGTGCAGTGCAGCCTGATGTGTTATCCTTTGGATAAAAATATAAAATTACTTTTTTTCCTGCAAAATTCTTTAGTGTGTTTTCTCCGATTTTGAAATCGGGGGCTTTTTGACCCTCTTTTAGATGACTCATGTTGTGTTTGTTTTATGTTTTTAATCAATTTTTATCAGTCTTCCCTCATGGGTTTCAGTGTTCCATAATATTTCCGGATTATTTCTGTAAAAAACATTTCCAAACGATTCAATTGTTGTTCCAAGAGACTGATTTGGAGAAACATAGCAGCTTGCAGTTCCCCTTAGGTGAACTCTGACATGTTGTGATGAAAATTCAAGAGCTCTGGTGTTTCCATGAGCGTGAGAAAACACATATAAATAATCGCTGTTCCCTGATAAATAAACATCCGGTGCTCCGGTATGGACAAATACTTTAACAGAATCGGCAACAAGCTTCATATGAACAAACCCCATTGCTCCTTTTGCTTCGAACTCAAAACTATCAGTGTACAAGGTGTCTTTAAAGTTTAGGGTATTTACTCCATCAAACCTTAAAAATTTCAAATTCTCACAATACACATTCATCCTGATTTCACTTTTTTCATAACTTCTCAACCAGTTGAATCTGTTTTCATTTCTGATATAAAGCACTGAATCAATTACCTCAGTAATAACATAGGGCAACAGGTTTTTTCCTCCTTCAACATCAATTCTGCCAAAATTTCCCTCATTAAATATAAGTTCTGTCTCTATGTTGTCTGACACATGAACAGAGTGAAAACTATTCATATTTCGGGTTTCTGTTACAATTTCTCCCACGCCCTTAATATGACTTTCTTCACAGGATAAAAAAAGCAAACCAGAACACAGTAATGTGATAATTGGCAAACTAAATACTAATGCTCGTATAGGCTTCATCTGTTTTTCCTGTTGTTTTTCACAAAACTATAATTTATTCCAAACTCAATACAGTCTGCCTTTGCATAATGTTTTCTGAGCGCAAGCATTATGCTTAGATTATCATTGAAAAAGTATTGCAACCCTGTTCTGTCATAAATCAAACCCACATCCTGATTTTTTTCAAAAGCATATAAATATGTCCCAATATGAATAAATATTGATAATTTCCCTAATCTGAAATCATGAATTCCATAAATACCCGGCTTTGCATAAGAGATATCTGGCATATCAAAACCCTTATTTCTGAAATGCGCCCTGTCAGAAAAATCATACACCACATCAACTCCAATCCCCACTTTTCTTTTCCGGTTTAAAATTCTTTTCGTATTAAATGAAAGCGCCGTATAAAGAAAATAGTCGCTCCCAATTGGATAAATCTGTTTCAGTGCTGAGGCAAAAAACACATTGTGCTCCCAATACTTCTCTGCAGTAAGGTTTTCTGGTTGCACTTCACGTATCTTCCTATTATACGGAATATGATGTGAATATCCGACAAAAGCACCAACATTGTTAATTCCCAGGTTTGGCACCTTAATTTTTCCATTTGAAAAATGTAAAATTGATATTCCAGCTGATATTTCAGATTTGGAGGAAATTCTATATCTGAAATCGGCCTGCCCCTGCAAAACAGCATTGAGATGTGTGCCAATGGAGATGTTTTTATAGTTCTCCCTCATGTCATAGATTTTTTCCACATAGCCAATACCTCCTCCTACAAAGAAATTGGCAGAAAACCGGTTTGCTCTAAATTGTGGAAAAGATGCGTATGATATGAGTCCGTATCCTGCGCCAAGATATTGGGGACTACTTAAGGTTGTGTATATTAGTGAAACCCCATAGTGAGGATATCTGTACAACTGTTGCCATTCCTTTCCGTGATCTCCTGTTTTGAAAACATTCAGCTGAACGACTGGAAAATGCTGCTCAGCCAAAATGTTCATATGTTTATGATGAACCATTAAAAAGGAATAATGCGTTTTTAATTCAACACCCCACTTTGGTTCATTATTTTGAGAAAAGCCAGTTAAAGTAAACAACATGATAATTACAAAAAGGGAATTAAAGCCTGCCTTTTTGTTTTTCAGAAAAGAAAGTTCACAAAATAAATGCATGATGTAAAACAGTATCTTTGCAAAAATATTGAAAATCTTTGGTAAACTAATATAAATTCTAATGAAAAACACCCTGAACGAATTTGAAAATTTGCTAAAAATCATGGATAAGCTGAGAGAGAGCTGCCCATGGGATAAGAAACAGGATTTTGAAAGCCTGCGTTTTCTCACAATTGAAGAGGTGTATGAACTGGCCGATGCAATTCTGGAAAAAAACCACAAGGATATCAGCGGAGAGCTTGGCGACATGATGCTACACATTGTTTTTTATGCAAAACTGGGTAGTGAAGCCGGCACATTTGACATGGAAAGTGTGTTGAAAGGGATCAATAAAAAACTCATTGACAGGCATCCTCATGTGTTTGGCGATGTGAAAGTGGCTAACGAACAAGATGTTAAAGAAAACTGGGAAAAAATTAAACTCCAACAGGGGAAGAAAGGAGTTTTGGAAGGTGTTCCTGTTTCGCTGCCATCAATGGTAAAAGCTTTTCGTATTCAGGAAAAAGCCAGAGGGGTTGGTTTTGAGTGGGACACAAAAGAACAGGTGTGGGATAAGGTTGTTGAAGAGCTGCATGAATTGAAAGAAGAGGCAGAATCGGGTGTTTCGGCAGAAAAAACCGAAGATGAGTTTGGCGATCTTCTGTTTGCGTTGGTAAATTACGGAAGATTTTTAAACATCAATGCAGAAAACGCATTAGAAAAAACAAACAAAAAATTTATTCGCAGATTTAAGGCTATGGAAGAGTTGGCCAAATCAAGAGATTTAAAATTTGAAGATTTAAATCTTGAAGAACAGGACAAATTGTGGAATGAAGTAAAAAAGAAAGAATAGAAAATTTTTTACCTCTGGCAGTCTTGCAAAAAAGGGTAACTTTGCACATCATAAAAAAAACACAATCCATTGATTATGAAAACTTCGGCAGAAATCAGACAAGCTTTTCTTGATTTTTTTCAGTCAAAACAACATCACATTGTTCCTTCGGCGCCAATGGTGCTAAAAAACGACCCAACACTCATGTTTACCAATGCCGGCATGAATCAGTTTAAGGATATTTTTCTTGACAACAAACCGGCACAACATACTCGTATTGCAAACACTCAAAAATGTTTGAGGGTTTCGGGCAAACACAATGATTTGGAAGAAGTGGGGCACGACACATATCATCACACCATGTTTGAAATGCTTGGCAACTGGTCCTTTGGTGATTATTTTAAGGAAGAAGCTGTTGAGTGGGCTTTTGAACTTCTTACAAAGGTATATGGAATTTCACCTGACATTATGTATGCCACATATTTTGAGGGCGATGCTTCAGAGCAGCTGGAGCCAGATTATGAAGCGCAAAAACTTTGGGAAAAATTTTTGCCAAAAGACAGAGTATTGCCAGGAAACAAAAAAGATAATTTTTGGGAAATGGGCGAATCTGGGCCTTGCGGTCCATGTTCAGAACTGCATGTTGATTTGCGTGATGACAAAGCCAAAAAAGAAATACCCGGACATCAACTGGTAAACAAGGACAATCCACAGGTGATTGAAATATGGAATCTTGTATTTATACAGTTCAACCGTGACATGCAGGGAATTCTGCATCCACTGAAAAACAAGCATGTGGACACAGGGATGGGTTTTGAACGTCTTTGCAGAATTATTCAGAAAAAAGATTCAAACTACGACACAGATATTTTCACTCCTTTTATTGGAAAAATTGAAGAGATTTCAGGCAAAAAATATGGAAAAGACCAAAAATGTGATATTGCTTTTCGCGTTATTGCTGACCATCTGAGGGCTGTAGCTTTTGCCATTGCAGACGGCCAAATCCCATCCAATGTAAAAGCTGGTTATGTTATCAGGCGCATTCTGAGGCGTGCTGTAAGGTATGGTTTTACATTCCTGGAACTGAACAAACCATTTGTTTGTGAACTGATTCCTGCTCTTGTTGACACAATGGGTGATTTTTTCCCCGAACTGGAAAAACAACATCAGTTTATTGCAAAAGTGGTTTTTGAAGAAGAACAATCTTTTTTGAGAACGCTTGATACAGGAATTCACAAGTTTGAAGACTATGTTGTATCACACCCCAATCAGAAAATACTGGACGGGAAGTTTGTGTTTGAACTGTATGACACCTATGGATTTCCGGTTGACCTGACAGAACTCATGTGCAGGGAAAAAGGGCTTACAGTTGACATGGAAACTTTTCAGACATTATTGAACGAACAAAAGGAAAGAAGCCGAAAAGATTCCGTTGTGGAAAAAGAAGACTGGACAATTGTTCATGACAATAAAGCCAGCGATTTTGTGGGATGGGACACCCTTGAAGAGAAAATAAAAATCAGCCGTTACAGACAAGTGACCAAAAAGGGTGAAGTCCTGTATCATCTTGTGTTTGACAAAACTCCATTTTATGGGGAAAGCGGAGGACAGGTGGGTGATACAGGAATTATAAAAAACAAGGAAGAGGAAATTCCAATCATTGATACCATCCGGGAGCTAGATTTGATTATTCACATCACCAATATTCTTCCCAAAAACATTAACTCAGAATTTAAGGCTCATGTGGATATTTCGTCAAGACAAAGCACAATGCGAAATCACAGTGCCACACACCTGATGCATCATGCATTGAGAAAAGTTCTGGGCAATCATGTGGAACAAAAAGGGTCGCTGGTAAATGCTGAATATCTGCGTTTTGACTTTTCACATTTTCAGAAAATGACAGCAGAAGAAATTGAACAGGTTGAACAAATTGTCAATACTCAAATCAGAGCAAACATTCCTGTTGATGAAAACAGAAGCACTTCGTATAATCAGGCATTAAAAGATGGAGCCATTGCATTGTTTGGTGAAAAATACGAAGACACAGTGCGAACCATTCGTTTTGGAGACTCAATGGAATTGTGCGGAGGCACCCATGTGGCAGCAAGTGGAAACATTGGGTTGTTTAAAATTATTTCTGAAAGCGCCATTGCTGCAGGAACCAGAAGGATTGAAGCAGTGACAGGAGAAAAAGCATTTCAACTTGTTCAGGAGCAGTGGCAAACACTTCAGCACATAAAGTCCGGCTTCAACAATCCCAAAAACATTATGGAAGCAATGGATAATCAGCGTGAACACATCAAAAAACTGGAAAAGAAAATTGAAGAACTTGAGATGGCAAACACTGGCTCTCTGGCAGAAGATATTTTGAAGGAGAAAAAAGAAATAAACAACATTGCAGTACTGACAAAAAAACTATCAATTTCTGCTGCTCAGATAAAACAACTGACCTGGGAACTAAAAAACAGAAGTACGCAATCATTTTATTATATCATTGGTAATGAGTACGATGGCAAGGCTTCAATCACTGTAATCATTTCAGATGATTTGGTTAAGGATAAAGGATTGCATGCCGGAAATATTGTAAAGGAACTTGCGAAAGAAATAGGTGGCGGTGGTGGTGGTCAGCCCGGAATTGCAACAGCAGGGGGCACTAATGCCAAAGGACTTGACAATGCATTAAGCAAGGGTATTTCTTTTCTGACAAAATAGAAAAGAGAAATCTTCAACTATTGTTTAATAAAAACAAACCCTGAGTTGGTTTTGTATTCTTTCTGTGTAACGGAAACACTATATGTGCCTGGGGGAAGAAAAGAGATATTTAAGTGTTGTTGTTCTGGCTGAAGCTGGGTTTGCAAAACAGGTTTGCCTGATAAATCAAAAACAATAACCTCCTTTGTTCCTGACATTTCAAGAACAAGATAATTTTCAGCTGGATTTGGATACAAGATGATTTGTTCTGTAAGATTTTCGCCAATAGCAGTAAGAAAGGTAATTTCCACATTTTCAATTGCTGCATCAGCTCCATCAAAACCAACATACCTGAAACAAAACTGAACTCCATTTTGTCCCACATATGGAGTGATATCAATTTCAGCTCTGATCCACTGCCATGTTGACCAGGCAGAAGTGTCTGTAGAAAGTTCTGTCCATATTGGCTGGCTAAAAGTAGCGCCGGCATCAATGCTCACTAGCAACTGCAAATCATAATTATCATTGGGAGTAATTCCCCAGTAACGGCTGAACATAAACCAGAATGCCATTTTTCCATCAGACAAACCTGTTAGATCAAGTATTGGAGTTAATAGTCTTTCATCCTGACCTTCAGGAACATATGTATCATCAAAACGACATAACATAAAATAGTCTCCGGAGATCGGAGGAAACACATCTGCATTGCCCAAGCCCCATGTTTCAGGAGTGGTACCCGAAATCAGGTTCCAACCGGCAGGCGGCATGGATCCGGAATCAAAATCCTGCCACAAAAATGAATTGACTTCATCCTTGTTGTTAGAAATTAAACTTTGATTCTCTGAGCTATATACTATTGATTTGCTTGTGTTTTGAGAGTATAGAGAAAATGACACTAAAATCAGAGCTGAGAAGAAGAGAATTGTACTTTTTTTCATTGAATTATCCTTTTGTTAGAGTATATTAACTAAAATAAAACAACAAAATTATGTTTTTTTTCTAATTTTACCGCTGATTTTATAAAACAATATCAATGCCTCTTCTGATTCATACCGAACTTGAACCTGGAATTCAGCTTGGAATTTGGGAAATTTCCGAATCCATTGAAGAGCTTGTTTCTCAGCTATACCTGAATCAGCAGGAATTTGAGACACTTGAAGAGTTTAGAACTGAGCACAGAAAAAAACAATGGCTTAGCTATCGTGTGTTAATAAGAAATCTTGTTAGAATTGATACAATTTACAAGATATACTATACTTCAACCGGAAAACCATATCTGGTTCATCCACCCCGAAACATTTCAATTACTCATTCAGGAAACTTTTCTGCAACTCTGATTTCTGAAAACATCAAAATAAATCCCGGAATTGATATTGAAAAAATTGACAAAAAAGTGATGCGTGTCAGATCAAAATATCTCAATCCTGTTGAACAAATCAGGGCTTCTGTCAATCCATCTCCTGAAACTTATACCATGTTTTGGTCAGCCAAAGAAACCGTATATAAGTGTTATGACAATCCGCAAATTTCTCTCAAAGACCACATTCACATTCATTCTTTAAGGCAATACCATGGTTACTGGCTAATAAAAATCAGAGTTATTCTGCCCCATCAAACCAAAGATTTTCTTGTAAGATGTGAACGGTTTAATGACTACATTCTTAGTTATACTTATGATTAAAGAAAATTGACTCTACCTTTTTTTAAGAATTTTTTATGATGTTTTTTTTATCATTATTACTGACGAATAAACACCTTTCCCTTAGAAGTTATTGATAAAATTGACTTTTCGGAATGTTTTAAAAGGTATAGGGGCAGATTTCTTAATACCGCCACTTAGTCTATGTGTTTGATTTAGAGAAACTTGGTGGCTTTGTGACAAAACGAACAGCAATTTTTTTTGGTCAATAGTGTTTTTTTATATCTTTGAACTTTCAAAAAACAATAACCAATGAGCGAAGATTTATTACAAAAGTACAAAGCCTATTATGAGGTTAGGGCTCAGCGCTATGCAAACAATGAAAATTACAAAAACTCATATGCCGCTGAAAGAAAACTGGCCGATGCAATTATCTCATGCAACACTCTTGAAGAGATAAGGGACAAAATGGGCAATCTCAATGAATTATGCGGCACAGCATTGTTAAAAGACCAGTACCTTATGGAAAAGAAACATTTTGAAAAACACAAAGAAGTGATTAGGGTGAAAGAAGCCGAACAGGTACTTGAAAAAATTGATCAGTTTGATAATGTGATGGATGCCATATCACATGTGAATGATGTTTCTGCAAAGGTGAGAATTGAAATCAGTATGGACGAATCACATCCCATGCAGTTTTTTGGTGATTTGAACCTGCTTGACAGATATATTGTTTACACAAATGCTGAGGTGCCTGAGAAGTATAAATCTGATATGACTAATTCAGCAGAAGAAATCAAACAATCTTTGCTAAAAGGACGTGAGAGCATAGAAAAAAACAATCATGAATGGCAAAGCGGATGGCAAATCAACCCTGATATTTGTTTTGAGTACCGGCATTTTAGAAAATCCCCCCTGAAAGAAGAGTTTCTGAAAGAGCTAAGAGAATTATATCGTACAATTGTTCAACGTTAATATATAATTATTATGCCTATAGATAAAATGATGCTAGATCCCATGTTGAGTACATTTCGCAATATGGTGGAAGATTGCAGGTCGAAAAATTTAAGCGGTGAAAATTTTGATAAAATGTGTGAAACATTTGCCCGTATGGAGCAATTGGGACAGGAACACAGCGATTTCAATGCTTTCAATGCACAATTGATGCAGGAAAACCTGTTTGGAGTATTCAGTGATTATTACGGAAGAACCCTTAGCGAATCGGCAAAAGCCAGTGTTGATGAAAAGGGATATGATGATGCGACTTTGTTGACTCTTTGCCTTGACGGATTACGTCAATCTGTTGATGCGCTTCAGCAGGGCTATGAAGATGCCATTGCACATTCTGCTTCAAAAGGAGAACGAAGCAATGCCGTTGAAGTTGAGGTACTGCAAAACCCTGAAGCCCTCATTGGGCCAATAAAGGATTTGATTGCTCTGGGAGAACAGCAAGGGATGACCCTTCCAGACTTTCTGAGGATTCAGATTGAAAAAGGGCTAGATAAAGCTGCAGAAGGAACAATAGCAAGCAAAAATGGGTTGCTGCTTGAACAGGAATTTGCTATGGTGAATCCCATCACACCCTATGAGCTTGAAGAAACAGCCGAAAAAATTGAAACTTTTGAACAATTGTGCTCAAAATCTCCGTTTGGTGTTCCCGATTGGAAAATATGGTCTTTTTTGCGCAATGATATTGAAAGAAAACGCGAAAAGGACATTCTGGTTTTTAAACGCATTACATCAATGTGGGAAACAATTATCGACGATCTTGCTCACTGGAGCTTGTCTTATACCTCTTTTGCTCCTTTTATTGAACCGTGGAGAATGTCAGCAAACCCAAGAGAAGCTGTTGTGAAAACACAAAATACTTATCCTGGAATCATAAAGGAAAAGGAAAAATTATTATTAAAGTATTATGGTATTTCCTTCATGGAAATTTTTAAGCACCCCACTTTTCTTTGGACCGTGAAATATAACTATTTCGATCTGTCACAGGAATTTGTCACTTTTCTTATTGAAAAGGTATATCCAGCATGTAAACCCTTTCAGCATTTGTCTGCAGAAATCATTGAAGAAAGGGGCACATTCCATCCCAAAGGACCAACAAAACAGGAAAGAGAACAAAACCCTGAAATTACTATGGCAGCTGAAAGAATGAGAGATTTTTATGACAAAAAATTCCAACCCGGATTGTATGATAAAAAATATGGCCCAATTGTAAAAAGCTTATCAATTGCAAAACCATGGAATTTAAACAGCTTCACATATTAGCCATTTTCATTGTTTTGATATTCTAACTTCGCATTTTTTTATACTTTTGGATATTCTATTCTGTCATGAAGAAAAAACTGCTTGATCAACCCCGCTATATTTATGCCTTACTGGTTGCTGTTTCGTTCATCCTATACGGGAACACATTAACCAACAAATACTCCCTTGACGACAATCTTGTTTTACAGGGAAACAGTATTGTTGAAAAAGGGCTTAAGGGAATTCCTGAAGTTTTCACCACAAAATATGTTGTTCGCGATGACAAGGCTTTTGATTATCGCCCCATTGTTAAGCTATCCGTTGGGATTGATTTTTTGCTGTGGAAATACAATCCGGGCATGAGCCACCTGGTTAATCTGTTGCTTTATGCGCTATGTCTCATTGTGTTATTCCGGTTGCTTAAGTTGATACTGAGCACCTATGATCAAAAAATAATTCTCCTGATTGTTCTGCTTTTTGCAGCACATCCAATTCATACTGAAGTTGTTGCCAGCATCAAGAACAGAGACGAATTGTTGAGTTTTCTGTTTTCTATCCTTTCTGCAATACAATTCTTCAAGTGGACAGATAATTCAAAGCTTAAACATTTTCTCTTTGGATGTTTATTGTTTTTTATTGCCATGATGTCAAAAAGCAGTGCACTTGTGTTTGTGGCACTGATCCCTTTGCTGATCTTTTTTGCAGAGAAACTGTCTTTAAAGAAAGGGTTGATGATAGCCGGAGCTACTTTTTTGTTGGGTGTTGCCTATTTCGTCATTCCTGTTTTTTTGCTTGGTGGAGGAGAGAGACTTCCCGAATACTTTGAAAATCCACTTTTTTTTGAAAAAGCAATTGATATTCGCCTTGGTGTTGGAGGTCTCTCCTTGTTTCATTATCTGAAACTTGTTGTGTTTCCGTTGCGTTTGTTATACTACTATGGTTATGATATGATACCCATTGTATCTGTATCCAACCCTCTTGCTGTTTTCAGTTTGCTATTACATCTGGGTTTACTAATCTGGGCATTCCTGCTGCTAAAAAAGAAACACATTGCAGGACTGGGAATTATGTATTATCTCATTGCTGTTTCCATGTTTACAAATATACTCAAACCTGCTGTTGGTATTGTTGCCGACAGATTTATTTTTAATGCCAGTCTGGGTTTTTGTATCATTCTTGGATATCTTTTTTTTAGAGGAGCTCAGGAAAGAAAATCAAAGAAAACAGGAAATCAGTATTTGTCAGCGTTCAGTTATTTGCTTATTCCTCTGATGTTATTTTATACATATCGCACAATTTCCCGAAACGCAGACTGGAAAGATGCACTCACCTTATATCAGGCAGACATGCCCTATCTTGAACAATCATTCAAGGCTCACATGCTTTATTCCAACGCAATGTTTAAAGAAATTGTAAAAACCAGCAATGATGCAAAATTTGCAAGACGAAACATGGAGTGGACAAAAGAATCAATTTCGTTGCTGAAAAATGCTGTAAATATTTATGATGCTTATCCCAATGCATGGAATACACTTGGAGCATTCCACTTAATGATTCTTAAAGATAACGAAAAGGCAAAAGACTATTTTTTCAAAGCGTATAATTTGAACTCAAAATATACAGAGGCAATCTATAATATCGGTTTTTCCTATGAAAATCTAAACATGCCGGATAGTGCACTTTATTACTATGATTTGTGCATTTCAGTAGATTCAAACTATGCCAATCCATATAACAGAAAGCTCAATATTCTTTTTGCGAGGAATCAGATTGATGAAGGACTTGAGTTTAACCAACAGATTATGAAGCAATTTCCTGAAAGCGATGCCCCATTTATCAATCTTGGCAATTATTATTTGATGACGGGAGACACTGGGGCAGCTTTTGAACAATGGGAAATTGCCATTGAAAAAGTACCTGATAATCCAGGCCTTTTGGATGCACTGATTCAGTACAATCAGATGGTTGGGAACACTGCAAAAGCGAACAAATACATTAACATGCAAAGGGAAAATATGAGAAAAAGGAAGAAACAATTTCAGGCACCTGTGTTTTTGTAAAAATGGAGACAAATCAATTTAGTATATTTGCAAAAGCTGAAGTAATTAAAAAACGAGTTTATATATAGTATGAAAATTAACATAAACCTCTTCATCTCAATATTAGAAACGGAATTTGATATTGATCCCAAAGGCACATTGAAAGAAGAAACTGTTATTGCTTCAGTTATTGAAATGAGTTCTATCAATGCACTAATTTTTCTATCAGTAATTAAAACAGAATTTAATATTGTTCTAACAGCCGCAGACTTGATAAACTCAAACACTATTAGCGATTTATACAATGTAATTATTTCAAAATCAGAATAATCATGCCTGACATTAAGTTTTCAGGAAGTCGAATAATTGGACTTTCAGCATGTGTTCCGGAAAAGATATTTAATAATTCTGATTATTTCTGGTTAAGCAAGAAAGAAAGACAACAATTTATTGATGTAACAGGAATTGAAAAAAGGCATATCGCTGATAAAAACATAATAGCTTCAGATATGTGCCAAAAGGCTGCTGAAGTTTTGTTACGGGATTTAAATATACCTGCATCAGAAATTGGAATATTAATTTTTGTATCACAGTCCCGAGACTATTATCTCCCTCAGACATCTGCAATTTTACAGCATAAACTTGGAATTTCACAGTCATGCATGGCTGTAGATATTTCTCTTGGTTGTTCGGGGTATATCAACGGCTTATCCATACTTTGTGGTTTACTTGAAACATCAGACAGCAAATATGGCTTACTATTAGCCGGAGATATATCAACACGCACAACACCCTATACAGACAAAAGCACCTTCCCTTTGTTTGGAGATGCTGGCACTGCCACAATTGTTGAAAAATCAAACCCTTCATCATCTTCTTTTTTTAATTTTGGAAATGATGGAAGTCGACACGAAGCGATAATAATCAGAGATGGTTATTTTAGAAACGGAATATCTGAAAAGTCATTGAAAAAGAAAAAAGTAAGCAAAGGGATTCACAGAAAAAAAATTGATTTGGAACTAAATGGTATTGAGGTTTTT
This sequence comes from uncultured Bacteroidales bacterium, assembly GCA_964526285.1. Lineage (GTDB taxonomy): Bacteria > Bacteroidota > Bacteroidia > Bacteroidales > DTU049 > CAYMAZ01. The sequence continues at coordinate 44,053 of CAZGIW010000003.1, read as the reverse complement.
AGATTTTCTATAACTGAAGTACCAGTAAGTATTAGAAAGATTTTTAAAACAGCTGAAATAACAACAGAAAACATTGATTATTTCGTATTGCATCAGGCAAATAAAATTATTATTCAAACCATTGGAAAAATACTGAAGATTCCACCTGAGAAAATCCCAATAAATTTAGACAGATATGGAAATACCAGTGTGGGAAGTATTCCTCTGTGCATGGTGACAGAGCTGAGAGAACAACTTCAAACCAAAAAACTCAAATTATTGTTGTCCGGATTTGGGGTGGGCCTGTCATGGGGCAGTGCTGTTATTGAAACCGATAATATCCATGTTTCTGAATTACAATACATATAAGGTATGATTTCACTTAAAGATAAAACAGTTTTAGTAGCCGGAGCAACATCTGGCATTGGTAAGGCCACAGCAATTGTACTTTCTAATCTTGAAGCAAATATAATTCTGCTTGCACGAAATGAACAAACCCTGAGGGATGTAAAAAATATTCTTCCTAAAGGAGAACACAAAATTATTTCTGCAGATATTACAAATGAAGATCATCGCCAAATGATTGTTGAAGGCATCCCTCAACTTGATGGATTTGTTTTTAGCGTTGGAGTTCATTCTCTTGTTCCTGCACAGTTTATTGATGCCAAAGAAATTTCAAACAACATGCTCCCTGGTTTTGAGTCATTGGTCCTGTTGGTTGCAAAGATGATTAAGCAGAAAAAGTTTTCTTCTGAAGGTGCTTCAATGGTATTTGTGTCGTCTGTTTTGGCTCAATATGCGCGAGCAGGATGTTCAATGTATTCCGCAACTAAAGCAGCTCTTGAGGCTTATGCCAAAACCATAGCCATTGAACTGGCACCAAAAAAAATCAGAGTTAACACAGTAGCTCCGGGCTTTGTCAGAAGCGAAATGCTTGACAAAAGCACTGAACTGGCAGGGAAAGAAACAATGAAAACAATTGAAAATCTCCATCCTCTTGGATTTGGATATCCTTCTGATGTTGCCAAAAGCATCGCCTTTCTCATTTCTGATGAATCAAAATGGATTACAGGGTCAACCTTAAAAATGGGAGTTATTTAATCCTCATGAACACATCTGACCTCCATCTTTCATGTGTCGTTCCTGTGTATAATAGTGCTCCTAATTTAAAAGCGTTTGTAAATTTGTTAATTAAAGAACTTTCTGAAAAGAATTTTTCTTTTGAAGTTGTTTTGGTGGATGATAAAAGTGAAGATAACAGCACAGAAACGATTTATGAATTAATAACTGAACATAAAAACATAATTAAAAGAGTATTTCTTGCCAGGCATAAAGGACAACATTATGCAACATTGGCAGGAATTAATGCCGCTGCTGGCGATTTTATAATTACTATTGATGATGACGGTCAATACCAACCATCATACATTGACAATCTTTTAAAAGCAACTGAAAGTCTGCCTCAATCTGTCATTTTTGGTATTCCCATTAAAAAAACAGGCGTTTCAAAAACCAGAAAGTTTTTTTCAAATATGGCTTACTATTTCATGGTTCTCATTACTCAAAGGAAAAACAGATATTCTTCCTTTAGATGTATTCCTCGCTATATTGGCAGAAAAATTCTAAATTCTTCATTTAATTATGTGAATATTGAACAAATCATCAGAAAAATCAATATTCAAACTCATAGTATTCAGGTTACACATTCTCCCGGATTGAATAAAAAAAGCAGATACAATATGAGAAAACTCATTTCTTTCGTTTTTTTATCAATTCTCACTTACACCTGGTATTTTGAAACTGTTTTTCTCCTTTCTGCTTTCGTAATACTATTGTTCAGTTTTATTGCATTTAAACCTTCCGTTTTTGTTTTTCTTTCAATTGTCTTTATTTTCCTTTTCATTTTGTTGGTTTTTCTAAAAAACAAATTGAGAATGCCAGTTAAATTTCATTAATTTCATAAACCAATAAAAAACATGATTCTACAAACAGGACAGTTTAGTTTTCACAGTATTAATCTGGAAACCCTTGAAATGGTCAGACAATGGAGAAACAAAGACATTGTAAGAAACAATATGATTAACAGAAATGTAATTCGCCCTCAACAACAACATAAATGGTTCTGTTCTGTTAGAAACATCCACAACATATATTTCATATCCAATTATAAAAATACCCCCTTTGGCGTAAACAACCTTAAAAATATTGATTATGACAAAGAAATTGCAGAAGCAGGCGTATTTGTTGGAAATGAAGAGTTTTTATATTCAGAGATTACACTAATTGCAGCTTTTTATTTGTTATACTTTTCATTTCATGCTCTTGGATTAAGGGCTATTAAAGCTCAAACTTTAAAAAACAACATAAAAGCAAAAGCATATAGTCAGGAAATAGGCTACTCCCTGGTATCAAGCAAAAATGATGTTCAATGGTGGCAAATTTCAAAAGAAGACTTAAACAAAAAATCTGAAAAAATTATTCTGGCTGCAAGAGCATTATTTAACTTTAATAATGAGTGGAAATTGACCATGGTTAAAGATGATGTTGAAATTGGTTTTTTTGATGTTCTAAAGACACGACTGGAAAAAAATAATGTGAAGCATTCTGTCAATAAAAATGAATCAGAAATAGTTTTCAATCTCTCTCTACAACAACCAGTTTAATCTTTTTTAGTTCTCTCTTTTTAAAAGATAAATTAAAAAATAATTTTGTCATATGAAAATTTTATATTAATTTTGTCTAAATTAATAACCAGAAACACAAGCCATGAATAACGCAATATTTCATTACAAAGCTCCGGGCAATGAACCGGTGGAATTATATAAAGCAGGTACTCCCCAAAGAAAAGCACTCATGGGGGAAATAGAAAAACTGAAAAATACTATTACAGAGATTCCTCTTATTATCGGAGGCAAAGAAATTTATACAGGAGATGTGGAAGAAATCAGAATACCACACAATCACAACCACGTTATTGCCCGATTTCACAGAGCTGGAGAAAATGAAGTTAAAATGGCCATTGATGCAGCGCTTGAGGCACACAAATCATGGGAATCATTCTCATGGGTGGAACGAGTTTCTCTCACACTGAAAATCGCAGAACTAATCTCTCAAAAATACAAGCACGTAATTAATGCAGCCACAATGTTGGGGCAAAGCAAAACTGCTCATCAGGCGGAGATTGATGCAGTGGATGAATCTGTTGATTTTATCCGGTTCAATGCTGAATTTGCTTCAAAAATCTACAATGAGCAGCCAGTTTCTCCTCCTGGCATAATTAATCGTTTAGAGTACAGACCCCTGGAAGGTTTTGTTTTTGCAGTAACTCCATTCAATTTCACATCTATTGGATCTAACTTAACCCTGGCCCCTGTTTTAATGGGAAATACTGTTGTGTGGAAGCCATCTGCCAATGCTGTGCTTTCAAACTATTTTCTAATGAAAGTTTTTATAGAAGCAGGACTTCCTCCCGGAGTCATAAATTTTATTCCAGGGCAGAGTTCTGTTATTGCTCCATTGGTGCTATCTCACAGAATGCTAGCAGGCATTCACTTCACAGGTTCCACAAATACATTCAACAGTATATACAAAACCGTGGCACTGAACATTGATAATTACAAATCCTATCCACGTATTGTTGGTGAAACAGGAGGTAAGGATTTCATTATTGCACATAACTCTGCTGATGTATATGAGGTTGCTACGGCTATTGTGCGTGGTGCTTTTGAATATCAGGGACAAAAGTGTTCCGCTGCATCAAGGGCATATATTCCCGTATCAAAGTGGGCTAAACTCAAAGAAATAATTGGACAAATGTGGACAGAGATAAAAGTTGGTGATGTGTGCAATTTTGAAAATTTCATGGGTGCAGTCATCAATGAAAAAGCGTTTCAGTCTATTCTCGGTTACATTGAGAAGGCTCAAAAAAGTGAAAAGGCAGAAGTCATTTTTGGAGGAAACACAGATTCTTCAAAGGGATATTTTATTGAACCAACAATTATTCACACAACTGACCCTCATTTTATCACAATGGAAGAAGAGATATTCGGTCCAGTGATGACCATTTATGTTTATGAAGATGAGAAATTTGATGAAACACTTGAGCTTGTGGACAATACCTCTCCATATGGACTCACAGGTTCTGTTTTTTCGCGCAACAGAAATGAACTTCAGAAGGCATGCAGAATCTTGAAATATGCAGCCGGAAACTTTTATTATAATGATAAGCCAACCGGAGCAGTTGTTGGTCAACAACCTTTTGGTGGTTCAAGAGCTTCAGGGACCAACGACAAGGCTGGGAGTTTGCTGAATTTACTCAGGTGGGTGAGTCCAAGAACCATAAAAGAAACCTTGTTACCTCCTTCTGATTTCAAATATCCGTTTATGAAAGAGGGTTATTGCAATAAGGGATAAACCCCAACTAAGTCATTCGTTTTTGAAACTCCTAATGACAAATTTGGGATAAAAAAAAGTTCCGCACCAAATTGATGCGGAACTCCACGATTTTGCAAGCCGTGGAAGATTATTTTAATATGTAGAAATTTTTAGGATGAACGCTTAAAACTGGAATCGGTGAGTGATTAACCATTTGCTGAGCAAATGGACCTAAAATTATATTTGCAGTTGCCGTTTCCTGCTCTGTCATGATGCATATTAAATCAGCATTCTTTTCTTCTGCAAACTTTAGTGTTGCAGAAGTTACATTGGATGCTTTTACTTCGGTATAATTGTTTTTTATCCCTTCTTTTGTGAAATATTCAGTCATTTGTTTTGCATAGCTTTCCATTCTTTTCTTAATGGTTGAAACAGAAGTAATTGCAAGGCCAAGCACAAGCACTTCTGCTTTGAAAGCTTTTGCAATTTCGGCTACATAGGGTGCTTTTTGTCTTGTTTCCATAGTACTGTCAATGGGCATAACTATTTTTGAAATTTTCTTTTTTACAACATACCCTTGTCGTACTGTAAAAACCGGACATGGTGAAGATGAAACAATCCGATTGGCATTACTTCCAATCCATATTTCTTCAAATCCTGATATACCATGAGTTCCTGAAATGATATACTGTGCATCATTATACTTTGCCTGATTTCCAATTTCTTCATATATTTTTCCACTACGGATTTTGTATTTCAGTTCTCCCTTTTTCAGGTCTTTTGAATACTTTTTAATAATCTCTTCAAATCTTCGGTGGACTTCCTTTCGGTGAGAACCAGTACTATTATCAAAAATTGAATCTGCAGATCCGGGCTTATCAACCCAAACCATCGTAATGTTTGCCTCAAGATAGTTTGCCATAAGAGTGGCATAATTCAGAGCATTCATAGCTCCTTTGGAAAAATCAATTCCTACAATTATTTCTTTCATTAATGTATGTTTTTAAATCGGCTCTAAATTACAACGTTTTTTTTTATCTGAATAAAAAAAGGTTGCTAAAAGGCAACCTTTTTTTTATTTATTCATCAAAACCTACTTGGAACTAACAGCATCACCCCTACGGGTTGAATAGTTAATTTTCAATGCCATTGCATATCTGAGCTCCTGTTTCACATCTGTTACAACTCCCATTTTGGTGTTTTCATCCACTTTCAGGGAAAAAGTGATAAATGGTTTGTCTGCTTCACTTCTTCGTGATCTTTCAACAAAAACAAATTCTCCGATATCAGATGGCATAGCATAGACATCATTTAACTGAATACGTGGTTCAACACCATATAGTTCAGTTTTGGTTGGTTGTCCGATATAAATATAGCTCACCAACGCTTTTCTTTCAAGTTTCTGCACTTCAGATGCCATGGGGACTTTCACTCTAACAAATAGTGTTGCCTCACGAATGGTGGTAATAACCATAAAGAAAAACAGAAACATGAAGATAATATCAGACATGGAGCCGGTATTAATTCCGGGAACTTTTGGTTTGTCGCCTTTTCTGAAACGTGCCATTATTTCTTTCCTCCCACATCTTTAGGTTCTGCTTCGGATAATTTCATAGGTATTGCCTTTCTGATTGCCTCCTTATATTCAGGATTTCTCAGGTCGTCATATTTGACACCAAAACGATCCATAGACAATTCGTCGCGCAGCTCATTAAAGGCTGCAGTAAGTTCGTTCTGGACCTTAATGTACATTGAGTAGGATGTCCCCCTGTCATTCTGAAGAGAAATAATTCCCAAAGACACATCATACACCCCAAGGTGATTAATGTCAGTGGGTTTTTTCTCTGGCAAATTAGGGTCATTGTAAGGGTTTGAAATAAACTCCTTGGCTTCTTTTCTCAATGTGCGAATATCTCCGGGCTTTCCTCTAACAAGAAGCTGATCATATGTGTTGATAAGAACAACAAACATATTACGTTTCTTTACCTTAATATCATCAACCTGCATATCTGGTTCCGGAGGTGGTGGCAAAAGACGGTTAATACCCATATCAGTATCAATGGATGATGTTAACAAAAAGAATGTTAACAACAGAAATGAAATATCTGCCATTGATGCTGTATTTAATTCGGGTGTTTTCTTAGCCATGATAGATTATTTTTTAAAAAGTTTTGATACCTGTACGTAAATGATCACAATGAGAACTACTGCAACCATAAAATAGAGCATAATAGGTCCTGTGCCGATAAGTTTACTCATTGAATAATTTGCTTCATTTTTTTCAAAAAACTGAATGTCAATATCATTGGATTTTGAAACAGCAAACGAAACAAGAAACAAAACGGCCAAAGCTGCGATACCTACAAGAGAGATGCCTGCGCTTTTAAAATCTGACACCAGTGCTTTGATGGCAAAAAATAATATGGACGCAATAGCCAGAGCTACAAAAATGTAGGTAACAATTATTCCAATATTAATAACTGTATTCATAATTAAATATTTTTATCGTGTTTGTATTTTACAACTATATCCATAAAACTGATACTTGAATCTTCCATTGCGTTTACAAGAGATTCAATTTTTGCAACCAGATAGTTATAGAGAAGTTGTAAAAGAATCGCAGTTATCAAACCAAACACTGTTGTCAAAAGAGCTACTTTCATACCACCTGCAACAACGGTTGGTGAGATATCACCTGCCTTTTCAATTGAGTCAAATGCCTGAATCATCCCGATTACTGTACCGGTAAATCCAAGCATTGGTGCAATTGCAATAAACAAAGAAATCCATGTGAGGTTACTTTCCAGTCTTGACATCTGCACACCACCATATGATACGATTGATTTTTCAATTATGTCAATATTTTCCTGCATTCTATCAAGTCCCTGATAGAAAATACTTGCAACAGGTCCTCTTGTTTTGCGGCAAAGCTCCTTTGCTCCTTCAACACCTTCAGCTGCAAGAGTGTCTTCAAGTTGAACCAACAACTTTTTTGTATTGGTTGTAGCAAGGTTTAGATAAAGAATTCTTTCAATAACCAATGCCAGACCAAGAATAAGACAGATAAGAATTGGTGTCATCCATCCTGCTCCACCTTCAATAAATTTTTCTTTCAGTACCTGATGAAATGTTTTTGTTTCTTCTGTTGCTTCTTCAGCAGGAATCTCTGTCGGTGCTTCTGTTGCTTCTTCAACAACTTCTGTTGTTGCTTCTTCTGTTTCTACCTCTTCTGCCTGAGCAAATGCAGATGTAGTAACAACAAATGTAAGCATGCATGCTAATGCGAATAATGAAATTAATTTTTTCATGATTGTTTCTATTAGTTTTTTAATTGGTTAATATATTCGTTTTTTTTTTGGTTTCTGTTTTTTACCGAGCGGAGAGAAAGGGATTCGAACCCTTGATCCGCTTTCGACGGATACACGCTTTCCAAGCGTGCGCCTTCGACCACTCGGCCATCTCTCCTTTCTTTTTCGCTTTGTTTCAATGCTTTTTTGAGGGTGCTAAATTAGCAAAGATTTTCTTATAAACACATTTTTTGAAAAAAAATTATGTGATAGTTAAAAAAAAGCCTTTGCTATTACTAGCAAAGGCTGATAATTATTTAAAATACTCTATGCTTATTCAGCAGGAATGATATGTACAAACGACCTGTTTTCTCTGGTTTTTTTAAATTCCACTTTTCCGTTAATCAATGCAAACAATGTGTGATCCTTGCCCATCCCAACATTCAATCCGGGGTAATGAACCGTCCCTCTTTGTCTGATTAAAATATTTCCTGCCTTTGCGTATTGTCCACCGTAAATTTTTACTCCGAGCCGTTTGCTTTGTGACTCTCTTCCGTTATTGGAACTACCGACACCTTTCTTATGAGCCATGGTTGTATTATTTAAATGTTAATATTTATTCTTTTACGTCTGTTTGCACATCTGTTTGTGCATCATTTCCATCTTCATCCATTTTTTTAGCAACTTTCTTCTTGGGTGTTGCCTTTTTCTTTGATGGAGCTGCTGTGGAAAAAATACCCTCAACTTCTATGCGGGTTAAAAACTGGCGATGACCATTGAGTTTTTGATATCCTTTACGACGTTTCTTTTTGAAAACCAAGACTTTATCTCCCTTCAAATGCTCAACAACCTTCGCAACTACACTTGCTCCATCAATATAGGGTTTACCAATCAACACCTTTCCGTCTTCTTCCATAAGTAATACCTCATTAAACTCAATGGAGTCTCCTGGATTTGCATCCTGTCTGTGAACATATAATTTACGGTTGTTCTCAACCCTGAATTGCTGACCTGAAATGTTTACTATAGCGTACATGGTTCTTCTTTTTTCGTCTGTTTTTAAAATCGGGGTGCAAAGATATAAACATTTTTTGTTTTTTAGCAAGAAATTGTAAAAATATTTTAAAAATTATCTTCCTGAAAAAATTTCTCATTAAAAAATGAAATAATATTTGGCTATATCTTAGAATCATTAATAAACACGAATATGTTGTACTAGAGCTTTTTTCTGCAAAAGTCATGGATGAAAACAAATCTGAATATTCAGATTTGTTTTATAATGTTTCAAATTCCGGAAAAGAAAGCTTGCTTTCATTTTTCTGAATTTGAAACAATGTGATGGCTTTTGCAGAATTAACGGGATTATTCGTGGAAATCTGTGTATTCTTCCATAGGAATCCCGATGGGAGTGGCTTATAAAAAACCACTGAACAGTAACATAAAAACTGTATGTTTGCATAAATTTTCGATACTATGTTATCAAAAAGCAAAATCAGTCTTATTGGAAGTCTTGACAACAAAAAATTCAGAAAACAGCATGGTTTGTTCATTGCTGAGGGCAAAAAAATCATTCTTGAAGTTCTGGATTCAGCTAAATTTGAGATTGTGGATCTGTTTCTCACCTCTTCGGCTTTGAAAGAAATTTCTGCTGACTTATTAACTGGCATTGATGTAACCGAAATATCCGATTCAGAGTTGGAGCGTATTTCCTTGCTCACAACACCTTCGTTTGGACTTGCTTTACTTAACATTCCCAAAGAAATGACACCCCGAGTTCCACAATTTAACGAAGTTATTTTGATGCTTGATTCTGTTCGTGATCCCGGCAATTTGGGGACCATCATAAGGCTTTGTGACTGGTTTGGTGTTTCACAAATCATTTGCAGCGAAGAGACAGTTGATGTGTATTCTCCCAAAGTGATACAGGCAAGTATGGGCTCTTTTTGCAGGGTAAATATTTTCTATTCAGATCTTATCAGTCAACTTCAATCACTTGAGAAAAATGTGCGTATATATGCCACAGTGCTGAACGGAACACCACTTCAACAGATACAGAAATCAAAACCTTCGGTGATTATTATTGGAAATGAGAGTCATGGCATTTCAAAAAGCATTTTAGGGTTTGTAACGGACAAAATCACCATTGAGTCTGCACGTAGTTCGGAAGCCGAATCGTTGAATGCAGCCATGGCAGCAGGAATAGTTCTGTATGAGTTCAGGAGGTAAATAGAAAGAACTATTCCAGAATACAGCGAACAGAGTGCCCAAAAACCTTAGAAAAGGAATCATTGTAGAGCAGGTTTGAATTATATGCTATAGTCAACCTGAATGCTTCAAGAGATGTTGTTTGTGTTGATGTCCACCAGCGTGTTCGGTTGCCAAGAAACTCACAACTTCCTGTTGAAGTTCTGCTGCCTGCTCCCAGTCCGGAAAAACCGGTACTGTTGTTGAGATGGGGATTGGTTCCCACATTGCCTGCTGTCCAATGGTTGTCCCATGTAGTAGTTGCAGCCAATGATTTTCCAACTTTGTTGAAAGAAGTTGTTCCGTCGAAATTATATCCATTATCTATGAGATAATTGGTCAATATAATCCATTCGTTGTTGGTTGGAATTCTCCATCCGTTGGGACATGGATTTTTATTTCCGTTGCTTGTTGTATCAACTGCATACCAGTTGTAGAGCATTCCATATTGTCCAATATAACCCAATGAATCACCGCTAAATGGATTTCCGTTGTACCAGGTGTGAGCAGGGGTCGTGATTCCATTTCCACCAGCCCAATATGGAATTGGTGTTCCGTCATTATATTTTGTGGTTTTCAGATTTTCAGCCATCCAGGTTTGTGTGCCAATTGTCACAATAGAATAATGATGATTGTCAGCATCTGTGCATGGCAGAAAAAGAAAATCCACTGTTTCATCCTGTGTGGCAATCAAGGTAACAATTCGTGCATAATTGCCTGATATGCCCCTGAAAAGAATACGATCGCCGGTTTGATAATTCATAAGATGGATTGTTTTTGTGGTTTTTGCAGGAGGGATATTTGCTTTTTCAGAGTAATAAATAAACGGAGCACCCTTGTTGTCAGAAAAAACAATAAATTTTTCAAAACCGATATATTCAGAACTACTTATCACTAAAAAATAAACCCCAGAGTTTAGTCCTCCAAATTCTAAAAGATGTTTACCGGCACATAAGTTCATTTGTAAAAAAGCGTGCACACGACCGGAAATATCAATGATTTTGATAAAGAAATTATCTTCCTTTACGGATACTAATTCAAAAGTACTTCTTTCAGCTACCGGATTGGGGTAAACCTTTATGCTGTTTTTATGTATGTGATGCTGATATAAACCCACCGTTGATGAGAGTATCAGTGTGTCGTATCCGGGCATAACAAGTGAAGTCCCCTGATTTAGATTATACACCCTGACAGAATCTACAATTGTTGCAGAGCCTGTACCGCTGAATGTGACTTCATATTGTTGTGAAAACAAAAAAGAGGGGAGCAGAATAAAAAAACAAGAAACAAATTTGAAGATTTTCATAATGGCAATTTTGAAACAAATGTACAATATTTTTCTAAGGGTGATGCCCCTTCGTTCTAGTCCTTTTTTCAAAAAAGAAAACCCTTTTATATTGAACGGGGCATGCTCACTCCCTCTCCAATTTCACGCTGTGTCTTTGTCCACCTGTTTCTAGGGTGACGATATACATGCCCTGCGTCAAGCTTGAAACATCAATGCTGTTGCCATGCAGCCTGCCTTTTGCCAGCAACCTGCCCTGCAAATCAAAAATTTCAAAGTGGGCAAAACCACCTGCATCCTTTGGCATATCCACATACAGTATATCAGTGGCAGGATTGGGAAACACTCTAATTTTTTCAGGTATCAATTCAGGTTCTCTCATATTGGATGTCCCCAAATAGTCACTGAAGAAAGGACCCAAATCAAGGCAATGAATTTTTTGATGTGTAGTAATGCTTCCAAAAGAAAAATATTCATTTGTGACATAAAATGTATAAAAATCTTCAGAAGTGATAGCCTCTACTTGATGAAAAGGAAGTTGCAAACTAATCATTCTTTTATTTCCGCTAAAAAATCGATTCATTTGAAAATCATAGAGAATATAAATGAAAGGATCAAGGGTGGGGCTATATCCACACAAAACAACTATGTTTTTATCCTCATGGAAGCAAGCTCCGGTGATAAGTCCCTGAACATCATATTCTTCAATATGAACAGCCTCATAAGTGCCTGGGGTTTTTGGAAAAGAATATACTTTTGTTTTTTCCCCTATCCATTGTTTTGTAAAGAGAAAAATGCTGTCACCAAACACAACGAAAGCTTCGCAATCAAAATCCGTATTATTGGAACCACTTCCTGAAAAATCTGACTGATCAGAATAAAAAAAGGAAATAGTATCAACAACAGGAGTATGATTTAGCAAAGACTGTTTTTCGATTCTTAGGATTTTCAAGTCTGTTCTGTTTCCATTACTGTTATTCCCCACATCTCCCAAATAAACATAATTGCTATCTTGGGTAATTTCTTCCCAGTCAATATTTATCACATTCTGAAGCAGGTATTCAACATAATCATCAGTATTTGTAGTTTGAAAAGAATACAGGTGTGTGTCTGTATCGTCGTTATGGGTCCAAAAAGTGTTGTTAAAATACATCAATCCTGAAGTTTCCTGCATAACAGATGGCAAACTTATCGACTCACTTGGAGTTACAGAAGATGCTTCATACTCACATGATCCATCGTTATGTGTTGCCAGTGAATCAAAGTTCAAGGCAATCGGGTCAGTGCAACCATACTGCTGAGGTTGGGCATTTAAGCCAATAAAAACCAACACTATTGTTGCAAATATATTTTTCTTCATTTTTCCAACGAATGTAACAATAATTGAGGCTATCAATCCGCCTGCTACACCTAGAAAAAAACCGCCCACCACATCAGAAGGATAATGCACGCCCATATACACTCTTGAATAACAGTTGAGCAGTGTATAGCCTAACAGCACCCATACAATCCACTTCGCATGTTTGCGAAAGAAGAATATGCCAACTGTTGCCACTGCTGCTGTATTTGCTGCATGAGATGAGACAAAACCAAATTTGCCTCCGCATTTTCCGTTCACCAGATGCAGAAGTCCCTGTAGGTCGAGATTATGGCATGGCCGATAGCGCTGAAACACATTCTTAAAAAGATGCACCGAAATCTGGTCGGCCAAAGTCACTGCCAGTGCAAATGACAGAACAACCCAGATTCCTTTTTTTCCGTAATGCTTCCACACCAGCCATAGTATAAGTAAATACAGGGGAATCCAGGTGTATTTATTGCTGACTCCAAACATCAGCACATCAGCAAAATCAGAATGTGCACCATTGATAAACAGCAGCAGTTTAGCGTCAATTTCTTTGAGTAGGGAAATAAAACTCAGGATAATCATTGCAGAAACTTATTTTGCAAATGTAATTTTTTTTTACTGATAATCATTGAAATCATCATATGAGATTATTATAGACATCAATAAATGTGTAAAGAAAAAGAATCCCGTGCAGCATACGGGATTCTTTTTAAACACAAAAAAAGATTGAGCTTTATCTGTATTATTTTTTAATGACGAGAACTTTTTTGAAAAAATAGGCTTCAGTCTGCCCGCTCAGGAAATATGTTCCGTTTGCAAGGTGAACCATATTCAGTTCAATTTTGTTGGCTCCGGCCTGAATAGTCAGCTCTTCTGACCACACAGTTTTTCCGTTTATATCATTAATGTTAAGTTTGCAGAGCTGTGTTTTGTCAGTATTTATCAAACAAGAAAACTGCCCGTCGCTTGGATTGGGGATAATTTCAACCTTGATGTCTGCATTCTCTTCATCAATTCCTGAGCAGGGATCAAGAGTTATTGCGAAATCAGCAGAAACAACACCTTCTCCGCAAGTATTTGAACCTTTTACAGTAAGATTTCCTGATGTAGCAACTGCATCAAAATCAATGGTGACATTGGAGGTTGTTCCATTTATGGTTGCTCCTGTTCCCGAAAATTCCCATACATAATCTACTGCATTTGCAATTGCAGGTACATTGTATGGCACGGCCGTTGCTCCCTGACAGACAAAATCTGAGCCTGAAATTGTTCCTGCTGCAGCAGGTAATTGATTCACTGTAACAGTGACAGGGGTGCGTGTAGCTGAGGGACACATTGAGCTATAAAGAAGAAAATGAATTTGATTTTCAAGAAGTTCAATGAGATCAGTTGATGAGAAAACAAAAGGAACTTGTCCCATATAAATACTTGATTCTGATTGATTTACCACAATTCCTGCCTGACCGGGAGTTTCTAAGGCAGTATATCCTGCCACAGCCTCTGCACCGGGCAGAATGGTAAGCAATTGTCCGTCTGAATTACAAGGGTCAAATGTTGGGATAAGCGAAGTTGGGATTGTGTTTGGGAAACTAAACACGGGGTGTATTGTATCCCAGCAATACATGTTAAGAGGAACACTATATTCTGTGCTTGCAGATATACCCATTTGATTATATAAATTTGTGGCTGCTGCGGTGGTTTGTAAATCCCAGCTTGAATAGATAAGCTTTCCTCCGGAAACCAGATAATCATATAGATCTTGAAAAGTAGAGCCCAAACTCGCATCCAAATATTGATTATAAATAACCAAATCCCAGATTGTTCCGTCATTCAGGTAATTAATAAATGTTGCTTCATCAGTAGTACTTACATTAGTTAAACCAAGGCTGTCCAGGGCATCAGCATAAGGAGTAAGCCAGTGAGAAGAGCTACATTCTACGTCAAGAACCAGGATATTTGATACAGTTAAACCAGAACTATATGCTTCAGCATAATATGTGGTTGTTGAGTCAGGAGTTACAACAAAACCTGCGCCGCTAGCACTTGCACCTATATCAACTCCTCCGGTTGCCTGAGTGTACCAATACACTGAATCAGTTGTGGCTGTTGCACTAAGTGTAGTTGTGCTACCATAACAAAGTGTTGAAGGTGTGGCAGAAATATTAATAGGAGCATCGGGAGTTGGGTTAACAGTCAGGTTTAACCTGTAAACACTGTCACAGCCCAAAACAGAGACCAAACTGTCATAATAAATACCGGTTGTAGAATAAACATTACCTCTCCAGTTGAATGTTTCATTATCACAAATTACTCCACTCTCAGTTTCCAGAAAATCAACACATATAATATTTGAAATTTCTGCCCTGAAACCAGGATAAACAACACTATAATCAGAGGTAAATGAAATTGTTAGCGGGCCAGTAGATGATGTAAGCTCAGGAGGCATGGTTGTGCCGAACCCACTAAATAAAACAGTACCTGACAAGCCAGCCCCATCATAAACAGTAACATAATCACAGCAACCTTCAAGCTCAAAATGAGTGAAGTTTAAACGAACATAGTGTGTTGGTACAACAGGATTAATGATTGTATATCCATTTGCATTATCGGAATAATTAACGCCAAAACCAGCATGATCACAGATAAACCCCGAAGAGGCAGTAATTGAGTTGTTTCCTGAAAAAGGAACATTGTAATCACAGGTTTGGGCATTGGATGTTTTCACTGTGAAAAACATCACAGCAAAAAGCAACGCTGCAAAAAAAACAATGCTTCTAGGACTTGCAAGGTCTTTTTTCTTTTCTTTTGGTAAATTTTTGTTCATAATAATTGAGTTTTTAATTTTTTAGATGACAAAAGTATAAAGTTTTTTTTTAATTTACATGAAAACCCATATACAATTAGACATAAAACTGAAAATTGTACGTGTTTTTGCTTTTATTGCCTAAAAAACTACGATTATTTTCATGTTATTTGGTGAACAATTAAAAATACTTGTTAAATTTGTAAACAAAAACAAAATCCTATGAAAACAAGAACTTTGTTTGTAATGTTATTGGTAACAATGGCCTTTGTGTCCTGTAAAAAAAAGTATGATATTATTGAATTGCCAAAAATAGAATACGATGTATTGATAAACAATCATGGTTCCAACTATTCATGGTTTGACCATATGGAGGGATTTCAGAGGATAGATTTCTTTAACTTAATTCTGGATAATGCCAGAAGCGGAAAATTTACAATTGAAGATGTGGACGGAAATAAAATTAATGCTTCAGATATTGATTATTTGCTTACTCTTGTTCTTGTTGAAGATACTTCAGAGGTGACAATTATCCTGAATGCTGAATCATTGAACGGCATCCGTTTTCGTGAATCCTGGAAAGTGAATTCAGGTACCGGCGAATTTGAAAAAGAAGTTATTGCTTTTTGTCCTTTGTATTTTCACAGACATCAGTTTATTGACGGAAGTCCGGTTTCCGAAGTGTATCCCTTGTTCTGGATTTATCCTTCTGAAGAAAAAGGGGGAGACGATCAGATGATTGTTGCTGAAAAAATAGCATTTGATGTATTTGTTGACAACACTTTCCCATTCATAGAAGAATGTTACGGAGAGAAACTCCCATTTTATTTTTGCAATATTGAGCCTGCTCTCAAATTGCAAATTGTGAATTCAATTATTGATGCGGGCATAGAAAAGAGAACTCCGGTGTATGATTATTTTTTCAACGAGATGCAGGATGCTGAATTTGAGCAGATTATAGAAAGAAAAGATACAATAAGTGTGTTTTCCGAAGAGAATCCGGATATTGCAAAAGACAGTGTTGTCGTTTTTAAGCTTGACAGGAACCAAATTACACGGCTTAAGTTTGTTGAGCAATGGACAATTGACAAACAATCTTTGCAGTTTTCCAAAAAAGTGATTGCCGTGAGTCCTTCTTCAGTATCATACGACGAGTATGGTGAATTTCGTGGTTTCAGATTTTTGTTCTGGTTATTATTTGACAAGGAAATGAAAAAAGATCTTGTGTTTGAATAAACAGAAAAAATGAAGGCAGAGGAAGTCGGCCGCTATTCAATTCCTGCAAAATACTTCATAAACTGCACACGTTCATAGGCAGCAGGATTTGCAATATTTTTTAAACTCATTTTTCCTTTAAAATCTTCAATGGAGCTGAAGTTGTTCTTTTTCATCCAGTCTTCAATAAATGAGTTGATTTCTGCAATGGCTGCGAATTTCTTTTTGTAAAGAATGCTGCAAACCTGAACAGCAGAAGCACCTGCAAGCAGAAGTTTTACAGCAGATTCACCATTGTGAACACCGGTTGAACCTGCCAAATCGCAATGGGCTTTGTCTGATAGCAGTGCAATCCATCTCATGGGATGAGCCACTTCTTCAGGATTGCTGAAAACATTAGTTGATGTTACCTGCATTGTGTTGATATCAATATCGGGTGAATATGTTCTGTTAAACAAAACAATACCCTTTACTCCTGTCCAGGACAATGTGACGACAGTTTTTGCAAGACTTGTAAAATATTCTCCAATTTTGACTGCCACAGGTATTTTCACATGTTTCAGTACGTTTTCAATGATTGAAATATACGTTTTTTCTATGTCTTCAGCCGTTCTGGTAAAATCAGATGGCAAAATAAAAAGGTTGAGTTCCAGTGCGTCGGCACCTGCAGTTTCAAACTTTTTGGCATATTCAATCCAGTCGGTATTCGAAACACAGTTAATACTTGCAACGACAGGTATTGTTAATTTCTTTTTGGCTTCTTCAATCAAAGTAAGATATTCATCCACAGCAGAGGATTTTGTGAAGTTGCTGATATAGTCAAATGCTTCAGGATATGCATAGTCATCATGTCCCTGAGCAAGGTTGACATTCATTTCATTATTGAGTTGTTCTTCAAATAATGACTTGAGCACAACAGCGCCTGCTCCGTTTTTTTCTGCTTCAATCAGATTATCAATTGATTTTGTCATGCCAGAACTTCCGGCAATAATGGGTGATTTTAGCTTCAAACCCATATAGGTTGTATGCAATAAACTCATGTGTTTTTGGTTTTAAAATTAAAAAACAGGGCAAAAATAAACAGAGATTTTCAAACGGGCAATATTTTTACGTATTTTTACAGTGGAAAACTACAATATGAAAAAAATTCATTTCACAGTTTTATACGCAGGGCTTGTTGTTCTTTTGTTTTTTATAGCCTGCAAATGTAAAAAACTTCAGTATGATTATACCGGAATAGTTCTGTATGAATATTATTCTACATCATTACCGGGTGGAGAAACCATGTATCTGGTTTTTCACAGGGCAGATTCTGTTATCTCAGGAGAATACTTTATTTACAAAGGAGAAGCGATAGTTGAAAGACATCCTTTTACCGGGAGACCAGTAAAAGATAAAACAATATTACATTTTACAGAAACACAGGGAGTTTTAAAGACAAAAGGAATCTTAACAGGGAATCTGGATACAGTATATTATCATTTTGGCAGCAAAAAAGATCCCTCAAAATTTGTTCTTGTGAGAGAAAAACACAAATCAATTCGCGTTCATAAGCCCAGATATAATGAAGTTGGATTTCGAAAGGTTGGTGTTCAGGAAATTACATATGGAAAAGCAAAGGGTTATTATACTTCAAAACCTGTTGATGATATAGAGCCTGAAAGCTATCCATCAATTGTACTTGATGTGGGAAAAAATCTGGTAAAGAATTTTCTGATGACAGAATTACCACTGACCCTTGATTTATATCGTCCTGTTGGTGATACAATTAAAAAGCGTCCTTTACTGGTTATGATACACGGTGGTGCTTTTATTATTGGCGATAAAAACACAACAACAATGAGAGAAACAGGGCATTATTTTGCTCGCAGGGGCTATCTTGTGGCTTCAATCAACTACAGAATGGGATATATGTTTGTGCCTGGCGGATATATGTACCTTGAAAGATGTATGTACAGGGCAATTCAGGATGCCCGTGCAGCAATACGTTTTCTGGTAAACAACGCAGAGAAATATCGGATTGACCCTGAATATATTTTTATTGGAGGCAACAGTGCCGGTGGATTTATTGCACTGAAAACAGCATTTATGGAACAAAACGAAGTTTTTCAAAGCGTTTCGGGCAACAGGTTGTATTTACAGGAAGATCTGGGTTGTTTGGATTGCAGTGGAAATTCCCTTAAGGACAAATTCCGAATCAGGGGAGTTGTCAATATGTGGGGGGCTCTCACTGACACAACCCTTATCAGCAAAAAAGAAAATATCCCTGTACTGTTATTTCATGGAGATGCTGACGCAATTGTGCCGGCAGGACATCAATATCCTTTTGCCAATGTTGGCACTGAGTTTTCCTCTTTTTTCAGCAAAAAGGTGTATGGTTCAGTATCCATTCATGAACACATGCAAAGACTTGGACATGACAGCCGGCTGGTATTGTTTCCGGGGGCAGATCATGACCCGCAGTGTGGACCAGGCAATACTCTCAACGAAAACATGAATGTAATTCTGGATAACATGTGTGGATTTATGTTTGAAATTATCAGTGCAGACAGCACTGTCATGCGTGGAAAAACAGTGTATTCCTCCCAAGACAAAATCGCGTTGTTTGAAGTGACCGGAAAAGGAAACATTCGTGCCAACTGGGAAGTGGAAGGAGGAAAAATTATTAAAACCTATAACAAAAACAATCGTATCGGTGTTGTTTGGTTTGCCAACGCTCCGGTTCATAAGGTTATTTGCTCAGCTTCCAACGAAAATGGACTGGTCAGTCGTATGGAAAAGACAATTATTTTATCTTCGGAACAGTAAGTTACTGAACCTTTTTCATCTCCACCTGAACCACGCGTTCGGTTTCTTTGTTATAAACAAAACAAACCACATACAACTTTGATACATTCCATTGCGGATCAATTGGTGCGGTAAAGTTTTTTGCAAAGCTATCTGTGGGCAACGCCTGAGGACTAAATAAAGTATCTCCCCATGTTCCGTTCATTGACCCCCTCAGCAGATATCTGTGAGCATAGTCCGGAATGTCTGGGGTGGCACCAACCTCAGGATTATTGTTTTTCTGACATGAAATGATACTATCTTCAACAATATATGCAGAAATCATATACGTTCCTTCCATATTATCCAGAGGTTTCACTCCTGCATTGAGTTGAAGATTGCTTCCCTGAACACCTGGTTCAAGATAAATTGCGGCAGTAGGAATCTTCAATAGTTCTTCTGCGATGGCACTTGCCCAGCTGGCAGGAGGAAGAACAACATTTCCCAAATAATCATTGCGGTTTACAAGAGCATTGGGTGTGCTAATGGCTGTAACACTGAAAGCAGCATCCAGCTCATTTCCTGTTGTTGTTCTGTAATCTGCACTATAGTTTCCTGTCACAGGCTCAGCAAAATACCCTGCATGAACGGAAATAAATATGAGACGATCGCCATACTGTTGCTTAAGCTGTTTAAGCTGAAATGCTTCGGCGGGACAGTTGGGGCAGCGATGTCCGGTAAAATATTCAACAAATACTTTTTGTTTAATCTGAGTACTGGTGGTATCTGTTCCGTTTCCTGTTGTTGTGTATGGAGGCTCGATAATATCGCATGAAGCAAAGAGAATGATTCCTGCAAGAAAAAAAGCTGTTTTAAGTTGTGTTTTCATCATTATTCCTCCCTAAAAATTAGTTGTAATTGAGACAAAAAGACCGTTTGATGCAGGCACATTGCGGCAAACACCTCCAACACAAACCACACCCTCGCGCTGCTTTCCGTAACTTATTGCAAGGCGGCTTGCATTATGAGTGTAGGCAAAAGAACCCAGATAATAGTGAATACGTTTTCCTGAATCCGGATTTCCATAATTGTAGATATCCTGAATGCCAAAAGACCATTTTGGAGCTATTGAATATTCAATAAGAGCCATTATCCAACTTCCTTTATCATGTTCAGTAAACATATGCTGAACTTCCCATCTGATGGCCCGTTTGTTTTTCAATCTCAGGCTCATGTCCAGAACGCCCACATGTGCATGTACCATGTCTCCGTCGTGACCCTCAATTATTTCAGTATTGTAAATGATATACACATATTCCATGTTGAGACGTAGGTTTTTGGACATACGCCGCCCGAAAGCGATGTTTACATCCTGAAAAAACAACTCATCACCAATGCTGAAAAAGGGAGAGGTGTAGCCGTCAGTGCCTGATTGTCCGATTGATATTGTATCGTTGATTGCAGCACGTTCAATGTCATGAACTCTGGAAAAATTTATACTCAGGTCAGCTCCGTATTGGCCCCCAATTTTAGTTTTTTTAGGAATTTTGAAACCCAGTTGTCCCATAACTGCCATTTCTCCATTGGGTTGAGATGCATAGGGATAATAACCTGTAAGAGCAAATGCGTGGGGTTTGGTAAGAGAAGGCAGATAATTGATTTGAAGCACATTGCCTGTTGCAGTGCGGTCAGAACGATAACTCATATTGTCAATTCTTTTTGCACCCAATATAAGGCTGAATCCCTTTGTGGCATAAGAAGCATTCACAAGCAGAGACTGTCCTTCTTTATAGATTAATCTGTTTACTGCTGACGGGTCATTAAATTTGTAGGCATATTCAGCGAAAAGATTTTTCTTTTTGTGCTGCAATGTCATTCTTCCGGAGTAAGCGGCCACATTTTCAGGGAGATTGTAAATGGGGTCTCTGTCCTGCTGATATTTACTGACAAAATTTCCGCCAACAATAACTCTAAGGTCTTTTTCCGTCCACTTTTCCCGAATGTCATTTATATGAAATTCAGCATCAGCGCCACGGATGATTCCTGTTCCCTTATCAAAGAAATAGCGGTGTTGTCCGGCAAGGCCTTTTAGATAAACACCACGAAACGGAGAATAGATAACCCTGAAACCATCTATGGAATTGTCCAACCCCAGGTTGCGATCTTCATAGCTACGTAAAAGAATGCCACTACCAAATTGTTCATAGAAATTACCTGCTGTAACTTCAAAATCCTTGTGTTTGTAACTTGCCCATCGTGAGGCAAATCCGCTTCCTTTGTAACGCGGGTCATATCCAAGCAATGCATTGTAATAGGCCTCATAGCGAACGCCAGCAGAAAAGTTTCCCTTGTTATATACAAGGTTTAGATATCCGTTCATAAGATATTTTTCAGGTACATCTGGTGCTCCGATTGTACTGTCGCTTTGGTAAATCTGAAAATCTGTCTGGAAATCTCCCCGGATTTCACCAAAATTCTGCTCCTGTCCCTTTAACGCTAAAACTGTGCATACTACAATGCATGCACATAACCATTTGCAGTGTTTCATAAATCATTGTTTACATTTATTCTTCAATCAAACCCTGAATAACTTCAAGCATTTCAAGTTCTCCGCCTTCGGAGAATGATGTGTGCTGCCAAACGACTTCTCCTTTTCCATTTACAATAAATGTATGTGGAATTAGGTTCACGTTCATGGCACGTTTAAAATCACCGTTTGTGTCCAGATAGAAATCAAATTCCCATCCTTTGCCTGAAACAAAAGGTAAAACATTGTTGCTGGTTCTTGAGTCATCAACACTGATGGCAAAGATTTTTACACCTGTTTCTTCCTGCCATTCTTCATATACATCTGACAGGCTTGTAAATTCGCGCACACAAGGCTTGCACCAGGTGGCCCAGAAACTGATAATAAAAGGTTTTCCGTCGTTGTTGAGTTCGGATGTGTTTATTTGTTTACCGTCAAGCGTTCTGATTGTTACAGAAGGAAGACTGTTTGTTGTTTCCTGAGCTTTTATATTAATGAAAGCAATCAAAAAAGTTGCAAAAATTATTATTGTTCTCATAGTGAATTTATTTTTTATACCCTTTTCCCGAATGCCAATATCATGCCGTTCGGGAAAAGGGGGTATGGATTTTTGTTTAATTCTTTATAATTTTGCTGGAAACAACGTTGTTGTCAGTCACAATAACAGCATGATACAGGCCTGCTGCCCATGATGCTACATCAATTGTTACTGAATGCATTCCCTGAGAAAGTTCACTAGGAGATACAGAAGTAATAAGTTTTCCTGTCATATCAATAATGTTGATTCTAACGTTTGTTTGTTTGTTGATTGAAAACTCAAAATGTAATACATCATCAACTGGATTTGGGAATACATTGAAATATGACAATAAATCATTATCCCCATATCCTGTAAAATTCTGACCAATATTGATATCATCCACATACAGGTTGTTTCCATATCCACTTGTCGCTTTCAGTCTGATTAAAACTTCATCATTGGACATATATGAAGCCAAATCCACTGTATCGCTTCTCCACTGTGCTGCTGTTGGGGTAAACTGACCTGTTCCAAAATCAGGAGCTGTGGCAAGTGTGGTTCCCTGCTTGCTGTATATTGATGTCCATGATGCACCACAATTTATAGAAATTTCTACCTGAAGGCGGTCACCATTACCATAACTTGCATTATATCTTGCATGTGCAACACTGAATGTGAGAATTAAATTGGGAGTACCTGTAAGATCAAGTGGTTCAAAGTATAAATAATCAATTTTTCCTGCAGGGCTTAAATAGAATTTCATTGTTGCAGATCCTGCAGGAGTATTTCCAAAACCACCAACTGTTGCCCTTGCCCACTTAATATCATCATCGCTGATTGATATCCAGTTGGTTGGGGGGAAAGTTGTTGATGTAAAGCCCTGCTCAAGAGGAATGGGGTTATAAGAAGAGATGATATTTAATGATTGAAGCACTTTTGCGTGAAGTGAAGGGTAATTTGCAGAACCATTAGGGTTTTTTACCTCAATATAAATGAGTGGATTTGTAGAAGTAAATGAAAAAACAGGCAAATCGATTACAGTTGACTGGTTGGGAGCAAGATTACCTGACCAGTTGATTGTTTGAAGTGTCTCTCCCTGAGCACCATATTCAACATCGAAAGACGTAAAAGCAATTGTTCCCGTGTTTTTTACTGTTATAGTCAAATCAAGACTGTCAGTGCATGTTGGTTCTGAAGGAATATTGTGAGAGGTGATTCGTGGATATAAATCAAAAAAAGCAGCAGGGTCATTGTTTGCAGCCTGCAAAACAGACTTATCACTGTTTGATTGGATAAAGGCAACAAATGCCATTTGGTTTATATCATAAAGGTAAGTTGGGATGGCCACTGCAAAATGAAAAGTATCAGCTTCAGTGTTTAGCCAGGCACTTTGCAGGCTAGTTCCTGTTGCACCTGGATACATTCTTCTCATTACATGATAAAAATCTTTTTCTCCGTTAGTGCCGGGTGCTGATGTGAAACCGATATGTTTTTCAACCATGCCTACCTGAAGAACCAGACTTGTTCCTGTGTAGTCTTGAGCTGCTGTGACAATAACTTCAACAAAGGCAGAATCACCAGCTGAATTTAATGTGTGGTCAACTGTCAGGAAAAAAGGAGAAGGAACAGCGTAGCGTGTATCAATGACGGTCTGATTGATTGAAGTGCCGGTGCCGTCAACTCTGGTGGCTGGAACGCCGCTTATTCCATAATATGAAACACGTGGACCGACCCATGTCTGCGTTTGGGCATTCATTGGGTCAACACCAGGCCAGTTTGTTTGGTACTTCAGAGCAACAACCTTGGTGGGGTTGGCTGCAATGAGTGCATTTGTGGTCGGATTCTGTGAAGCACATGGAGGACAGCTGGCGTTGGAAAACCCTTCATACAAAACCATTCTCTGGGTTTGTGAGTGAGCCAATAAAACTCCTGCAATCAGCAGAAGTGCAAATAAACTTAACTTTTTCATAATTATCACGTTTAGGTTTAAAAAAAAAGATTCTTGCAAAACTAATTGTTTTTTAATAATATTTATCTGTCAATGTTTTATATGGATAATATTTAACAAAAAACCAGCACAAAGGGTTGCAACAAGATGGATTTTTTCAGGGCAAGTTTTTTTTGTATTTATTTGTTAAAAAAAAATCAGTACGTTTGCATAAAGTTTTAAAAAAGTTTAACCCATAAAAAAACACATTTATGAAAAAATTAATGATTATTGGAATTGCTTTGCTCATAGCAGGCGCAGGATTTTCACAGAAAATTAAACTGGTAAGTGGAAAAACAGATTTGTTGAAAGGGGAAGATATTTTTGAGGTACAGTTTACGTATGATGATATGAGGGTTGGAAAACTGACAGAAGAGGCATATGTAAAGCAAAAAAGAGAAGAAGCCCACAAAAACGACAATGATAATGGGGATAGATGGCATAATCTGTGGATTAAAGACAGAGAAATAAAGTTTGAGCCAAAATTCATTGCCCTTTTCAACAAGTACGGTGAAAAAGCAGGGCTGTTTATTGATTATCACAGACCAGAATCAAAAATTATCATGGTAGTGAATACCTATTTTACAGAACCTGGTTATAATATTGGGATAACATCATCTCCTGCATATGTCAGCATGAAGATATCATTTTATGAACGTCTTGATCCTGATAAGCCTTTTGCTGTTTTTGATCTTATTAAGGCCAAAGGAAGTGAACATTTTGATGCCGGAAGCCGAATTGCAGAAGCTTATGCACTTGCAGGAAAAAAGTTTGTTAAGGTGCTCGCAAAATATGTGAAATAAACAAACAATCAGAAATACAAAAAAAAGAGACAAAATTTTGTCTCTTTTTTTTGTTATGAAGTTTTATTCGTTGCTGAAATATTGGATTACTTAAACTCTACAATTCCGAATTTGTTAACCCCTTTTGAGTTGCAGTAAAGAAGTACTTCGTTTGCACTTAACTGCATACTGTATTTTGGTGCCAGATTATATCCAGCCTCTTTGTAGTTGTAAAGTAATTCCTTATTCCATTCGCCATCGGGAAAAATTGTTACCAAAACTGCAGAAATATTCTTTTTTCCTCTGGTTTGAACACTGGCCTGGGGTCCTGATTTTTTGTTAATATTCAGCGTGTTGTCGTTATATATAAAATGTACTTTGTCTTCGTGAACGCCCATCACATAAGAAGACCAAAAACCACCATCATCAGTTGAATATTGTCTTTTTGGTATCTTGATGGCGTAATTCAGTTCTCCTTCAGGATTGAAATCAATGACAATGATGTCCTGATAATAATAATATGTTGTTGTTGAGGTTGCCCCTGTTCTTGGATCTGTTCTGGTAACAACTTTAATGTAAAACTTTTCGGCAGTAATCATTGCTCCGCCATTTTCTTTTACCACGATGTCACGAAATTCAAAGTAAGGGAGCTCTATGTCTTTTCCTTTTTCAGCTTTTTTCTGTGTCTTTTTTTGCTGTTTCTCTGACATATCCTGGATTATAAAATCAAAGTCAAAAGGTTTAACAGTCTCAATTTCAATTTCTTTAGTTTTGTCATCAATCAGGATGTAAAATACTCCTGCAATGGACGAACTTTTTTGCTTTTCTGTGATGAAGCCCGAACAAATGATGTCATTGTTGGGGTTCATGGCTGCAGTAAGCTGAGAGATATAATAGTCCTTCAGCATAATATCATGTTGTGTCAGGTCATTGCCCTGGTCAGAGGTGCTCAAAAGAACATAATTGTAATATCTTGGGTCACGTTTTTTTCTCGAATCAGTTTCCAGAAATTTTTTCCCAATGATAAAAATTTCGGCATTGTCTCCCAGATATACGTCCTCAATGTGAAACATTTCATCGTTGTATGGCAACACAAATTCATTCCGCCAGAGAATTTCCATTTGATTATTGAAAATTATGGCTCCGAATTTTTCGTTTTTCCCCTCTTCATATGGCAGGTCATAATAAACAAGTACTGAGTTTCTGTCATAAGAATATGTTATATGAAAAGAACCTGAATGTCTTCTCTTAAAGCCTTCCCAGCTGAGTTTGGCAATTTCCCTTCCATCAGAAACAGTTTGGGTTTTAACATTGTAGTGGTGCAAATACATTTTTGTTTCTTTGGTTTTTGTGTTCTCAAAGGAAGAAAACACATAAACATTGCCTCCAATTTCAACAATATCCATAAGTTGATTGGGATTGCCTTCAACTTCAAGATTTAACTCTTTGTATGGACTATACTTTAAATCACTACTGATTTTTGCCACATGAAATTTTGCGTTTAACCCCATAAAACCGGAATATTGCTTATACAACACATGAATATTGTTCTGCTCATCAATGGTAATAATGTCAAAAAACACAAATCGTTTCCCGATTTTAAATTGTTGACCCCACTGGATTTCAGCAAGTTTTGTCTTTTGTTGTGAAAACACAGAAAAACTGAAAAGCGCAATACTCACAATAAAAATTATACGTTTCATTTTGTTTCGGTTTTGTTTGTTTAAAGGTGTAAAAATAAACAAAAAATTAACACCCAAAAAAAAAGGGTTCTCGAAACGGAACCCTTTTTTTGAAAAGAAAAAATATTATTTTTTGGTATATGTTAGTTCTCCTGTAATAGACCATAAATCTCCATCATCCACTTCTGTTCCGTCAAGGATAATAATCGCATCTTTTGAACTCAGTCTTTTAAACCTGAATACACCTGTTGGCATTTCTTCGCCAGTGTAAACAGTGATTCCACCAGAAGACATTTGTGATTTGGTTCTTGTTACAACGCATTCTTCTTTTTTTACTTCGTCATAGGCACCCATAAAAGCCCAGAAACCTTCTGTAGTGGTCATGTCTCCGTCATCTATCACGACAGCTTTAAATGTGTTATCTTTTCCGTAAGTTACAGTTTCTGAATACATAACAGTAGTGGAATTTCCCATAAAAGTATAGGTAGCCATTCCGCTGGAGAAAGTTACCGAATATGTGCTTCCGCCAGATGTCATCATTACAGAGCCTGAAGTTAAAGTCCATTCGCCAGCAAGACGTGATTTTCTTGATTTAAGGCTGAGACCAGGATCTTCTTCGCCTTTTTTTGTGCATGAATTTAATGTTGGTATTGCCATTAGTGCAACCAGCATAATTACTAAAATTTTGTTCAATTTGTTCATAATTTCTGTTTTAAATAGGGTTATTATTTTTATTGTTAATTTCGATACAAAAGTACATATTTTTTATACAAGTTAAATATTTGCAGTATTTTTTTTTAAGGAACAAAGAACTTTCTTACATATTTGTCTGTTTCAGTATGTAGATGAAAGAAATAAATTCCTGTGGGAAAATCATAAATACGTATTTTAATATGTTGTTCTCTGCCCTTAAACAAAAAACACAGTTTTCCTGTGGAATCAAAAACTGAAACCATAACCAGGGGCTTGTCAAATGTTACAGAAATGTTGTCTCCTTCCTGAAAAATCACTGGTTCATTGGTTGTAGGATAAATTTCTTCTGTATATTGAAACGGGTCAAACTCATAGGCTCCAATATCACTTGACGTTCCAATTGGACGTGAGGTTCCTGCAAAATCATTTACAACCAATGAATCTATTATGCCTGCATCAATTGCCAGACTTGAAGAAAGCAGGGAAAAATCTGCATTGAACGGATCAATTGAAAGAAATGTAAATCCCGGATCATTGGTAAGGACATCATCAGGACCCGGCAAATCATTTGTCCATGCGGAGTTGTAAAGATTTGCATTACCAGAA
The DNA here is from genome assembly GCA_964526285.1 of uncultured Bacteroidales bacterium. Lineage (GTDB taxonomy): Bacteria > Bacteroidota > Bacteroidia > Bacteroidales > DTU049 > CAYMAZ01. Next base: position 15,955 of record CAZGIW010000003.1, on the reverse strand, counting down.
CACCCTGTGTTTACTGCTGAATAAATAACTCCAGATGATTCTGAAGCAAATATTATATTGTTTAATGCAGTGGAGTTGTAGCAGTAGGTGATACTGATTTCTGCAAGAGTCAAACTTTCATGTGCTGAATTTGAAACCAGTGTATTGTGTGAAATATGAACAAAATATGACGCTTCAACTTTTAAAGCCGAACCTCCGTTATTAAAAATAATGTTATTGGCAACAAGGCTTCGCCCTGTATAAACACAAATGGGCAACCCGCCGTCAAATGAGTTGTTGATGTGAACTGCATGTCCCCCGACAAATTCACCCATGCTCCATAAGGGGATGAGGTTTTGATTGTTATATATTCTATTACCGGTGATTTTCATTTTGTGCCTGATGTCTGTATCGGAGTTCACTGGCCTATATTGTGTAATGGCCGAAGGATTCAGGGGAGAATAAAAACAATTGTTGAAAATCTCGTTTCCTTCAATGGTGACCCAATCCGCATATAAAGAATAGATTGCATATTGCCCGCAATTGAAAATCGTATTGTTGCGAATGAAGATGTTTGTTGGAAACAATGAATCAGCCTGATTGAAAAGCATGCCAATACCGCTTCCGCTTGTAAGTGGGTTGTTTAGGTTTGTGCCTTCTGATTCTGCATAGGCAAGAGATATGTTTGCGTTGTTGCCTTCAATACGTAGACCTTCAATAACGATATATGAAGCCCCGTCAATGAGTATGCCCCACCAACCGTTAAATTTTAGTTCAGGACTGTGTCCGGGATAATTTTTAAATACAATATAATTTTGATTATTCCCTGATCTGGTTATTGTTGCAACAGACCCTTCGGGTGCATCATTGGTGAATATTCCGTTCATAATTAATACAGTATCTCCCGGCAAAACAATATCTGCCGCTTTCTGAATACTTTTAAAAGGTGTTGATTCTGAAAGACCATCATTGCTGTCTGATCCGGAGGGAGAAATATAATAATTGGTTGCTGTTGCATTTGAAAAGCAAATCAACAGAATCAAGAAGGTTGTTTGAATGTGGATTTTCATAATATCTGTTGAATTCTTAAGTTTCTTATTTTATTAGTTTTACAAGGGTAATACCATCTCCTCCTCTTTCAATGTGCTCACTTTCAAATGACTCCACGTTAGGGTGTTTTGAAAGAAGTTGTCTTACCACGTTTCTCAAAACACCGTTTCCTTTTCCGTGAAGTATGGAAAAATCATAAACACCAATAAGCAACCCATCGTCAATATGTTTTTCAAGAACTGCCATCACTTCTTCGGCCTTGAAGCCTCTCATGTCAATTTGTCTTGCAAAATTTCCTGTTTTCTTATTCAGCTCTCCCTCTAATCGGATATTTACTTTTGAAGCAGCAGATGTTTTCTCTTTGACAGGAATCACATCAGAGGTGTTCATAATTACACTGACATTATTGAATGCTACTTTAAGTTTATTGCTGCTTAATACTTCCAGTATGACACCCTCGCTTTGGTTGTGTTTATGAATAATTGGGGTGCCCTGTTTCAATTCAACAGAAATTATTTTATCACTCTTCTCGGTTTTTGAAACAGGAATGGGGTTTTTTAGTTTTTCAGAGATTTTTTTTGAAGGAGTGTGTTGTTGAATCTCTTGTTTTGTGGCTTCAATTTCCTTTCTTGCTGTTTTTGTAATTTCTTTGTCTGCAGCTGATTCTTTAATAACTCGAATTGTGTTTTCAATTGTGGAATTAGCATTATTCAATAAATCAAGCGCTTCTTGTTTTGATTTTTCAATTATTTCTCTTTGTTGATTTTCAATCTTTTCAATAAGTGCAGAGTATTTTTTTATGGTTTCATCAAGAAATTCTTCAGCAATTTTGTGCTTTGTAATAATTTCCTGCAGTTCAATTGCTTTTTGCTCCACATCTGATATTTTTTGTTCAAAAGTAATTCGTTCATCGCCTGCAAAGTGTTGTGCCTGTTCAATAATCTTGCCTGGAATTCCTGTTCTGGCAGCGATTTCAAAGGTGAATGAATTTCCGGGAATTCCGGGTCTTAACGTATAGGTTGGTTGAAGTTTTTCGGTATTAAATATCATTGCGGCATTGGAAGCTTCGGGCATTTCATCAGCCATTTTTTTCAGCACATCAAGATGTGTTGTCACAATTCCGAAAGCACCTTCACTATGTAATTTCATAAGTATTGCCTGTGCCAGAGAACCTCCAAGCACAGGATCTGTTCCCGATCCGATTTCATCAATCAGATACAAACTTTTGTCATCAACTTTGTTCAGAAACACTTTCATGGTTTCAAGATGGGAGGAGTATGTGCTCAAATCCGACTCAATGGACTGGCCATCCCCAATATCAAGAAACAATAAAGAAAACACTCCGGTTTTTGAATTTTCGTCAACAGGAACAGGAAGTCCGCATTGTATCATCGCCTGAATAAGTGCAACTGTTTTTATTACAAGAGATTTTCCTCCTGCATTTGCGCCCGAAAGGACAATGAGTCTGTTTTGTTGTCCCATTGAAATTTCAAGAGGGACAAGCGTTTTTCCTTGTTTTTGCAGGTGAGAATGTAAAACAATGTTTCGTGCATTTTTCCAGTCAATAAGAGGAAAAGGCTCAGGATTAGGGATAATTCCATTTATGGCAGCGCCAAATCGTGCTTTGGCAAAACAAACATCAATTTTCTTAAGAATTTCATAGTAATTAAGAATGTCATCAATATGAAAACGCAAGATATCAGAAATTTCAGCAAGAATTCTGCGGACTTCCCTTTGCTGAGCTGACAGATTTTCACGCATCTTGTTTCCCATTTCTACAATCTCCATAGGCTCAACATATGCTGTTTGTCCTGTCGCTGATTCATCATGAATTATTCCTTTAATTTTATACTTAAAATTAGCAGGAACAGGAATTACATTTCTTCCGTTTCGAATTGTCATTTTTGAATCTTCAACAACAAGGCCGGATAGTTTCAATTCTTTAAAAATACTGTTCAGGCGCTTTTCAATGTCTCTGGAAAAACGCAGATACTCCTTCTTCAGACGGAACAATTCGTCTGAGGCATCATCACGAATGATTCCGGTATCATCAATTACAGAGAACAATGTTTGAATAAGGTGTTGATGAAAAACTGTTTCAAAAATAATTTGTTGAAGTACACTACTGTTTGGGTGTTCTTGGGCAAAAAGAACTAATTTTTGCATTGTTTTCAAAACTTTGCCAAGCTCAAAAATGTCAGTCAGTTCAGCCACCCACCCTGGGGTTTTCAACAAAGATAATGATTCTCTGTTGTCAGAAAATTCAGTGTCAGGAAACGCTTTGCCGGAAAGCAAAATATTTAGAGATTCTTTAACAGGAGTCTGAATTTGGGAAATAGAATTGATGTCTGAGTAAACCTGAATGTTTATACAGTCTTCTTTTCCTGCTGATGAACGGCAATAAGAAGCTATGGTGTGAAACACAGTTTCAAGATCAGAAAGTAAAAGAAATTGTTCAGGAAAAAATGCTACCTCCTCCTTGTTTTTCATCAGATTTTTCTTTTTGCAAAGATACAGAAATCATAATTATTGGCAATGGTTGATAATGTCCAAAAAAACACCTCTTTTCTACTAAACTGTAACTGTTTAATAAAAAAACTGAACATACATAAAGTAAAAAACATGTTTGGTTGGCGAAGTTTTAATAATTTCGCATCAAAATGAACCCATATCATGAAAATGTTGAAAAAGTATCAGGTGTTGTTGTTTTCTATAGCAGGAGGACTATTAATGAGTGCAGCATGGCCGCAAAACGGAATGGCCGTTTTGTTGTTTTTTGCAATGATTCCATTTCTGATTGTTGAGGATCAGGTTTTTCGATTCAGAACTAAATATAACCGGTTTGCAGTTTTTTTCTATTCCTATCCCGGATTTTTTGTTTGGAATGTATTAACAACCTGGTGGATATATAATTCAACCTTCTTTGGTGCAGCGATGGCAGTGATGTTCAATGCTTTGTTTATGGCGCTGGTATTTCAGTTTTATCATTATTGCAGAAAAATACTTACCCGAAATCACGTAAAACCATATGAAACAGGTTTTTTTGTGTTGATAATCTATTGGGTCACCTTTGAATATTTGCATCTGAACTGGGAACTATCATGGCCCTGGCTCCAGCTGGGTAATGGTTTTGCTTCAGTGGTGAAATCAATACAATGGTATGAATATACTGGAGTTTTGGGAGGTACAATCTGGATACTCACAATGAATGTGTTGTGGTATAGACTATTGCAAATGGTAATAGATAAGGAGAATATGATAAAAATCCGTAAGTTTAGTGTTTTGCCCTTGCTCGTATTGATTGTTCCGCTCATTTTGTCATGGATAATGTATTATTCATATAATGAAAAAAATGCACCTGTTGATATTGTTGTTGTTCAACCGAATGTTGATCCATACGGAGAAAAATTTGATGCACGTAACTGGGAACTTATTCTTGAGGACCTGCTTATTGGTCAGTCTCTTGAAATGACAGACAACAATACTGACTTTATTGTATGGCCAGAAACCTCTATCCCCGGAACAATCACCATCAGTGAAATGGATTATAGTTATGATATTGACCGCATAAAACACAGAATTACAAGCCAATATCCAAATTTACGTGTTGTTTCTGGCGCAAATATGAACGATATATATGACACAAAAAAAACGGCAACAGCAAGATTTTTCAAAAATCCAGTATATGATGTGGAGTATTGGTGGGATTCGTTTAATAGTGCCGTTGAGGTAGATTCATCGGGAATAATCGGACTTTATCACAAATCAAAGCTTGTTCCTGGTGTTGAACGTATGCCCTATCCTCATTTGTTCAGATTTCTCGAAAAATATGCAATAGATTTGGGAGGAACTACAGGAAGTCAGGCAACAAGCCCTGAACCGATGAATTTTATTAATGGAAAAGTACCCGTTGCACCTGTTATTTGCTATGAGTCCATATTCGGAGAATATGTTACAGGGTATATCAGAAAAGGAGCACAACTGATTTTTATTGTGACAAATGATGGTTGGTGGGGAGAAACACCAGGATACCGGCAACATTTTGCCTATGCATCTCTAAGGGCAATTGAAACACGCCGAAGTATTGCCCGATCAGCCAACACAGGAATTTCAGGGTTTATTAATCAAAGAGGAGATGTGATTCAGGAAGTTCCCTATGATGAAAAGCATGTCATCAGAAATATAATCAATGCCAACGACAAACTTACGGTGTATGTAAAATACGGAGATTATCTGGGACGCCTTTCTGGCTTTGCATCCATTGCTGTTGTTTTTATTGTTATTGTAAAATTGATTTTCAGAAGAAAAAGTTTAAAAAGAGAAGCTGCTGGTATAGAATAATCACTCAATACTTTATGTGGTTTTCACCAGATATTTTGATATCAGGGATAAAATGATGTATGATACAATTATCATAGGAATACCAGTCCACTTGAAAACCACAAACAAAAGAACTGCAAGGAGTATAAATATATAACGGAAAAGATTGGATTGAATTTGGAAATTTTTAAACTTCAACGCCATGAGTGGAACAGGAATAAGCAGAAGGGAAGAGCTCACAAGAGCAAAAATGACAATAGAAATTTGACCCGAAAAAAGCTGAAACGCCATACTGTTTTCAGGAGCCTGTATAACAATAAAAGGGACAGCAGCAATCCAGAAAGCATTGGCAGGAGTGGGGAGTCCTTTAAAGCCGTATGACTGGGATTCGTCCAGATTAAACTTGGCCAGACGCAATGCTGAACAAACTGGAATTGCGAGAAGCAAAAAACTGGTATAAGGGATGTCATTTTTCGTTATCCACAAAAAATCAGGATGAAGTACTCCAAATAATATACAGGCAGGCAACACCCCAAAAGAGACAACATCTGCCAGTGAGTCAAGTTGTTTGCCAATTTCAGATGTGGCGTTAATCATGCGGGCTACAAAACCATCCAGAAAATCAAAAACCATGGCTGCAAATATGCATGTTGCAGAAAGAAGAATATCATGCTGCCAGAATAAAATACCTGTCACACCGAATGAGAGATTCAAAAGAGTAAGAATGTTAGGAATGAAATTTTTAATCGTTTTCATTGTGAATAATCTATTGGGGCTTCAAAGATACTTTGAATTTTTGAAAATTAAATTTCAGAATGGGTTTTTTATAGAATGAGTATCAGAATGAAGTAAAAAAGAATGAGAAACATCATTCAAATGTTCTCATTCTCATTTTTCATTCCCCGAAATCCAAAGGATGAAGGGGAGCCATGTTTTGTACCCGGGGCCGGGATCGAACCGGCACGAGGTCACCCTCATTGGTTTTTGAGACCAACGCGTCTACCAATTCCGCCACCCGGGCATTGAATACAAACGCAGTTTGCAAAATTAAACTTTTTTTGTGAAAACACACAAAAAAGAATTAATTGTAAAAAAGTTGTTAAAAAAAATAGCTATTATAATTAAATATGATATATATTTGCATTTTGTTGTATAAAAAGCGTAATTAATTAGTGAGCTTATTGTTTGAACAATTTGACCAGGAATATTAACTTTAAATTAAAATATATGAAAAAAAATCTATGTTTAAAAGGGTTGTTGTTAAAAGGCTTTATTTGGCTTGTAATAATCACAACACAAATGGCAAATGGTTATGCGTTTGAAATAACCAAAGAAATTGCAGGTGGAAATGAAAAAACAACCACCGTTTATTATGTAAAAACAGATGGAAGTGACAGCAATGATGGATTAAGTTGGGCTTCAGCTTTTGCCACAGTTCAGCATGGGATTAATGAAGCACACTCTACAACTGGAAATGCAGAGGTTTGGGTTGCCGCTGGCACTTATTACCCAACTGAATGTCTGAGTGATGCCAATGGACAACAAACAGCAGACGCCTTCAAATCATTCATAATGTATGCTGGCATAAATGTTTATGGAGGGTTTGCTGGAACCGAAAGCACAACTCAAATTGGTGTTTCAGGTGGTCGTCAATTGACTGCTTCAGGAAATTTGTGGGATTTTGCAAATGTAACAATACTTGATGGAAGTCAAACTCCCAGCTATCATGTTGTATGGTTTGGTTCAAACGGATTTGGTCCGTTTGATTACAGTGGTATTCAGGTGCAAATACCCAACCCTTTGATTGAAATTGCAATTATGGATGGATTTACTATTACCGGTGGTTTTGCCAACATGAACATTCGATTTGAAAACACAGATAATTCTAAAAAGAATTATGTTCATTGTGCGGGCGGAGGTGTGGCTCTTGTTGGAAACGGTGAATTACACAACTGTATAGTTGAAAATAATAAAGCTAAGTATGGTGGTGCAGGCATAGCCATGTTTAACGGAGCGAAAATTGACAATTGCCTCGTTCAGGATAATGAAGCTGTTGGGGTGAATTTTTACAACGGACTTCTTGATCCTCCCCTGTTTGTAACTTTTGATTACTGGAGAACAGATGGAGCAGGAATAGTTTCTGCGGGTTCAGACACAAATATTTGTGTCATTAATAATAGTGTTATTCATAACAATCTTGGAAGAGCAAATGACAATTATCCGGGGACCCCGTCTTCACAAAGCAATAAAACAAATAATGGAGGAGGTGTTTATCTGGTTTATACTGAAATGAATAACTCTGTTGTTTCATCAAATAACATTGTTAATAATCCACACCCTTATGATGGAAACTCATCAGCTTCATGCGGAGGAGGGGTCTACATGTATACTTATGCAACAGTAAATAACTGTGAAATCACAGATAATGGCTTTCTTACTTCAGCTCAAAATGGAGCAGGGGTGTTTATTGCTGATTATGTTGAACATGCAACAGATTACAATGACTTGTTAATTAAGAACAGTATTATTCACAGTAATCGTGCAGGTGGAGCCATTGCAATTGATGCACAATATTCTACAGTGGAAAGTTGTGTTGTTGTAAACAATGAAAGTTCAGGAATATATGGTTATGGAAATTGTACCAGATCAAGAACAGTAAATTGCCTTGTTTACAATAATCAAAGTTATGGATGGGGACATAGTACGAATGCAAATAATCAATTAAACGCAATTATTAATTCTACAATAGTGAACAACGGACATGGATTGTATCTTGGAAATTCAAACAGTCATGTTGTCAGCAATTGTATTGTATGGGGAAATAATTCAAACTCAACTACAATAAATACAAATGCAACTGTGCTTTATTCTGCCTTTTCATTTACACCTCCTCCAGGAGCAGGAAATTTTCAGTTGAACACAGACAATGCAACTGGACCAAAATTTGAAAACCCAACAACTACATACGGAATTAATGTGCCAGGTTGGGACACAGCCTCCTGGAAGCTGGAAGAGTTTTCTCCATGTATTGACTATGGTGAAATTACTTGTTTGCCGCCATCTATTATCACAGACATTGATGGAAATTCAAGAATTCTTGGTTGTGGTCTTGATATCGGAGCATATGAATCCCCCTTTGGTGCTCCTGAAATCGAACTTTCTCTCAACTCAATTTCTACGTTTCCTCTAGTAAATGAATACATGTGTGTTGATGATTTGGTTGTTTTTACTTTTGAAAATGCAACTTCAGGAGACTATCCATTTACTGTTTCGTGGACTGTGAATAATAATCCCGGACATCCTCTTTCAGGAACCGATGTTTCTGTGACCGCTGCAGGGCAGGTGCTCTTCAGTCAGTTGCTTGACGCAGGCCAGTATGAAATTGTAGTTATCTCAATTGAAGATGATAATGGCTGTATTTCAAATGTTGATGATTTTAGTGCAACAATTATTGTAAGTCCGGAGTTTGATGTTGTTCAAAACGGCCATATTCTTTCTGCAATAGCCGAAAATGCAACATATCAATGGGTTGATTGTGACAATTCCTTTGCTCACATATCAGGAGAAACAGACAGTGTGTTTGTTGCAACTATCAATGGGAACTATGCTGTTATTGTAACTCAAAACACCTGTGTGGATACTTCTGATTGCTATAATGTGAATACTCTTTTTGTAGAGAGTTTTGATAATGGAAATGTGTTGATTTATCCAAATCCAAACAATGGAATATTTACCATTGAAACTGATGAATCTGCAACAATTGTATTATTTAACAGTATTGGATCTCAGGTATATGAGGGGCTTCATGGAGCAGGAATAAATAGCATGAACTTTTCTTATCTGGAAGCAGGAGTGTATTTGATGTCTGTTAGAAAGAAAAACAGAATAGTAAATCATAGGATTATTATTCAATAAAGTTTTTATTTGTCATCCCTGAAAAAAAGAAACGTACTGGTCAGTACGTTTCTTTTTTTTATAAGTTTGCACAAACTCTTTCCAAAAATGAACAACAATATTGTCTGTAAAGGAGACCCCAGGGTTTATCAGGTGCTTAATCAATTGGAAATTCCGTTTGAATATTTTGATCATCCGGCTGCTCCTACTGTTGAAATTGCAATGAAATACTGGAAAGACCTGGATGCGCAGCACTGCAAAAATCTTTTTTTTAGAAACCACAAAGGAAATAAACACTTTTTGGTGATTTTGGACTGCAGTTACAAACTCAATATCAGAGACCTGGAACAACGACTAAAACAGGGAAAACTTACTTTTGCTTCGCCTGAAAGAATGTTGAAGTATCTAAACATTCAGCCAGGGAGTGTTTCTCCTTTTGGGTTAATTCACGATAATACAAATCATGTGCATGTTTTTCTTGGTGAAAATCTGAAAAAAGCAAAAACCATCAGTTTTCACCCAAATGACAACACTGCTTCTTTGGTTATTCCTTTTGAAGGATTCATAAAATATCTCAATCACACAGGTAATTCCTATGAGTTTCTTGACCTTTATTAAAAACCGTTAACTGGTTTTGAAAATTTTATTAAAACGGTTGTGCAGCACACAGTGATTATGCTGGCATCAGAACAATACCTGTGCGGGCAGGCAAATACAGTCTCAACCACTGGTTTCCATTATCTTTATAACTGTGATATTCAAGATTTGTATTGATATGACCAAAGCCTCCTAAAAGCACATCATCTGTGTTGAGAATAATCCTGTAACTATTTGCTTTGCAGGGAATTTCATAATCTGTAAATGAACGCATTGGGTTAAAGTTGAACACAAAGACACAGTTGTTTCGCTCAAATGCAAGCACTTGTCCGTCATTGTTGTAATCTAAAACATTGGGATTATGTTCAATGATTTGCTGTTCCTTTACAAGTGAAATCATTGCTTTGTCAAATTCATTAAGAAACTTGTATCTCAGGCTTTCATCTTCAACCAAATGCCAAAGGCGACGAGCATGTTTGTATGACCAGGTGTTGCCTTCTCTGGGAAAATCTATCCATTCGGGATGACCGAACTCGTTGCCCATAAAATTGAGATAACCTCCACCTGCAGTAGCAAGTGTAATCAGGCGTATCATTTTGTGTAAGGCCATGCCCCTGTCAATGATTAAACTGGTGTTTTCCAGATTCATTTTAAAATACATTTCGGCATCCATGAGCCTGAAAATAATAGTTTTATCGCCAACCAGTGCCTGATCATGACTTTCGCAGTAGCAAATAACTTTTTCTTCAGGGCGCTTGTTGGTTAACTGATAAAACATATCTCCAACGTGCCACATTTCATCAGGAACTTCCTTGATTAGTTTGATCCAATAGTCGGGCACCCCCATTGCAAGCCTGAAATCAAATCCAATGCCTCCTGTTTCAACCGGTGCAGCCATTCCTGGAAATCCGCTCATATCTTCGGCTACTGTAACTGCATCAGGTCGCACTTCATGAATGAGAGAATTTGCCAAACGGAGATACACCAATGCATCAACATCAAGATTGTCATTGAAATAGTGAGCATATTCCATAAAATCTCTTCCCAACCCATGGTCTTTATAACACATACTTGTTACGCCATCAAATCTGAAACCGTCGAACCGAAATTCATCAAGCCAGTACTTGCAATTTGATAACAGAAAATGAAGCACCTGATTTTTGTCGTAATCAAAACACCTGGAATCCCACGCCACATGCTCGCCTCTTTGTCCCTCATGAAAAAACTGATACAAAGTACCGTCATATCTGCTGATACCTTCAATTTCGTTTTTCACTGCATGTGAGTGAACGATGTCCATTATAATTCTGATACCAAGTCCATGAGCTTCGTCAATGAGTTGTTTTAGTTCATCGGGTGTGCCAAAACGGGAAGAGGGGGCAAAGAAGTTTGATACATGATAACCAAAAGAACCGTAATAGGGATGTTCCTGAACAGCCATCATTTGTATGGTGTTGTAGCCCCCTTTGGCTATCCGGGGTAATATTTGTGTTCTGAACTCATTAAAAGTGGCCACTTTTTCTTCTTCCAGACTCATTCCTGTATGTGTTTCATAAATGAGTGGCACTTCAGGTTTTGGTGGTATAGGATTTTGCCATTTGTATTCCTTTGGAGGCAACCACACCTGTGCTGAGAAAATTTTTGTGTTTTCATCCTGCACAACGCGGCGTGTCCAGGCGGGTATTCGATCTCCTTCGCCACCGGGCCATTCAATAATCAGTTTGTATAAAGACAGGTGTGGAAGTTGTGAATAAGGGAGTATGAGTTCCCAGTTGCCATGTCCAATATTTTGAAAGGCAAAGTCAGCATGTTTTTTCCATTGATTACAATTGGCTATAAGATATATTGCTGTGGCATTTGGAGCCCATTCGCGGATGATAATATTGTGTGCGTTTCTGTGAAGGCCAAAGAACAGATGTCCATTAGCGGCATCGCTGAGTGAATGATACATGCCCTTAAGTTGCGCTTCTTTTTTTTGCGTTAGGTTTGCAATAGAAAAAAAGTGGTTTTTAAATGGCTCAAGAGAAGGGTCTTGTTGAATTATATTCTTGTTCATAGTACTTGCTTTTTTTTACTAATTTATCACAATTTTTGCAGGATAAACTCCGGAAACGCAGGAAATCATTCTTTGGGAAGCATTGCAAACAGCTCATTAACGAATGTTTTTTGCCCTTCTTTAAAAATATTTGTACAATGAAAATTTAGACTAATTCCCTTGTAATTCAAATGATTTTTTTTTTTAGAATCACATTGCAACCCTTGCAATGTGAGTTCTTTGATTAAACATTTCTCATACACAGACTCAAGCAATCCATGTCCAACATTTTTATGAACTTCAATTGCACAACCAATTATTTTGTAGGTGAGTTCGTTTATATATTTTTGAGTTATATCCATAACATTTTTTATTCTCTATGTGAAACCCTATTGTGCTCTATGTGCCTATGTGGTAAAAGTCTCCATATCTGTTTAGTAATGAACTGTAAAGATAAACAAAATCATCAAAACACTATTCTTCTTTTTTTAGAACAATAATATCCTGAAAATCATTATGTCCGGTTTGTTCACCTTTCCAGAAACCTTCAACTTCCTTTTCGATTGACAATTTTGCTTTTGTAAACATTCTATTAAGAAAATCTTTCTGATATGCCACATTTGCCGACTTGACTTTTTCATTCATAAGTCGATAATTGCCCATATCAACCGGAAATTTGAATCTGTCTTCTGGATGTTTCAATTGGAAATCATCAGCATGTTCATAAATAAAGAAGGTAGCAAGACACTTTCCTCCGGGTTTGAGTGTGCGATGAATTTCAAGCAGATAATTTTCAACTTCGGCTGGCAGCATATGAGAAAACACAGAAAAAAGAAAGCTCACATCAAAACAATTATCATCGTAAGGAAACTTAAATTTTTCACCTGATGTTTTATTTGTATTGTACAAATCATTGCCAATCGAAACATGTTTAAACCGGAAGTTTGAATAATCTTTTCCAATTTTTTTATTACACCAAATCACTCCCTGCTTCATAATATCAAAACCATCATAACTGCCTTCAGAAGATATGTAAGTTGTGAGAGCAACAGCAGTTCTTCCCATACCCGATCCTATGTCAAGCACATAATGATCTGATATTAGAGAACCGTGTTCTTTAAGCAGTTGCAGATGCAGTTGTCCCTGTTTAATAAAATCGCCCGAGCCTATAAATGTTTTGCCTTTTGGTGGTTCATACCGATGTCTTTTCCCGGTTATGCATCTCATTAAATCATAAGGATAATAGTAAACTCTTCGGGCGAAAAGTCTAAACCCGGGAGATAGGGTGTAATAAATATTTCGAAGAGACATTGGGTTAATTGAATTTTTTTCAAAATTACAAATAATCCCTTTTACTCTTTTTCCTTTAGTTGGTTTATTTGTTCCTGCAGGTTTTCAATAATCTTTTGTTGTTCCTGAATTGCCTGAATCAGAACAGGAACAAGTGCAATGTAGTCAATGCTTTCAAATTCGATAATTCCTCCGTCTTTTGATGGATGAGCCCCTTGTGTCACCATCCAAGGAAACACATCTTTCAATTCCTGTGCGATAAGTCCGAAATGTAATCCATCATTAAACGACATTTCAGGATATTCGTCTGTTTTCATTTCATAGGTTTTTGGTTCAAGCAAGAGCACCTTGTCCAGTATGCCGCTCATTGGTTGAATATTCTTTTTGAATTTTCTGTCTGATATCAGCGACCATGTTCCTGTATATCCTCCGTTTCCGGCACAGTATACCCCATACCTTGTGCCGCTGCCCTCAGCATGACCATATACCCCATATGAAACAGTTCCAGTGCCACTGGCATTCAGAGCAAACCCATGTACTCCGTAAGTGGTGCTGTTTGCCACCTCGCTGCGCGCATTTCCTCTTACTCCATAAGTAGAGCCGGTTGTAACATCTCTGTGTCCGTCACCATACACTCCAGTTGCAGCAGCAGCCGTTATTGATTGTTTATATCCATATACAGCATATGTAACGTTTCCTGTTCCTCCAACACTCAGCAAGGAGGAAGGAGATGTATTAGAGATACCCACATTACCAGTGCTTCCCAATATGGTGAGAGGATAGGTTACGGGTCCTGTCATATTCAAAAATCTCAGGTCGCCTGCATTTGTTGAGTTTAGAGCAAATTTATTTCCTGAGGGATTATCAAGATAGAAAAATAATGCTGTTCCTCTTAAGTGTAACAACCCTTCAGGGGATGTTGTTCCAACACCCACATTTGCACTGTTGCCAAGTATCAATGTGTTTGAATTTGTTAAAGTTACATTAGCTCCAACTGCTGTAGCATTGACAATTGTACCTGCTGTATTGGCATAGGTAGAGTTACTTCCGAGAAAAGTATTGTTGTTTCCTGTTAGTGCAGTTGTCATATTATTGCCGCTCAACCTGCCCAAAGCCACATTATTGTTTCCTGTTGTATTGTTTGAAAGCGCTTCTGATCCAACTGCTGTGTTTTCATGTCCTGAGATATTTTCAACCATAGATAAATTTCCAACAGAAACATTTCTGTTTCCTGATTCTGATTTTTGCATGGCATTATCACCAACAGCAACATTATAAATTCCATCGTTATTGGTGTTAAGTGACCATGCCCCAACACCTACATTGCTGTGGCCTGATTCATTTGTGTGCAATGATCTGTGTCCAAGGGCAACATTTTGCCACCCTGTTGTATTGCTGTTAAGTGTCCATGAGCCCACAGCAACATTATAGCTCCCGCTACCTGAAAACAATGCCTGTGTTCCCATGCTTACATTTTGTTCTCCACTGGCTTGTGCCTGTGCGTTGTTTCCAATAGCAACATTGAAATTTCCATTCATGTTTGTGGCCAGAGCCCATGCCCCCACAGCAACATTTTCAGAACCACCAACATTGGCATGCATTGCCCCACTGCCAAGAGCTGTGTTTGATTCTCCATCCACATTGCTGCTTAAACTGGTAAAACCCATAGCTGTATTTAAAACGCCTTCAGTGTTACTGTACAACGATCCTGTTCCATGAGCTGTATTGTGTGAACCAATAGTGTTGTTTGAAAGGCTCAAAGCTCCTGTGGAAGTGTTGAACTTTCCCGTTGTATTTGACTCAAGAGCATATGCGCCAACTGCGGTATTTGTGTCTCCAACAGTGTTAGAATAAAGAGTTTGTAATCCAATGGCGGTGTTTGACTCACCTGTTGTGTTTGAAAACAAGGCCTGAAACCCCAGAGCAGTTGCGTTTGTTGAAATATTTTGATTTAATGCCTGATAACCAAGAATGGTGTTCCCTTCGTCATCAATTCGCCCTGCTCGTTCATTATTAACTCTGAAATTTAAAGGCTGAAGGTCGGTTGTTCCCAGAAAATGAGTGCCGTCAATAGTTCCTGAATTGCCGGTAATATGCCAGGCTTCGCTGGTTGAGCCCCCTGTGGCAAGCCTTACCCATTGTGTACCGTCCCAATAGTAGTAGCCCGGAACCACATCATTCACTGTGACAGTATTATACACAATTAGGCTGGTGGCAATACCAGCCCCAACAGGAAAATTTGACGTGGTTTGTGTAAGAGCAACACGCGGAATCAATAGGCCCTTGTCTGGTGAACGGAGCTCAAGAATACTGGATGCATCGGGAGTAATTACAACATCCGAAATTCCTACATTTTGTCCTGTGGAGATAAGTATAAAAGAACAAATACTTATGACAAACGATACAATTTTTTTCATATTTATATGCTTTTTTATGTTTGAATGGCTCAAAGATAATTGTTTTTTATGAAATAAAACTGAATCTTCAGAAGATTAACCTGAATGAGTGAGATGGGTAACTTCAAGTGCAAAAACCAGTGCTGCTATGGAATGTTAAAATGAATTTCATTGCCCGCACCACCTGTGGTAACAACACCAAGTCCGCCTCCGTTATTGCCGATTATTACAGAGTTGGTATTGTCGTTGAAGTATAATCCATTCTGACTTGAAGTGGACACATTGCCCTGAATAATCAGCCTGTCACCATCAGAAACAGTAATGCCTCTTCTGTAACCACCTGTTTTGTGCATTGGGACACCCAGCTTAGATTTTCATATTTAACAAACTCTCC
>CAZGIW010000002.1:0-118060 GCA_964526285.1 uncultured Bacteroidales bacterium | reverse complement strand
TGAGGTGTCTCTTCGCTCCACCTCAGGCTGAAGTAAATTCAGGCTTTCAGCCTGATATTTTTTTTCTGATGGGTTAAAATTATCATTATTGTTAACCCATGAATCAAATCACATTGAGCACCTTCATTTACGACCCCACCCTTGCACGCATGCTCAATGCAAATCATGGAATCATTTTCTCATCTTTGCTTCATGCCCCTATATCTCCCCCAAAACTTATATGATGTCAATGAGGTGAATGAAATAAGTTTTGCAAACATTTTATATCTGAGAAAGAAATGCTGAAGTCGGTATATTGACCAAAGCAAAGAGAAGAATACAAGATTAAAAATGAAAAACCGCACATATCCATTATTGGAAAAATTGGGTGTAATAATATTCAGAATCATTGATATTAAGAAGGATGAAAAAATACTTATTACTGCAAACATTCCATGTGCAGTTTCAATTGCAGTTTGAGGGCATGTATTCATACATTTCATACAACTTTCACATGACATTGTCCAGAATGGCCTCTGATTTTTCAGTTGAATTGCTTTCACCGGACATTGTTTGATGCATAAGCCACAATTGTTACATTTGTGTGAAGCATAAAATGATTTGGCAAAAACAAACCGCCCTGCAAGATAATACATAAGAGATACCGGTGAAATGAGCAAATCCTGAATAATGTCTTTCCTTGATACAAACTGAGTTTTCCCTGAAAATAATTTATTGCAATGTGTTTCCACACGTCTTTGGGTTACTGAAAACATATATTCTGTTGCCTTTTTTCCAATTGCAGGATGAATGGAAATCCAATTTGATGGCATGTCATAAGGAATTGAACCTTTGATTTTATACCCCTTAAACCGAAGTTTTACAGATGATAACATAAATGCAACTCCGGTCAATCCCGGACCAATGAAACGTCCCACTTTCATCCCTGCCCTGGTATTCATCAAAACCACATTGTTGGTTCCTTTCGGAAATTTACTAATAAAATCTGAAGTAATCTTTGGAAAATTGAATCCATGTACAGGTGAAATAAAAAACAACAGTGCATCCTCATTCAAAGATTCAGTTTTCTTTGACTTTAATGTTGAAATATCATGAATAAAGCACTCAAATTGATGCTCTTTTGCCAAATCCTCAATCCAAAGTGCTATTTGACGGGCATTGCCTGTGCCGGAGAAGTAAAAAACAACTATCTTACTATAGGGGTTCATTGATGCCATTTAATATTCTCAATATGCCAGATTCAGACAATAATAAATCTCCTTCTAAAAGCTCAAAAAATACCCCAATGCTGCCACCAAAAGAGCAAGAACTATCTTAATTCCCTTGACAATAAAAAAGCTCTTCTTTGATTCGGCAAGTAGTGGTAAGCCTGCATGCCCTTCATGAACAATTGCATTAACAAGCAAAACACTCAATGGAATTATTCCCTGTGTAAATAATGAAATAAAAATTATATGAGGTCCCGATTGCGGGATAATACCAATGGCAATAGCCATAAGCGCGAATGCCCAGAAGAACATACTTTCGCTGAACAGATTATCAATTTGCACCACATGGAGTAAGCCTTTAATAGCGGCAATTGAAACAAGTATCCATATGAATATTTTTAGAAAATGTTTTTTAATAATATGCTTCCATAGATGTTCACTGAGAAAATGCTCAGGGACTTTGAGAATAATGAACAAACTTACAGCAGCAAGAGCAATAAAAATATACTGCAGCCATTCTTCAATGAGAAAAAATTGAAAATGCCCGTGATCCCCGTCACAAGCTTCTCCGCCTTCATGCATATGCACATGTTCATGTCCGTGACCAATTAAGCCTGTTGCCATAAACACAATAAACAACAACAATCCAAATATGAGTAAACTTCTCTGAAATGTGGGATTTTTCAGGTTTTGAATAATGCTCGATTTTTCAGGTACAGTATGGGTACAATGATCATGTTCGTGGATTTCAAAATGCCCTGTTTTCAGTTTTGCTTTGAGCGGAACCAATTTTTCCACCAACAATCCAATGACAATTGCTCCAACAAAAAGGCCGCCCATAATCATTAGTGTTGTCCCAGGCATGACCGATAGCATCACAAATGTTTCATCTCCCAATGTGGCTATAAAAGCAGCAAGCAAACTACCAAATCCAACTACATGATGGGTGTAAAGCGAAACCACGACATATCCGCCAAGACATCCGGGCAACAATCCCAATGTGGCACCAACCAATACCTGTCGAAACTTAGAAGTTTTCAACTTTGTAAACCATGAACCCCTTGTTCTGATATTGAAATATTCTATCAGCAACAGCATAATAATCACAAAACTTGTGATTGTTAATGATTCTTTTATAATCGAAATTATCACCTCCATATCAATGTTCTATTTTGAATGAACAGCCAGCCACACACAAACAGGATTGCTCGATGTATAAGCAACTTTATGTTTGGTCATTGCTTTTATTAAATATGTATCACCAGAGTGCAGTTCAACGGTTTGATTTTCAAACTCAAGCACAGCAGAGCCCTGAATAACCATCACCCACTCATCCTGACTTTGTTCATACCAGCCTTCCTTTGGAGGTACAGAATTGTTGGACACAATCCTCTCAACAAAGAATGTTTCTGATTCAATGAAAGGTTCAAACACTTCTTCTCCAGCTGGAACATCAGGGAGACTTTGAAAAAAGTTTCGGTTCATTTATTCCTTGATTTTGATAACATCAGTTTGCAACTCATCATAAAGTTTTAACCTAGAAATTCTATATCTCCTTTCCCCTCGCGGATAACTTCAATCTCTTCTCCTGTACAGTCGAAAATTGTAGAGCCCTGCACATCTCCATAGCCACCATCAACAACTATATCCACAATATTACCATATTTTTCATGGATTAGTTCTGGATCTACAGTATATTCAATTGTTTCGTTATCAATTTCAATTGAAGTTGACATGATTGGATGCCCCAGTTCAGCGACAATGGTCTGTATAATACTATTGTCAGGTACACGAATACCAACAGTTTTCTTTTTACTCATAAACAATTTGGGGACATTGCCTGATGCAGGGATAATAAAAGTATATGGACCAGGCAAACACTTCTTCATTGCCCTGTAGATATTATTATTTAATGGTTTTGCATAAGTTGACAAATCACTCAGATTATTGCAGATGAGTGAAAAATTGGCTTTATTGAGCGGAATCCCCTTTATCTGCGAAATTCTTTCAACAGCTTTTGGTTTGAATATGCTGCAACCAATGCCATAAACTGTATCAGTGGGATATATAATCACACCACCATCTTCAAGACATTGCACAATAGTCTGAATGTGCTTCTGAGAAGGATTTTCCTCATATAATTTCAGCAACATAGTTTTCCCCGTGTTTGAAAATAGTATGCAAATTTAATATTTTTTTGCATCTTTGCTTGTTGAATCGTAAACATTAAAAAAAATGAAAAGATCTATTCTACTGATTTTCATTGTAACAGGATTACAATTTTTAAATTTTGCACAGGGCGGAATGAAGTCTGAGCATTTACATTCCATTAACATGGTTATTGAAACAGCTGTTTCACCTGACGGCAATTATGTTGCATATGTATTGATGAAACCACGACCTCTGGAAGACGACGCAGGCTATGCTTATCGCGAATTATATGTGTATGATGTCAATAGAAATGAATCCATTGGTTTGCTTACAGGCAAAGTATCCATTGCATCCATTGCATGGTCTCCTGACGGAAAACAAATCTGTTTCAGAGCTGTAATGAAAAAAAGCAACGGAAGGCAAGTGTTTGCAATAGACCCACTTGGAAAGCAGGAGCCCGAACAACTGACACATTTGCATTCTTCAGTTCTACAGTATGAATTCATTAATAATGAAGAAATTGCACTGACTTTAATTGAAAAAGACTCCAAAGCAATTGCAGATATTCAGAGAAATGGATACGACATGATTCTTTTTGAAGAAAACCTGAAGCATATTGAACTGATTCGCTACAATATAAAAAACAAACAATACACATCACTGACAAGGGGAGTGACAGTATTTGATTTTTCTGTTAGTCCCGACGGAACAAAAATCGCTGCAGCCATTGCACCTCAAAATACTGTTGATGATTCATATATGTTTAAGCGCGTTCACATACTGGACGCCAACACAGGAGAAATTCTTGAAAAAGTTGAAAATCCCGGAAAACTGGGCAAAATGGTGTGGAGTCCCGACGGAAAAAAACTTGCTTTTATTGCTGCATCCAAACTGGAAGATTCTGTTGAGGGCAGTCTCTTTATTTTTGAAACCGGAAAGGGAGTGCAGTATAAAGACATTAGAAACTACGTTCATGGCATGGAGCTTTCAGTTAAAGATGTGGTTTGGATGGACAACAATACCGTGCTGTATGCCGCAGAGCAAAGCGTTGATATTGTTGTACGCAAACAAGGAATTGCTGACAAGGGTTCATCAGAAATAATGGCAGGTGGCATTGCCTGTTTTAGGAGTTTTTCTATTTCCGGAAACCATCTGTATTTTGCCGGAAATACTCCTGCTTATCCCAATGAACTGATGCGTTATGATATGAAAAAAAATAAAGCCGAAAAACTTACAGACAATAATCAATGGCTAAAGGATGTGAAACTTGCAAAACAGGAACAAATCGTTTACAATGCACGCGATGGACTTGAAGTGCACGGTGTACTTGTGTATCCATTAAACTATAATGAAAACTCAACCTATCCTCTCATTGTCTACATTCATGGTGGTCCCGAAGCATGTGTGCAAAATGGCTGGGTAACACAGTATTCACAATGGGGTCAGTTTGCTGCGGCACGTGATTATTTTGTATTTTATCCCAATTACAGAGCCAGTTCAGGTCGTGGTGTTGATTATACAATGGAAGGCTATGGGAAACTTCTGGAAGGTGAATATGAAGATGTCATTGACGGCATAGATTATCTTATTGATAAAAAAATGGTTGACCCTAAAAAAGTTGGTATAGGAGGCGGATCATATGGAGGCTATTTCGCAGCATGGTCGGCCACAAAATATACTGAACGCTTTGCTGCTGCAGTGGTGTTTGTTGGTGTCACAAATCAGGTTTCAAAACGCAATCTCACTGATATCCCCTATGAAGATTATTATGTTCACTGGGGTTTCTGGACACATGAACAACACGATATAGTTTGGGAAGCCAGTCCTGTGAAATATGCTCATCTTAGCAAAACACCAACATTAATCCTTCATGGAGAAGAAGATACCCGAATTCCGGTAAGTCAGGGAATGGAACTGTATCGTTCATTGAAACTACACAGCAATGCTGCAGTACGTTTTGTGATTTATCCGGGAGAAGGACACGGCAATGGAAAAAACACCAATCGTTATGATTTTCTGCTTCGCACCATGGAATGGTTTGATTTCTACCTCAAAGAAGGAAATGACCCAACAGAGAAACCTGATTTATATCCTGCTTATTATTAAGCTACTATACATTTTTTGTGTATAAACAAATAGTCAGTTTTAAACTATTGTTCTTATCGGAGATTTGCCAGTGTATTCTTTATTCTCACACAGGCTTCCTTCAGTTTGTCGTCTGATGTAGCATAAGAGATTCTGATACATTCGGGACTGCCAAAAGCTGAGCCTGGCACCAATGCCACATGCCCTTTATTGAGCAGATACATGCACAAATCATTGTCATTACTGATTATAGTTTCACCATCAGATTTGCCGAAATACTCTGCCACATTAATAAACACATAAAATGCACCTTCGGGGACATTAACCTTCAGTCCAGGAATTTCTTTCAGCATGGACACAACAAGATTGCGGCGAACTCTGAAAGCCTCAAGCATGGTTTTCAGCTCCGCAATTTCAGCAGGGTCTTTCTCAATGGCTGCCAGAGAAGCACGTTGGGCAATACTGCTGGCACCTGAAGTGATTTGTCCCTGAATTTTGTCACAGGCTTTTACAATTTCCATGGGTGCTGCCATATATCCGATTCTCCAACCGGGCATGGCAAATGCTTTTGATACGCCATTGATAACTACAACCCTGTCTTTTAGTTCTTCAAACTGCGCAATACTTTCATGTTTTCCCACAAAATTGATATGTTCATATATTTCATCACTAATTACTATCACATCCGGTTGTTTAGCAATGACTTTCGCAATTTCATGAAGTTCCTGTTTGCTGTACAGACTTCCTGTGGGATTGCAGGGAGATGAAAAAATAAATGCTTTGGTATTGGGCGTCATTGCAGCTTCAATTTGTGCCGGAGTCACTTTAAAGTCATTTTCAATGGTGGCATCAATACAAACCGGTTCACCATCGGCCAGTCTGATGAGTTCGGTATAGCTTACCCAATATGGAGCCGGCACAATTACCTGATCGCCTTCTCCAATAATAGCTAAAAATACATTGGCAATGGATTGTTTTGCTCCGTTGGAAACGACAATTTGCTCAGAAGAAAAATCCAGCCCATTGTCACGTTTCAGTTTGTTGGCAATAGCTTTTTTCAGATCAGGATAACCGCAAACGGGTGAATAGAAACTGTAATTCTCGTCTATTGCCTTTTTTGCAGCATCTTTCACAAAATCGGGAGTAAAGAAATCAGGCTCTCCAACACTGAGAGTAATCACATCAACACCTTTTTCTTTGAGATTTCTGCCAAGTTTTGCCATAGCCAAAGTAGCGGATTCTTCCATTCTTACCACTCTTTCTGACAACAGTTGTTTTGATTTATTTTGATTTGTATCCATAATTGTGAGATTTTTGGCAAACCTACAAAAATTGTGTAAAATAATCGCAATTTTTTATTGATGTTTTGCTGAGAATTGAAAGATTTTTGTCATTGTGTGGTTTGTGTAATAGAAGAAAAACGGCAAATATTTGTTTTGTCACATCACTATTTCTTAGGCAAATTATTTAATCCGCCTGTTTCAAACTGATTTCACCCTGTTTTTGTCATTAAATTTGCATGAATATTTTCATATACGGATAATCGCTTGGGCAAATTTTTTGCCAAAAACCTTTCATAGGGTTGTGCTTTTTCCTGAGGCGTTGCCTCAGGCTCAATTAGATTCAGGCTTTCAGCCTGAAAATCCCTTGTTTCCCGAAGTAAACTCCGGGGAACCGTTGCCGCCTGCTTGTTATTTAAAAACCCAATAATTTGACCTCTGAATAAATTCCTAAATGTTTTTAGATTTGAATAGTTTTAGGAATTTTGTTTTTAGAGTTAACAGGTTTCAGCGGGCTGAAGCCCTTTGCAAAATAATTTTCACCGTCATTGCCGCGCGAATCTTTCCCCCTGCTGCCACACTCCGTCAGCCGCGGCGGACGGACTTCGCTTGGCATTACGAACACCAAGCTTCAGGTACAAACTTAAAAACCCAAACTCCCAATCTTAAAAACTTTGTTTATTTTTGCTCTGAAAATGAACTACTTAAAACACCGGAATGCTATTCATAATCTTAAAAGAATTTAACCCTTCATTAATACTTATTTGATTATGAGAATACTACAACTCACCTTTTTCTTGTCATTTTGTTGTTTCAGCATCTATTGTCATTCACAGATGGAATACATAATTGAAATTGACCTAACTTCTGGAACTTTTGTAAAAAAGGTTGCTATTCCTGAGATTGAATATGTATATCCCGATTACGGAGCTTTAGATGAAAATAACGGAAGATACATTTTGCCCGGTTCAATTCCTGAAAAGATATATACTATTGATGTGGAAAATAATCTAATAATTAGTGAACCCTCATATTCAAATCTTGTGAAATTTGAGTTTTCAAATTCACTCAATAAATTATTTGGATTATTGCAAGATCAGCCTAATAATTTAAAACATTTTGTTTCTATAGATTTGCAAACAGCCACAACAACAATCATTGGTGATTCAATTCCTAATTCAGGCACATTTCAGGGGTTAAGCACATTTGACCAAATCAACAACCAATATTACTTTCTCGACCCAGGCAATATTTTATACTCTTTTGATGCAATTAATGGAATTATTAATTCAAATCCCACACTCATATTATCTGCCAATGAGTTTGTTGTTTGCATGAGCTTCAACAATACAAATAGCAAGCTATATGCAATACTTCGCAATTCAGATGAAGGGAAAGATTATTTAGTTTTTATAAATGCCATGACAGGAGAAATTACAAAGGTTGGAAACGGGTTTAATGGTGGCGGTAACGGAAATTCAACAATTGATGAGAATGCCCAACAATTAATATATCTTTTCAATAATGTGAGTGTTTTTAAAATATTAACAATTGATATTGCAACAGGTAATGTTTTGTATAACAATTTTGTCAATCCTCTGGATATACTTGATAATGCCTACTGTATTAAATATGACAATAATCAGGGAAAATTGTATGCCTTTCATTGGGATAATCAACTTGATGCTGGCGTTGATGAAACAATAGCAAAAAACAATATTGTCACTATTTATCCTAATCCGTTTAATGAAATGTTTTATTTAACCTCAATGGTCGATGCAAAAGGCAAAATCTATAATTCTTCAGGACAATGTATTATGCATGCAAATATTGATAAAGGAGAACAAATAATTAATTTAAAACACATCCTCAATGGAGTTTATTTTTTTAACATTGAAACCGAGAAAGAATCCATTACAAAAAGAATTATTAAGTATTAATGTGACAATACAGAAAAGGACCACCGGCTAAAGCATTCACCCTGGCGAACATCGTGTGCATATCGTTTTGGGATTTAAAACAATTTTTTATCTATTTTTGCTTTGAAAACGTTGATATAAAACACCGGGTTGTTCGTAAAAAGAATTGTTGTAGAAGAAAAATTTGAATAAATGAAAAACAGAATAATTCTCTATCTATTGGTATTGCTTTTGATAGCTGACATTGGATACTCTTTTTTACAGCATAATTCACAGCAACTAGATGGCGACATGCCATCATTATTAGTGCCGGCTCCTGACGTAAAACCAATTCATGATAATCCTTTTGGAATTAAAGCAATAATAAATAATGAATCATATTTAAATCCCAACCGCTTCTTCTGTCATTGGATGTATCGGGAATATATGACTACAGCCCCTGTTTTTATTCAGAACTTTACAGATCCAATAGAAAGTGTTTATATTTCAGGTGCTATTTCAAAAACCATTATTCAGCTTTTGATTATTGTTTTACTGGCATTTGCCATATCAAATAAAAGAAAAATATTCAGTCTGGATTTTTTAATTGCAGCAGTATTGATAACTCCCCTTTTTCAAGCTAATGGCTATACCCGTTATATCGGAATAATTGATGTATCAGTGACATACACCTTTTTTTATGCCTTGCCCTGTGCTTTAATGATATTATACTTTTTGCCATTTATTTTTGAGTTCTACTATAACAAAAAACCTTTACCTCGTTGGTTTATTCTCATAGCATGGATTCCTTTTGCTTTGGTAGTTTCATTGCATGGGGCATTGAATCCTGGGATAGCATTGGTGTTTTCTTCAGTAGTACTGCTTAATTATTTTATTTGTAACTATTCAAATTTTTCCAATGCTAATTTTTTAAAAAATATCTCAAATCTTATTAAAAAAATTCCCCTAAACTACTGGTTGTATCTTCTTCCCGTCACCATTTTTTCAGTTTACTCTCTGTACCTTGGCTCTTATAATTCTTATTCTATTGAACAGCAAATACCATTATTTGATATGTATAAGAGAATACCGATGGGATTATTTAATCTTTTTACAGGAAAACCAGCTTATTTGATACTACTGTTTGTCCTTTCTGTTAATTCAATAATAATACTCAAAAAATTCAATAATTCAGAAGGCAAGAAGCTATTAAAAACCATTAAGTGGATTGGTATTTTTGCCTTGATTTATACATTATTATTACCATTGGGTGGGTTCAGGGAGTATAGATTTAATGTTATTCGCTATGATACATTTATGCCAATAACATTAAGTCTGTTCTTTATTTATGGAAAAACTATGCTTTTTTTGATAACCAACTTATCGAAAAGGCAAAGAATGTGGTATTTACCTCTCGTAATCATTGTGTCATTCATATTTACCAACGCTGATAAGCCTGGTTTTGGAAAAAACGAATGTGAAAAACAAGCTTTAAATATTATTGCAAACTCTACTGATCAAATTGTTATTCTTGATAAAGATTGTACAGTTTTATCATGGGAAACAATTGATGATCCCAATGATTCAAGAATGAACGCGAGATTAATGAAAAAATGGCACATCACTAAAAAGGAAAAACTATATTATCAGAAATAGATAATTATCGCCACTGACCACACTCCGCTAAAAAATCAAATTGGAATTCCGGTTTCAACGGGCTGAAGCTCATTGCTATTGTATAACGTGGCTTTGCGAACGCCAAACTCTGGTATATATTCAAATAAATTGGATAAATATGCAAATAATTCTTAAGCAAACGTAAAATATGCTACATTTGCTTAATAAAAAAAATGAAATAATATTTAAAACATATGAAAAATAAAACTAGAAAATTTCTGGCTGCAATAGTTTTTATATGTCTAGCACATACAGCAGGTGCACAGGAATCAGTAAATGCATCGGGTGGAGATGCATCAGGCAGCGGAGGCTCGGCGAGCTATTCAGTTGGTCAGGTTGTTTATACAACCAACACAGGTACAAATGGTTCGGTAGCACAAGGCGTGCAACAGCCTTATGAGATATCTGTAATTACTGTTTTGGAAGAAGCTGTGGGCATTCATCTGTCCATGTCAGTTTATCCAAATCCCGCAACTGACATACTTATCCTGAATATCGGAGATTTTCGTCCCGACAATATGCTTTTCGCCTTATATGATATACATGGCAAAATACTTCAACAACAGGATGTTTTGCAACAGGAAAGCCATATTAACGTGGGTATTTATCCGGTTGGTACCTATATCCTCAGAATCATCAGCAACAACAGAGAAATAAAATCATTCAAAATAATTAAAACCCGTTAATCATGAAAAAGATATTCACATTTTGTGCAGTAATACTAGTAGCTGCAAGTGTGTTTGCTCAATCACCCGAAAAAATGAGCTATCAGGCGGTAATTCGCAACAGCAGCAATCAATTGGTAACAAATCAAACGGTTGGTATGCAAATAAGCATTCTTCAAGGCTCAGCCAGTGGATTGGCAGTATATGCGGAAACCCAAACGCCAACTACCAGTGCAAACGGACTGGTGAGTATTGAAATCGGCACCGGAACAACCTCAGACGATTTTTCAGCCATTGACTGGGCAAATGGACCGTATTTCATTAAAACAGAAACTGACACAGCCGGTGGCATAAATTACACAATTACAGGCACAAGCCAGTTGTTGAGCGTGCCTTATGCTTTTTACGCAAAGGAAGCTGAAACAATTACCGGGGGCTTGCCCTCTGAAACTGACCCTTTGTTTAGCGCCTGGGATAAGGATTACAATGATCTCATTAACACACCCGTAATTCCAACTGTTCCAACAAATGTTAGTGCCTTTACAAATGATGCAGGGTATTTGACGAGTTATACTGAAACCGACCCTTTGTATAGCGCCTGGGATAAGGATTACAACGACCTGATTAATACTCCTGCTATTCCAACAGTTCCTACAAATGTGAGTGATTTTACAAATGATGCAGGGTATTTGACAAGTTATACTGAAACCGATCCTTTGTTTAGCGCCTGGGATAAGGATTACAACGACCTGATTAATACTCCTGCTATTCCAACAGTTCCAACCAATGTGAGTGATTTTACAAATGATGCAGGGTATTTGACAAGTTATACGGAAACAGACCCTGTATTTTCTGCATGGGATAAATCAACTGGCATTTCAATAACCGAGAGCCAAATCAGCGACTTAGGCACTTACATTGAAAATGAAACAGACCCTGTTTTTACCGCATGGGATAAATCAACAGGTATTTCAATAACCGAGAGCCAAATCAGCGACTTAGGCACTTACATTGAAAACGAAACGCAAAACTTAAATGATGTTTTAACCATAAGTAATTCAGCAGGAAATCAAAACATAACCAACCTTGCTGACCCTGTAAACGCTCAAGACGCTGCAACAAAAGCTTATGTAGATGCAAATGCGGGTGCAACAACATATGCAATTGGCGATTTAGCTCATGGTGGTATTGTATTTTATGTTGAGCCCTGCGGAACAAAAGGTCTGGTTGCTGCCACTGTAGACCAGAGTGCCGGTATCAAATGGAGAGGAGGAAGTACAAATTATCCAACAATGGCAAGGGGACATGAACTTTATGCCGGGAAGATGAATACCTCTATTATCATTGCGGTTCATGCTGCAAAAAATGATATTGATGACCACGCGGCATTGATTTGCGCAAATTATACAGGTGGTGGTTTTGGCGACTGGTACTTGCCATCAAGAGAAGAATTTAAACTTATGTATGATAATTTGCACATTCAATCACTGGGAGGATTTGTGAACACGTGGTACTGGTCGTCGTCGGAGTACAGTGCGAGCCTCGCCTGGGTCTTCGACTTCATCGTCGAAGCCCCGAGCATCCTCAATAAGGTCAATGCATGCAGAGTTCGTGCCGTTCGGGCTTTTTAACTATTAATGGAACAAAAGAACTAAACCACTAGCTGTCATACCATCCGCGACTATACTCCAGCAAGTAATTAAACCCCCATATTGTATTCTGTAAAACACAAAAAATGAACAAATTTGTGTTATTCTGAATACATTTTTTAAATTTGCAAAAAAAAATCATGGAAATTCTTAAAGATGCTCTTCTTATTGCCATTTCTGCAACTGCTGTATTCCTCACAGCCTATTTTCTGCTCAGGTCAATTCTCAACAGCTTTAAAACCTATATCGAAAGCGAAGAAAAACGCAAACTGGTTGATTTGAAAATGAAAAACACTGAAAAAACAATGCCCCTGCGTTTGCAGGCATATGAACGCCTTACCCTTTTTCTTGAACGTATTGCATTTGAGAATCTGCTGCCCAGAGTTCCCGGCGGCACATTTACAGCCTATGAATATCAAAACCTGCTCATTCAAACCATACGTCAGGAATTTGAACACAATCTTTCACAACAATTGTATGTGTCAAACGAAGCATGGGAATGGATTAAAAATGCAAAAGAAGATACAATCAGTACCATCAATTCATCTGCAGCCATGGTGAAGCAAGATGCTCCTGCCCGCGATCTCAGCTCCATGATTTTTGAAAATTCACTGAAAGTTAACCGCAGCGCAAGGCAACAAGCACTTGATATTTTGAAGAAAGAAATAAAACAAATGTTTTAAAGACAAAAGATAAAAGGCAAAAGATAAAAGGCAAAAGACAAAAGATAAAAGACAAAAGACAAAAGACAAAAGACAAAAGATAAAAGGCATGCCGAAGGCATCCCGATGGGAAAAGAACAAAAGAATGCTCGAAAAATTATAATTTATTGCCTTAGTAACAACTCCATCTATAACAATACACTCAGCAATAAATTAATTTTTCGGGACAATAAAATTCTCTTTTATCAACCTTCAGGGTATTTCAGAGAATTGTTGAAATACTCCTTAATCATTAATCATTAATCATTAACAAAAACTCTTGTTCCGATACCATTGCCACGCCCAAATCACGGGCTTTTTTCATCTTCGCCGGACCCATGTTTTCTCCTGCAAGCACAAAATCTGTGTTTTTTGAGATGGCAGAAACCATTTTCCCTCCGTGTTGTTCAACCAACATTTTCATTTCATCTCTACTTTTGGAAAACACACCGCTAATGACAATTTGCTTGCCCTCAAGTGTGCTGCTCAGCCTCTCTGCTTTTTCGGCTCCTTCCATTCTTAATCCTGCTGCCATCAGCCGTTGAATAAGCTCAATACTGTCAGCATCGGCAAAATAATCAAGCAAACTTTGTGCAATTTTATCGCCCACATCATTAATGGCAATCAATTGGTCAAAACTCATGTTCATCAATTGTCCCATGGAGTGACATTCGTCAACGATATTTGCAGCCACTGTTTCGCCAACATGTCTGATTCCAAGTGCAAACAATACTCTGGCAAAGGGAACCTGCTTTGATTGCTCTATGTTTTCCAGAATATTCTGCACTGTTTTCTGCTGAAAAGTGACAGTGCGTTTTTTTCCTGTCAACTCATCTTCAAAAGTTTTATCCAAACCAAGAAGTTGATCAAACTTCAAATCATATAATTCAGCCACATTGCGTACAAGTCCTTTTTCAAACAGCAAATCCACTTTTCCGGCACCCAAACTCATGATATTCATTGCCTTACGACTGATAAAATGTTCAATTTTCCCCTTCAGCTGAGGCGGGCATCCCTTTTCGTTGGGACAATAATGTTGTGCTTCGCTTTCATTACGGATGAGCAAAGTACCACATTCAGGACATTTTTCCGGAAACATCAGTTCTTCTGCAAACAAATCACGCTTTGTAAGGTCAACTCCTGTAATTTTCGGGATGATTTCTCCTCCCTTTTCAACATACACATGGTCTCCAATGCGCACATCATGTTTTGCAATGATATCAGCATTGTGCAAAGAAGCACGTTTTACAACTGTCCCTGATAACTGAACCGGCTTCAGATTGGCAACCGGTGTCACAACGCCCGTGCGTCCAACATAAAATTCAACCGACACCAAGTGAGTGCATGCCTGTTCGGGTTTATATTTGTATGCCACAGCCCATCGGGGACTTTTTGCAGTAAATCCCATTTGTCCCTGCTGTTTGCGGCTGTCAACTTTGATAACAATACCATCAATATCAAATCCCAGTTCATTTCTTTTTTTCTCCCATTGTATGATAAATTCCTCAACATCAGCAAGAGATTTGCACAGCTTTATGTAAGGAGAAATTTTAAATCCCCAGGTGGCAGCTTTTTGGAGATTTTCATAATGTGAATCAGAAGGGAGATTTTGCCCAAGCATCAAATAGAGAAAGCAGTCCAATGGTCGCTTTGCAGTTTCGGCCGAATTTTGAAGTTTCAGGCTGCCGGAAGTTGCATTTCGCGGGTTGGCAAATGGTTGTTCGCCACTTTCAATACGAGATTCATTGAACTTTTCAAAACCATTTCTGTCCATAATCACTTCGCCACGAATTTCAAATGACTGCGGATAGTCATGGCCATGCAAACGCAGGGGAATGCTTCGGATTGTTTTAATATTATCGGTGATATCATCGCCCTGAACTCCGTCACCACGTGTTACTGCCCTCACAAGCAATCCGTTTTCATATTGCAGCCCAATGGCAACGCCGTCATACTTTAATTCGCACACATACTGAAACTGTCCCTCAGTAAGTTTACTGATACGGGTATGAAAATCCCGAAGTTCATCAATTGAATAGGTATTATCCAGAGAAAGCATTGGAAAGGTATGTTTCACCTGTTGAAACTGCTTGTTGATTTGTCCGCCTACACGCTGGGCTGGACTGTCCGGAAGGCGATGATTCCATTGCAGCTCGAGAAATTTCAGTTCTTCCAGAAGCCGGTCAAATTCAAGGTCAGAAATTTGTGGATTGTCAAGAACATAGTAGTTGTAGTTATGAACATTCAATTCATTGGTGAGTTTTTCAATACGGGCAATGGCTTCACTTCTGTCCATCTGAAACGGGATTAAAATAATGGGTAAATTTAGTGAGATTTTTTTTATTGAAGGATGAAAAATGCAGGATAGGAAGGGTTGGCTCTTTCTGGTTTTTTTTTCATAAACTCTCAAACCAATTGTTTTTGTCATGAAATTTGCAAATTTGCGCAAATTTACATGCCAAAAACTTCAGGTTAGATTTGTTTTTTTCCTGAGGCGTTGCCTCAGGCTGAAATATTTCAGGCTTACAGCCTGAAAAAGTTATTTAGTATTCGTTTTAAGTTTTTTTTATCAGCCCCCCCACTAAAAGAAAAATTTCTTATCTTTGGAAAGAAAAACACAAAGATTCACAACAGAGGAATTATGAGTCATTCGAAGATTTCCATTCGGTTTTTTGATGATCGCGAGGTGCGTGCCGTTTGGGACGGGCAAAATACCAAATGGTGGTTTTCGGTTCTGGATATTGTTGCAGTGCTTACCAATCAGGATGACTATGCAAAAACCAGAAATTACTGGAAGTATCTCAAAGCCAAATTGAAAAAAGAAAACAGTCAAGTGGTTAGTGCCACTACCCAGTTGAAGCTACTTGCTCCCGATGGTAAAAGACGTTTGGCTGATATGCTGGATTACAGCGGCATAATTGCCCTTGGCAAAGAATTTCCGGGCAAAAAGGCAAACCGGTTTATTGATTGGTTTACATTCAGTGACGAAAGCATAGACGGCAAAAGCAAAATAAAAGCATATGCCTTGTTTGAAAGTTCATTTATCAATAGCTTAGAGGTTGGCACAACAAAAGGATTGCAACAAATACATGCCTATTTATTTGGCGGATTGTATGCTTTTGCAGGACAAATAAGACAAAAGAACATCTCAAAAGGTGGTTTTCATTTTGCCGTTTCACGCTTTTTGGGTGAAACCCTGAAACAAATTGAATCAATGCCCGAAAATACAATTGACGAAATAGTAAAAAAATATGTGGAAATGAATATTGCACATCCTTTCATGGAAGGCAATGGCAGAACTACCCGAATATGGTTGGATCTGATACTCAAAAAACGTCTCAGAAAATGCGTAGATTGGAGTAAAATAGGCAAGAATGAATACATAAATGCAATGATTCAAAGTCCAGTCAATTCCAGATTACTAAAAACACTCATAGAAAATGCACTCACCACAAAAATCAACGACCGCGACATGTATATGAAGGGGATTGATTATTCATACTACTATGAAGAGAATGACTAATGTAATGCAATCCAAATAGTAGTATTCATGTTTCAATTAATTTATAATAAAAAAAGCATAAAAAGCAGAAATTTGCTCAATAAATGCAAAAAAACCTGGAATATATTCGACTGCATTAACAAACATAAATATTAAAAAGTTAAAGAAAACACGGCAGCATTTTTGCTTCAAATATCAATTCAAAAAAAAATTAGCATGAAAAACTTATTACTGATTCTTTCGATGATTTTGGTACAATTTTCTGCTTTTTCTCAAAATGAGCAAAGTGAATTTCCCGAACTTATTTTTGAAGGCACTCTCATAAGTGTTACTCCCACTAACAAAGCACATCAATCATATATTTTCACCATGAGTGTGGATAAGTTAATTAAGGGCAAATACAAAGAGAAAGAAATCAGTTTTGAGTGTTATGCGGGATTTGGAGGCAATGAATTGCTTGAGTATTTTCAATGTGATTATGAAAATGCCGACAGTGTTTTTAATTGCAAAGGAACAGGTTGTCTTGTCTTATATGAGCGTGACTATCATGGCACAATAATCTACCTGTTTGGAAGCATAAACCCCATTGAAGCAACTCGCAAATCAAAAAGAAAGAAAAGGTAAATCCTTAGTTCAATATAAGTTTTTCATATCTTTGCAGAAGCTATCACCTTTCAAAGACAAAAACATGGATTACAAAGCAGTTCAGAGATTTATTAAACACAATTACAGACATTTTAATGCAGCTGTTGTTGTTGATGCTTCAGAAGCATACATACAACATCTGAAATCAGGCGGAAAAATGATGGTTACACTTGCTGGTGCAATGAGTACTGCCGAACTGGGCATCACTCTGGCTGAGATGATCAGGCAGGATAAGGTTCATGCAATAACCTGCACAGGAGCAAATCTTGAAGAGGATTTGTTTAATCTGGTTGCGCATGATTTTTATGTTCGGATTCCTCACTATCGTGACCTTACTCCCGCAGATGAAGTTGAGTTGATGGACAAAGGGCTGAGCAGAGTCACCGACACCTGCATACCTGAAGAGGAGGCAATGAGAAAGATTGAAAGAGAACTGAGAGTGTTTTACAATAAAGCCGAACAGGAAAACAAGCGGTATTTTCCATATGAATATATGTATCAGCTTATCCGAAGTGGTGCACTTGCTGGTGAGTATCAGATTGACCCTAAGAATTCGTGGCTGATTGCTGCATGTGAAAAAAATCTTCCAATTTTTGTACCCGGTTGGGAAGACTCCACACTGGGAAATAATTTTGTTGCCGATGTGAGATTGAAAAGAGTTCAAACTTTGACAATAATGAAAACCGGACTAGAGTTAATGGATTTTCTCATTGATTGGTACCTTGAAGCAACAAAAGATTCAAGCATTGGATTCTATCAGATTGGAGGAGGTATTGCCGGTGATTTTACAATTTGCGTTGTACCATCCATATTGCTTGATTTGAAAATTGACTGCAAACTATGGGGTTATTTCTGCCAGATTTCCGACAGTACAACATCCTATGGATCATATAGCGGTGCCGTTCCAAATGAAAAAATCACATGGTGCAAACTGGATGTGGATACTCCCAAATTTATCATTGAAAGTGATGCAACAATTGTGGCACCTCTGATGTTTGCATATATACTTGCGGGAGAGTAAAAAAACTATTTTTTCAGCTCCCCGATACACAGGCGAAGACTTTCCTTCCAGCCTGCGATTTCAATATTGAATTGTTTCTGAATTTTTGTCGTATCCATCACACTGTATGCAGGACGAGGGGCAGGCACAGGATAATCTGAAGTTGGTATTGGCAAAACTTTGCAGTTGAGTTTTGCTAAACTCATAATTTCAGTTGCAAAATCAAACCAACTGACTGCTCCATCATTGGCAAAATGAAAAATTTCCCTCATGGGCTCTTCAGATGCATGATGAAGCAATATCTGAACTATTGCCTTAGCCAGATCGCGTGCATTGGTGGGACTTCCAATCTGATCATTCACCACTTTCAACTCCTCTCTCTCCTGCCCCAGCCTGATCATAGTTTTTACAAAATTATTTCCAAATACAGAATACAACCATGATGTACGAATAATAGCATAATCGCATCCTGATGATATGACAGCCTGTTCGCCCTGAGCTTTGGTTGTGGCATAAACTCCCTGTGGATCAGGTTGATTGTCTTCCGTATACGGGGTGTTGCCCTTGCCTCCAAACACATAATCTGTTGATATGTGAATAAGCAAAGTATCATTAATAGCACAGGCGGCGGCCAAACTACCGGCACCGGCCACATTGATGTTGGCAGCCTGCTCCGGTTCCGATTCTGCTTTGTCAACAGCAGTGTAGGCGGCACAATTAACCACCGCAAAAGGTTTCATGTCAGTTATCGCTAATCGCACCTGGCGATTGTTGGTAATATCAAGTTGTTCAACATCAGTAAAAATCATCTTCAGGTCTTTGATTTCTTCAGAAATTCTGAACAGTTCCTGACCCAGCTGACCATTGGCTCCTGTAACAAGAATGAGTTTTTTGGGCATAAATTATTTTTGTATTAGTAGTTTGGATATGTTGTATTGACTGGATGCATCAATAAAGTGCAGAATATATTGTCCGTTGGGCAGATGGGTTACATCCAGTTTTCTATCAAACAATTTTTTTTCATACATGAGTTTGCCAAGCAAATCAAAACATTGAACATGAATGGGATACACACAATTCGCACAATCAAGTTCAACATTACCGTCACAGGGATTTGGCATAAGAACAATTTCTGTTTTGCTGTAAAATTCTTCAACTGGAGTGCTAATATTCCAATCCCCAATATAAAAATTATCTATCATCCAGCCCTCCTGACTTGCAAAATTTTCATCAGAAACAAACCTGAAACGTACATATAAACTATCTGTAAAAAAATACTGAGTATCTTTAACTGCCAGATTATATAAAAACCAAAATGAGTGCTGTTCCCATACTGTTGTTGTATCAGAAAAAACAGGATTGGTGAGACTATCAGCAATCACTGTATTTTCTGTTGCTAAATCTGTTATTGCATAAGTTCCCAGGTGAGGCCATCCAAACATTGAAAACATCGAATTCAATTCCTGAAATGACATCCAGTCAGTTGAATTTACAGAAAACTCAACAATGCATGAGTCCCCTTCTCCCACATCAACTCTCTGATTAAATGAAACAAATAAATTCATTTCATACCATGGATAGTATTTCAGATAAAACCATGTATTGACCGAATCGGGATAGGCGCCTACTGTATCAGTGATTATTACATTTGGTGGTGACCATGCCTGGTTAAATAATATTTTATCCGGACTTCCAATCTGCCATAAGGAATCAGCATCAAATTGTAACTGGCTATAGCTTTCTTCAAAATTAATGCTGTCATTCACATTAAAATAGGAGCCAGTTAGATTTTCATAGGGAAAATACACAGTTTGTGCATGGACAAAAATTGTCATCACTAATAACAACAAAAAAACAAAATTTTTCTTTTTCATAACTTTTATAATTTTCGGGGGTGAGTTCATAAGAACAGAAAAAGTATTCATTGTATTATCCGTTCAATGGTTTTTTAACAAATTAAAGCATAAAATAACCGGCTTACTCTATGATTCCCCTGAAATAGTCTATAGTTCTTATTAAGCCTTCTTCTAGCTGAACTTTTGGTTCCCATTTAAGAATTTCCTTTGCTTTGGTGATATCTGGTTTGCGTTGCATGGGATCATCAGAAGGCAAAGGTTCATAAATAATTTTTGATTTGCTGCCAGTAAGTTCAATAACTTTTTCAGCCAGTTGCAAAATAGTAAATTCTCCGGGATTGCCCATATTGATTGGTCCGATGATATCATCACCTGTTTTCATCATACGAATCATTCCGTCAATGAGGTCGTCCACATAACAAAAACTTCTGGTTTGCAAACCGTCACCATACACTGTGATGTTATCACCTTTGAGTGCCTGAACAATAAAGTTTGAAACCACACGCCCGTCGTTTGGATGCATGCGGGGACCGTAGGTATTAAAAATACGCAGAATTTTGATTTTGACATTGTTCTGTTGATGATACCCCATAAACAGAGTTTCGGCGCAGCGTTTTCCTTCGTCATAACATGCACGAGGACCGATTGGATTTACATGTCCCCAGTATTCTTCATGCTGAGGATGAATTTCGGGATCGCCATATACTTCGCTGGTTGAAGCCTGTAAAATTTTTGCTTTGATGCGTTTTGCAAGACCAAGCATATTCACAGCACCCATCACAGATGTTTTCACTGTTTTGATTGGATTGTATTGATAATGAACCGGAGATGCAGGACAAGCAAGATTGAATATTTCATCAACTTCGAGAAAAATTGGCATTGTTATATCATGCCTGATTAACTCAAAATAGGGATTGTCAAGAAGATGAACAATATTGCCTTTTGATCCGGTGAAGTAATTGTCAACACAAACTACTTCATGTCCGTCACTGAGAAGTCTCTCACAAAGGTGCGAACCGAGAAATCCGGCGCCACCTGTCACTAAAATCCGTTTACTCATAGTTAAAATTTTTCAACGGCTAAATTACAAAATTTTGGTTACTGCTCATCGCAAATTAAAATATCGGTAACTGCTCAGCGCAATTTTTTTTTAGCCACGAATTCCTTTAGATTTTCACGAATAATCTTGTTGATTCTGCAAAAGCCATAATACAGTTTAAAATTATTATAGACTAAAGCAAGCTTTCTCTTTCATAATTTTAAACTGTATGAAAACAAATCTGATGGCTCAGATTTGTTTTGCCAAACATGGCTTTTGCAGAAAAAAGTTCTTTCGAATCACAATAGAATTCTTTACGCATTTTTGTGTTTGCACAAAATACAGGCAAGACAAAAGGCTATGATTGTTTTGAATCAGCTGAAAAGGAAACTTGTTTTCTGAAGCAGATGATTTAAAACAACACAAAATCAACACCGTTGATTTTGATGCTAGCCAAAGGCGAGGCTGTCTCAAAACCAATATCTACCGGAAATTATTATTGCCCCAACTTTAGGGTGTGCGCTGATTTTCAGCGACTTACTCCCTTTAGGGAAGGGGCAAATAAGTCGGTGAAAATCAAAAAATGGGCGTTTTGATACAGCCTCAGCATGAGCTTTTTGTATTGCTTAGCGCAACATATTCGTGGATTTGTGGCTAAAACATTACGGTATTTTTAGTGGTGAGCAGTTAAAAATATCGTAGTTTTTTTTAGCTATAAATACTCGAATTTACAAGAATTTGTTGTCCGACACAATACAAAGGATTTCATTATTAAGGTTTCTACGGGCTGAAGCCCGTTGCTATTAATAATTTTGTTTTTAATTGTATCGGATACAATTTTTTTATTAGCTCAGGGCTAAAGCCCTTCGCACAATAATATCAAAGCTAACAAAAAAGGCATTCAACCGAATGCCTTTTCATAAAAAATTGTAAGCAATTATTTTTTGCCTTTGCGGGCTTTTTTGCCTTTGCCTGATTTTTTGTTTTTGTCAGACTTTTTGTCTTTTTTATCTGAATCGTGTTTGCATTTTTTTGCATCAACGACAATTTTATTACACTTTTTACACCTGTAAGTTTCAGGCTGATCCTGAGTTAGTTTTTTTTTTCACCATCAGGATAGTTCAATGCCGCCTGAGCCGCAGCCACTCTTGCAATGGGAACTCTGAAGGGAGAACAGCTCACATAATCCATTCCCACCATATGACAGAACTCAACAGATGAAGGATCACCGCCATGTTCACCGCAGATACCAATCTTCAGATCCGGCTTGGTTTGGCGACCTTTTTCAACTCCCATTTTCACCAGTTGTCCAACACCTTCACGATCAAGCACCTGGAAAGGATCCTGTTTAAGCAGGTTTTTTTCAAGGTAGATATTGATAAATTTTCCGATATCATCTCTTGAATAACCAAATGTCATTTGGGTCAGGTCATTTGTTCCGAATGAGAAAAACTCAGCACTTTCAGCAATCTGATTGGCAGTGAGAGCAGCACGAGGCACTTCAATCATAGTTCCGAACAAATATTCAACTGTATCATTGTATTCAGCAAAAACTTTATTGATTGTGCTTCTAACAATATCTTCCTGCATTTTCAATTCTTTCAAAGTACCGGGAAGAGGAATCATAATTTCGGCAATGGCTTTGATACCGCGTTTTTTACAATTGAGAGCAGCTTCAATGATTGCTCTTGCCTGCATTTCAGAAATTTCAGGATATGTATTTCCAAGACGGCAACCTCTGTGTCCAAGCATAGGATTCATTTCTTCAAGATCATGAATTTTTTGCTTAATTACTTCAACAGAAATTCCTATGGCATCAGAAAGTTCTTTCTGATTGGCTTCTTCATGAGGCACAAATTCATGCAAAGGTGGGTCAAGCAGGCGAATTGTAACTGGAAAACCGTTCATTGCTTCAAAAATACCCTCAAAATCTTCACGTTGCATAGGAAGCAGTTTGTCAAGGGCTTTTCTTCTTCCGGCTTCATCAGATGCCAGAATCATTTCGCGCATGGCAATAATTCTGTCTCCTTCAAAAAACATATGCTCTGTACGACAAAGTCCAATACCTTTTGCCCCAAAATCACGTGCAACCTGTGAATCGTGAGGAGTATCTGCATTTGTACGAACTGACATTCTTGTATATTTTTCAGCCATATCCATAAGCAATGCAAAATCGCCGCTTACTTCAGGGTCAACTGTAGCAACTTTTCCTTCAATAACTTCGCCCGAACTTCCGTTGAGAGAAATCCAGTCACCTTCTCTGTAAACTTTGCCATTGGCAGTCATTGTGCGTTCTTTGTAGTTGATGTTGATTCCGCCGGCACCTGAGACACAACATTTTCCCATTCCGCGTGCAACCACAGCGGCATGACTTGTCATACCACCTCTTGCAGTGAGAATACCCTCGGCAGCATTCATTCCTTTCAAATCTTCGGGAGAAGTTTCAACCCTTACAAGAATTGTTTTTTTGTTTTGCTGAGACCATTCTTCGGCATCATCAGCAAAGAAAACAATCTGACCAGTGGCAGCACCAGGAGAAGCAGGCAATCCTTTAGCAATTGGAGTGGCCTGAGCCAGTGCGGTTAAATCAAAAACAGGATGCAGTAATTCATCAAGTTTTGCAGGATCCATTCGCATTAAAGCATCTTTTTCGGTAATTAATCCTTCCCTGTAAAAATCCATTGCAATTTGCAGCATTGAAGCACCGGTTCTCTTTCCGTTGCGGGTTTGAAGCATCCACAGTTTGCCTTCCTGAATGGTGAACTCAATGTCCTGCATATCTTTATAATGAAGTTCAAGTTTTTTTAAAATATCAACAAGTTCATTAAATGCAGCGGGC
Source organism: uncultured Bacteroidales bacterium (assembly GCA_964526285.1). Classification (GTDB taxonomy): domain Bacteria; phylum Bacteroidota; class Bacteroidia; order Bacteroidales; family DTU049; genus CAYMAZ01. Next base: position 93,865 of record CAZGIW010000002.1, on the reverse strand, counting down.
ATCACTTCTTCAAGAGACGGGAATTTTTCTCTGCGATCTTCTTCAGAAACCTGTGCCAGTTTTGCCCATCTTTTTGATTGTTCAATGGAAATCTGCTGAGGGGTACGAATTCCGGCAACAACATCTTCACCCTGTGCATTCATCAAATATTCCCCTGTAAGAATATTTTCTCCTGTTGCTGAATCTCTCGTAAAACAAACACCAGTTCCGCTTGATTGTCCCATATTTCCAAACACCATCGCCTGCACATTCACAGCTGTTCCCCATTCTGCAGGAATATTATTTAATCTTCTGTACAAAGTAGCTCTTTCATTGTTCCAGCTTTCAAACACAGCGATGACAGAACCCCAAAGTTGTTCCCACGGATCTGTTGGAAAATCTTTGCCTGTATTTCTTTTTACAGCTTCTTTAAAGCGTTTTACCAGTTCTTTCAAATCATCAGTTGTGAGATCTGTATCCAGTTCAACTCCTTTTTCTTCTTTCATATGGTCAATAATCTCTTCAAAAGGATCATGATCTTCTTTGGATTCGGGTTTCATTCCCAAAACCACATCCCCAAACATCTGAACAAAACGACGATATGAATCCCATGCAAAACGTTCATTTCCTGATTTTTTGGCAATACCTTCAACTGAAACATCATTCAATCCCAGATTCAGAATTGTATCCATCATCCCGGGCATGGATGCACGTGCTCCCGAACGAACAGAAAGCAACAAAGGATTTTCAGAATCTCCAAATTTTGCTCCCATAATGTTTTCCATATTTCTGATTCCATCACGGACATCATCATATAGTATTTCAATAATTCTTTCTTTACCAAGTTCATTGTACTCAGTACAGACTTCAGTCGTGATAGTTAATCCCGGAGGAACAGGTACTCCGATGAGATTCATCTCAGCAAGATTGGCTCCTTTGCCACCCAAAAGGTTCTTCATGTCTGCTTTTCCTTCGGCTCTTTTGTCTCCGAATGTGTAAACGCGTTTAACTGTTCTCATTTTCTTGTGTTATTATTTTTATAATTATTTAATTGATTTATCAGAGCTGCAAAATTAAATAAAAAAACCATGTTTGATTTTATTATAATGTCAATAAAATTTCAATAGAAAAACCCAATAGATTTATGACGTTATTACTTGCTTTTTTTGTATTCTTTGTCAAGAAAATCAGTGATAAGAGCTGGATTTGACCATGGCAATCCATCATCCCCCTGTGAGTCATAATCCAGAATCTGAGATTTTCTTTCATTGTATAAATCCGGAAACCTTACATTTGTTGCATGCATCCTCTTTCCTTCAGGATCTGTAAGTATGAGACTGGGCTGATACACACCAGTACGACCGATAAATTCATCCATTATTTTTACAGATTCTTCAAATTCAGGCTTGGGACAACGTCCAAGTGCCTCATAATCAGAAAACACCTTGCCATCCCAGGTTTTTACTCTTGCATAGGGCTTGCTTCTTTTTGCCTCAAGATCTGGCAATAGATTCAGCGTATCATGCCCTGATGGCATAAGCAAAACTTTCCCTCCACCACCTTCAACATTTGAAGCATAATTGGGGCGAACAGTTCCTGACAACCAACCCTGAAGATGCTTCATATAAATTTTCCCAACCTGAATGGGCGTAATAAAATGCACAATACCTTTTTCTTTATGACATTGCAACAGGTAATAAGGATGAAGACCTGCCCAAAACATCCGCCTGAAAGTTTCTGCCAGAGTTCGGTAATATGCATTCACATGTTTCAACATCACCGTTTGATTGCGGGGGGTAAAACCATGGTCATGAATACGTTCCATGCATAAACGAAAATCTTCTGTCACTTCCTGATAATGATTCAGGTGAGTCATGATATAAACATATTTTTTTGGACCATCATTGAATTTGTTTGCATTGTTTTTAATAATCTCCAGCAATTCATCTGTTACGCCCATGGGCATCACAACCGGAACTCGTGTTGCTATTCTGATAACTCTGATATGTTTTATTTTACTCAGTTCTGAAAGTATTGAGGCCAGCAGCTGTTTATTAATTTGCAAAGCATCACCTCCGGTCACAAGCACTTCATCAATATTTGTATTGAGGCCTATATAAAACAAGCCTTTTTTTATATCCTCAGTTGACACGGTTGAATCTTTATCAAGGGATTTGGCTCTTTGACAATGAGTGCAATAAGCTGCACAATTTGTATTGGAGCCAACAAAGAATGCTACTCTATTTGGATATCTCTGATAAACAGACCCATAGCTCCTTGATCCTTCGGACATGGACTCCTCCTCTGCAGCATCAGGATAAAATGTGTGAGCAGGTGTGGGTACACTTTGCCAGAAAATCGGATCAAGGCGTTCTTCTTCTCGTTCTCCCTCAAGCATTTTGGGATGAAACACATCTTCCTGCATGAGAGAAGCATAATATGGAGTAATGCGCAAAGGTTCTTTTCCCTCCTTCCTCATTGTATCAATGGTTTGAACAATCATTTTCAGCTGCTTGTCTGAAAGCTTAATCACTTTCTTTAATTGCTGAGGGTCACGTATTGCATTTTTCAACTGCCATCTTGGGTCATTCCACTCTTCCCTGCTTACATCTTTAAATAGCGGAATATCCCTGTAGTGTCTTGGTTTATACAAAAAATCTGTGTTTGATAAGCTCATAATATGATATTTTCTAAATTCTACTTCGATTTAAACATATGATGCAAATTGGTTGCATCGGGTTTGACCTACAAAGATAGTAATTTTTTTTTTAATTTTAAAGTATTGAAAGACATCGATTTATAGATTGTGTCGCTTTGCTTTGAATTATTTTTGATTAAAAATTTTGAAAAAAAATTTATATGAATTAAAAAAAACTTTAATTTTGCAACACCAAAAGCGAAAGTAGCTCAGTTGGTAGAGCACGACCTTGCCAAGGTCGGGGTCGCGGGTTCGAGTCCCGTCTTTCGCTCACTCCTCTCAAAAACGCTGAGAGGTTTTTTTTGCAGGAACGCCCGGATGGTGGAACTGGTAGACACGCAGGACTTAAAATCCTGTGACCGTTGAGGTCGTGCGGGTTCAAGTCCCGCTCTGGGTACAAAACAAAATGAGAAACAGAATGAGAATGACGTTTCTCATTTTGTTTTACTTCATTCTGTTTGTCATTCTCATTCTAACTTGCTTCTTCTTCATATACATAAAAAACACTAATACTTTTGTACTTCATATGATGTTAATAATCTCAGATGATTAGATGAGAAACAGAATTAAAATAATGTTTCTCATTTTGTTTTACTTCATTCTGTTTGTCATTCTCATTCTAACTTGCTTCTTCTTCATATACATAAAAAACACTAATACTTTTGTACTTCATATGATGTTAATAATCTCAGATGATTAAAATGAGAAACAGTGTCCCCTTTATCCTTCGGATTTCGGGGAATGAAAAATGAGAAACAGAATGAGAATAAGTTCCCCTTAACTGAAGTTTCGGGGAACAAAGTGTAGAAAGATTTGAGTTGAGAGAACGTTCGAATGAGGTTTCTCATTTTCTATTGAAAATATTTTGTTGTTTTTTTAAATAATTAAAAACTTTTATTGATTCCCCCCCCCCTTTTCCATATATAGTTAAAAAATTTTGCTTAAAAAAAAAAAAAAATTAGTGTTATATATTTCCATTTTTTTAATTTTTTCGTAGATAAATTACATTTTTTTAATATCTTTGTGTGTTATTTTATTTTCGCACTTGTTTGTTGCGATAATGAGTTAAATCTGATTAATTTGGACCATAGACATTACACAGAAGCAGACACAAGAGCCAATTTCATTGACCCATTCCTGGCTCAGTGTGGTTGGTTGATGGATAATATTCATCGTGAGTATTTTTACACAGATGGACGTAAGTTATTCGGCAACAAAAGGGGGAAGCCTAAAAAAGTGGACTATCTGCTAAAAAACAAAAATGTCAATCTTGCTATTGTTGAAGCAAAGGCATATGATAAGCACCCTACAGAAGGACTACAACAGGCAATAGATTATGCCAGTGATCTGAATGTTCGTTTAGTGTATTCAACAAATGGTCAACAACATTATGAATTCGATTGCAATACTGGAAAGGGAGATTATGTAGAAAAATTTCCTTCTCCTGATGAACTATACGAAAAAGTAATGTCTGAAACCACTCAGACATTGCAAAAGTTAACTGAGCAACCATTTGATTTAAACGGCACAAATAAACCAAGATACTATCAGATTATTGCAGTTGATAAAGTAATTGAAGCAATCTCAGAAGGAAAAAAAAGAATCCTGCTCACACTTGCAACGGGCACAGGTAAAACTTTTATCGCTTATCAGATTGTTTACAAACTGTTTCATGCTCGGTGGAATCTGGATGCTCTTGAGAGAAGGCTCAAAATTCTGTTTCTTGCGGATCGTAACGTTTTGGCTGATCAGGCAATAAACACTTTTAACCCCTTCGAAAAGGATTTGGTTAAAATTGATGGTGATGAAATCAGAAGGCGAGGGGGTGTTGTTCCGACAAATGCAAATATTTTCTTCGCAATATATCAGGCAATTGCCGAAAAGGAAAACATTGGTGGGTACTACAAAAAATATCCTCCTGACTTCTTTGATTTGGTGATAATTGATGAATGTCACAGGGGATCAGCCAATGAAGAAGGTACTTGGAGACACATCCTTGATTACTTTGCATCAGCAGTACATCTGGGAATGACTGCTACACCCAAGAGAGATGACAATATTGATACATACAATTATTTTGGCAAACCTGTTTATCAGTACTCTCTTAAACAGGGAATTAATGATGGTTTTCTCACACCCTATAAAGTTAAGCGTATCACCACGAATATTGATGAGTACATTGTTGTTAATGATGATAAAGTAGTATACGGCAAACACACAAAGAAACGCTACGACATCAACGACTTTGAAAGAAACATCATCATTAAACAAAGGACTGAACTTTTGGCAAAAACCATACTGGAACACATCAATACCATGGACAAAACCATTGTGTTCTGTGTTGATCAGCAACATGCCCTCACGATGCGTGACATGATTAACATACATAAATCAGTCAAAGACCCTCATTACTGTGTCCGTGTCACCAGCGATGAAGGCGATATTGGCAGACAGTTGCTTGAGAGATTCCAGGACAACGACAAAGATATTCCCGTAATTCTTACCTCGTCTCAAATGCTCACAACTGGAGTTGATGCCCGAAATGTCAGGAACATTGTTTTAGCCCGTACAATTCAATCAATGGTTGAGTTTAAGCAGATTGTCGGAAGGGGTACACGTCTTTTCGATGGCAAAGATTTCTTTACAATCATTGATTTCACTGGTGCTTCCAATCATTTCTATGATGAAGATTGGGACGGCCCACCTGATAACGATGACAATGATGATACTGGTGATGATGGTGGTTCTGTTGGAGGGAAAGGTGGAAATACTGAAGGAAAAACTGAAGGAGGTGAAAATGGTACGACCAAGCCCCCAAGACCTGATAAAGTTGTAGTAAAACTATCCAATGGCAGAGTGCTGAAAGTTACAAACGTTGAAATCAGGTACATTGATGCTGATGGCAAACCTCTGACTGCCAAAGAATTCCTTGAAAAATTAATTGGCTTTGTTCCCAACCTCTATCAAACCGAAGAAGAACTTCGTAAAAACTGGGCTAACCCAGACAAAAGGGAGGAAATCCTTAAAAGATTGGAACTCGAAGGGTTCGACAGGGAACAGTTAGACACATTGCGCGATTTACTGAATGCCAAAGATTGTGACATTTTCGATGTACTGTCTTATTTGAGTTTCAGCAATGAAATGCTCACACGACATAAACGTGTTGAGTTAGCACAGAAAGACAAATTCTTTGATGTGTACCAGAATCTGAAAGCAAAAGATTTTCTAAGGTTCATCCTTACCCGTTATGAAAAAGATGATATCGAAGAACTCAAACGCCAGAAATTGGGGGAACTCATCAAACTCCATAATCTGGGCACTCCAAAAGACGCCTCAAAACTTTTCGGTAGTGCTGAAAAGCTGATTGAAGCATTTTACTTATTACAGGAAGCAATATATAAAGCAGGTTAAAAAATAAATAATATGAATCCAGATATAAATAAAATTATAGATGAAATTAAAGAAAAAACTATTAGCGGTAATCAATTACTCATTAAAATTACTGATTATCAAAGCAGGTTTAATTCTTTAACCACTAATGAAAAAGCGCATTTGGTGCAAATTAGAACTGAGCATAATACATTAATTACAGAAATAAATAAATTAAAACATAATGCCCTCGAACTTCATTTTAGTGATAGTTATACTGAAAAATATGATAGAAAAATTTTCTTAGAAAATAAAAATCTAGAAAGAACACCTCAAGAGACTACTGAATTTGGAAAATTAGTGTCTGAGTTGGAAGAAATGAATAAAAAATTATTTAAGTAAAAAATGAGTAACCTACAACCCAAAATAGACCGTATTACAGATATTCTCCGCAGAGATGATGGAATCAGTGGAGCAATGCACTATACAGAGCAGATTTCATGGATTTTATTCTTGAAATTCCTCAATGATTATGAAGAAAACAAAAACGATGAAGCAATATTATCAAATCAGGCTTATTCGTACGTAATTGACAATAAACACCGTTGGTCTTTTTGGGCATGTCCCAAAGATCAAAAAGGGAATACTGACAAAAAAGTAGCTCTTACAGGTGATGATTTGCGTGATTATGTAAATACAGAGCTATTTCCATTCCTGAAAAAATTTAAAACTAACAGCACCGACCTCAAAAGCCTTCGATATAAGATAGGTGCAATTTTTGAATTTCTCGACAACCGCATTGCATCTGGACATACATTAAGGGAAATCCTTGATATCATTGATACACTTGACTTTCAGAACCACGAAGAATTATTCGAACTTTCCCACATTTATGAAAACCTGCTAAAAGGAATGGGAAGCGATGGGGGCAATTCTGGTGAATTTTATACACCCCGTCCTGTAATTAAAGCAATGATACAGGCACTTAACCCCCAGGTAGGACAAACAATATATGATGGTGCCACAGGTAGCGCAGGCTTCCTTGTTGAAAGCTATATGTATATGACTGCACCTGGGAGAAGGGAAAAACTCTCAACTTCTGATTGGCAAACATTACAACAGGACACTTTTTTCGGAAACGAAAAAACACCCCTTGCCTATGTAATGGGAGTAATGAATATGATTCTCCATGGCATCGAAAGCCCGAATATTTTTAAACTAAATACACTCACTCAAAACATAAGGGACATTCAGGAAAAAGAACGACATGATATTATAGTAGCAAACCCTCCCTTCGGTGGCAAAGAAAAAGCACAGATTCAGCAAAACTTTCCAATACAAAGCAATGCCACGGAATTATTATTTCTGCAACATTTCATGAAAATGCTGAAGCTTGGGGGCAAAGCATCCGTCATTGTTCCCGAAGGGGTGTTATTTCAAACCAACAATGCGTTTGCATCAGTAAAAAAAGAACTGCTTGAAAATTTCAATCTGCATACCATTGTAAGTTTACCAGCAGGTGTATTTCTGCCATATAGCGGGGTTAAGACCAACATCATCTTTTTTGAGCGCACAGGCTCAACATCCGACATATGGTATTACGAAGTAAACCCTCCTCAAAAACTCACAAAGAATAAACCCATCACATGGGAACACATGCAGGATTTTGTTGATCTCTATAATGCAAGACCTTCAACTATTAATTCATGGGTAGTGAATGTTGCAGATATAAAAGAATATGACCTCTCAGCAAAAAATCCCAATAAACAACAGGCTGTTGAACATTTATCGCCTTCTGTAATTTTGGATAAACTGAAAAGAAATGACCAGTCCATTAATGGATTATTAATTGAAATTGAAGATATTTTAATTAACGGATATGACAAATAGGATGTCTTTTATTAATTGGCAGTGTTGTAATGTGAATGATATTGCTTTAAAAATTCAATATGGCTACACTGGCAAAGTCGTTAATTCAGGTAGTCATTTTTATCTACGTATAACAGATATTCAAAATGGCAAGGTTAATTGGAGCTCAGTTCCATTTTGTGATTGTAGTGATAAAGATATTCCCAATTATGAATTGAAAACTGGTGATATTCTTTTTGCAAGAACTGGTGGGACAGTTGGGAAATCTTTTTTGTTTGCTGAAAATGTAAATTCAATTTTTGCATCATATTTAATACGGATTATTCCAGATACACAAAAAGTAAACTCGAAATTTCTTTATTTGTTTTTTCAAAGCCCATTATATTGGATACAGATACGTGATGCAGAACTTGGTTCTGCTCAGCCAAATGTAAATGGCACAAAGCTTGCCAATATTAAACTTTTTCTTCCCCCTCTCCCCGAACAACACCGCATTGTCGCCAAACTTGATGCGCTTTTTGAAAGAATTGACAAAGCCATTGAACTGGTGAAGGAGAATATTATTGTATCAGAAAATTTGATAGCCAGTGTTTTGGATGATGTTTTCGGGGATGGTGATACTCCACTTGGTGAATTATGTATTATAAATCCGAAAAAATCTGAAGTAGCATCATGTGATAAATCAATGGTTGTGTCATTTCTGCCCATGACAGATTTAAAGGAGCATAAAATTTATTTTGAAGCGATACAACAAATAAAATTACAGGATGCTTATTCTGGCTACACATATTTCAAGGATGGAGATGTTCTGCTGGCTAAAGTAACACCTTGTTTTGAGAACGGAAAGGCAGGTATTGCAACTAATCTCAGAAACAAAATTGGTTTTGGTTCTTCTGAATTTCATGTGTTACGTCCTACCAAAGATGTTATGCCAGAATGGATATATTTTTCTGTTATGACAGCAAGTTTTAAAAAGGAAGGTGTTCGAAACTTTACTGGTTCATCTGGTTTAAAAAGAGTTCCTGCCAAGTTTTTATCTGATTGGAAAATTAAATTTCTGCCAAGAAAGGAACAGCAGGCTACAATAGATAAGATTATTTCACTTTCTACAAAATCATTTTTAATGACGGAAAAACTTCATTCAAAACTGATATATTTAAAAGCACTAAAAGCAAGTTTGTTAGATAGAACATTTAAAGGAGAATTGTAACTATGGTAAATAATTGTTCAGGCAAAGATGATTTCTTCCTTGGCAAAAGGCCTTGGTCATTATTGAAAGACCAAATATTAAAACATTATTTGCCACCTTACTTAAAAAAAGTAAAATTTCTCAACAAAAACATTTTAATTATTGACGGTTTTGCTGGCCCTGGTGTTTTTGATGATAATTCAGAAGGGTCTCCTATTTTTATTTGTGATATTGCAGAAGAAAATGTTCCTTTCAGGTATAAAGCATTTCTTGTGAATAAAGACCCTGAACACCATGAAATTCTTACAAATCACTTAAAGAACTGCATTGATCAGGGTGTTGCAATTACTTTAAATTCTACAGCCGAAGAAGCTCTGAAAAGAATATTTGATATTATTGATGATCAGACAGTTTTTGTATATCTTGATCAATTTGGTATATCTGGATTTAATTACGCTGATATTCTTCCGTACCTAAAAAGGGATAAAAGATTCAGTACTGAACTCTTGTTAAATATTAATGTGAGTGCAATACACAGGCTATCTGCCAAATCACAATATGAAAAAGATACTCCGCAAATCCGAGGCAAACATCATTCTCTATCTGAATCTCTGGGGGGAGATTACTGGAAAAAATATCTTTTTAATGAAAGACTTTCATGCGATCAGCAGATTTTTGGAGCAATAAATGAATATAAAAGCCTTCTGCAAAAAGATATTGAATATGTAGGATATTGTCCTGTTTATGAAAGAGGCCCTGGCTCAGTCCTGAAATATTTTCTGATTTTTGCTTCAAGACACATTGATACGGTCGTTTTACTCAACAACATTATGTTCGATGCTTATTATAAGCATATATGGAATTGCAACTACAAACAAACATTGTTTGAAGATGATTACATGGATCTATCTCTTCCTCCAAATTATTATAGTGATTTGAAACAGAAAATACTTGAAATAATTGAATCAGAAAAGTTGTCAAGAATTAGAATTTGGCACAAAATAATAATATCAGACTTCATGAAGTTTAAGGAATCTGATTTTAAAAAGGCTGTCAAAGAATTATACGATAATAATAAAATTTCATTTATAGATGTGAAAAATACTGGAAAACTGAATGACGATTCGATATTATACTTAAAACAAACAAATGGCACAAACTAAAATAGAATGGACTGAGGTTTCATGGAATCCTTCAACAGGGTGTACAAAAATATCTGATGGGTGTTTACACTGCTATGCTGAAAAAATGGCAAAAAGACTAAAGGCTATGGGGCAGAAAAAATATTGCAATGGTTTCAAATTAACGTTACACGATGAAGTATTGCAGGAACCATACTCTTGGCGTAAACCTAGAATAGCTTTTGTAAACTCCATGAGTGATTTATTCCATAAAGATATACCTGTCAGCTTCATTAATAAAGTATTTAAAGTAATGAATGAAAATCCGCAACATGTTTTTCAGGTACTTACCAAAAGAGCAGATATTCTGGAAAAACATTCGGATAAATTTACATGGACAGAGAATATTTGGATGGGTGTTACAGTTGAAAACAACAAGCATTATGATCGAATAGAATTATTAAAAAACACAGGTGCAAAGATTAAATTCCTGTCTTGCGAACCACTTCTGTCATCAATGAGTAAAATCAATCTGAAAGGTATTGATTGGGTAATTGTTGGTGGTGAATCTGGCCCAGGGGCAAGGCCAATGCAAAAAGAATGGGTCATTGAAATCAGAGACAAATGTCAGAAATTGGATATCCCGTTCTTCTTCAAGCAATGGGGGGGTACAAACAAAAAGAAAGCTGGGAGTTTATTAGATGGAGTGAATTACAAGCAAATGCCATCTGTTTATAAATTTTAAATTTTTTTTTATGATTATTCCTCACATCAATGAAAAATATAGGTGCAATCAATGTGAGATTGATTTTGAATTTTTTCAAGTTAATTTGACTTGGAAATGTCCTTTTTGCAAAAATGCCATTTCTATTAAAACAATTTTAAACGGTTCAAAACAAACCTGCAAAAGACTTAACCCATGTGATTTAAGATTAGGATATCCTGTGGTTTTGCCTAAATATCATATTCATGAAGTTTTGGATATAAAGAAAGAAAATCATAAATTCCGCATTGCATTAGCGAAATATGGCGTTTTATATTTTGATGAAACTGATTTTTTACTTGTGATTTTTGGAGGTTAGTTTAAGTAAATGAAACTCTGTATGAATAAAGAAGATTTTGAATCAAGTATCAATAACATTCTCACCAAAATATTCGGTTTTGATTTAGATAATTACCTTTTGAAAAAAAATAGGAAGATAATCGGATTGAGATATTCTACTAAATATAAGAAAAGAACCATTGAACATTTCTTTTTTGAATTTAATCAGAATATGATTGATTTTGTTAAATTTCTTGATTTAAAAGAAAGTGATAATAGTTTTTTTATAGCATATTATTCAACTGTTGAAAGATTAAAAAAAGCAATCATTGATTCGAATAAAAGAAATTCCTGTTTTAAAATTTCTTTTCTGGGGAATTTTGATGTATTCGCTGTTCATTCAAGTTTATTAAGAAAACAAAAAAAAGTCATAGACATAATTATTATTCATGAAATTTGTCATATGATAGTTGATTCAAATTCCCTTTCTCGTATGAAGTATCGTCCTTCTAATATAGATAAGGAAAATGGTAATGTAATTATGGATTACATTAATAGTAACGGTGATAAAAATGTTCACAATTTGAAATTCTGCAAATTATTAGCAATGGCAATTAGGAGGTATGATGAAAATAAAGTGAATTCTAATTTATGGACTTCGCTAAAAGATTGTTTGAATCCTTCTCCTGATTTAAAAAAAGATTTTATAAACTCAATTAAGTAGAAATACTTTTTATTGCTTTTTCCTCGTGGGGTAAAAATCCCCGCCCCTTATTTTGTCACCCTATGAGGCTATAGTAATGAATTTTCTCGCTTGATTTCAGTAATGTTCTGCCATAATAATTTTTCTTTTGGGTGAACAAAAACGGGGCTTGCATGGTCTTTTTCCCCCTACTTCCCACGCCAACGCTTCTGTTGTTTTTTTCTGTCACACTTTTTGTAATCCCACCCTGCTAAAGCACATTGCAGTCATTATTTCGAGTAATTTTCATGTTATATATTGAAGGGCTTCATAATGCCTGCAAAGAGCTTTTCCAAACACACTAAACAAAAAGACACTTCGCTCCAACCGCCTCCACCGCTCCGTTTGTGCCAGATAAAAAACAACCCAAAGCTATTTAGGATATTCCTATTTCTCGATTGGCCAAATTTTCTTGGTGATTTCATACAAAAGCCTGCTCCTGTATTCAAGTGCTTTTACATCAAAAACAGAAATTTCTTTAAAAGTTATCCCTGTTTCTGATCTGAATTTTTTATTGAAATCATGAAAACGTGAATTGCTTTTATGATAAAATGTATCAATTAATGTTCTTCCCCAATACAACCCATTCGAGTATGTTTTTCTTTTCCCTTTGTAATATTTTTCATTATTGGAAATGATATTATCCATGTTATATAATAGCAATAACCCACCCAATCTATTCCTTTGGTTTTCAAATTCTTCTTCGGATTTGAAATACTTCATATTCTGATTGTTCCTCGAAAAAATATGCTCAATATGATACCCCGATTTATGACCTGTCTTTGTTGAAATATAATATACATCATTTTCAATTTCTTTGCCTATTGACTCACAGATGTATTTTTCTACTCTGGCAAAATAATATCTCAATGCTCTTCTGTCTATGTTATCGTATCCTCTGGTTTTAAATCTTTCATAATCCAGTAAGGAAGTAATTTCACTTAAATTTCTGACTTCCCTTATTCTATTTTCAATACAATTGTTGAATTTCCCCCTATAATCTACTATATCACAATCCTTTAGTTCTTTATTCAGATCGTAGGAAATTTCCTGATAATTATTGCTGTCATAAATCCCGTTCAATCGTAACAGCACATATAATCTGTCAATTTCTTTAGCGATTGTATCAATTTTTTCATCCTCATTTCTATCATGTATTTCACAGGCAGAAATAATATTCTGATATTGTCCAGATAATGCATTGATATTATTATTGTAACTTAGAAATGTATTTTCGTTTTTTCGAATTTTGGCATATAACTCACTGTAATAGGTGAGATTTTCTTCAATAAACTTTTTGATATTATGATTGTGGTTTTCATCTTTTTTTCTAAACTTCAGGCTATCTCCAATTTCATTTGCTTCAAAAATATATCTGTGGTATTGATTATTTATTAATTTTTCAATATCCGCATTCCGTTTGAATATAAAATTAGCTTTTATATAATCTGTAAAAAAGTCATCTTCGATTCCGCGTATTCTTTCCAGAGATTCTTCCCACAATAAACTATATTTTTCAGTATCGTCCTTTTCTAATGCTCCAATGAGTTTCCCTTTTAAAATTTCAAAAGGCTTGAGTGCCACCCCACGATCATTTATTACTTCAAAAACCATAGGAGTATCATCTTTTTCAATTTTTAATTCAACAAGAACAAGCCTCTCCAAAAAATACATAATAAATGATTGTATTTTTTCTTTGCTCATTTTCTTGTCATCAATATATTTTGAAACATCTTTATATCGGTTGAAGATATTCTCTTCAGTTGCATTCTTAAACTTTTCTGCTTTTAAATCATCCTTTAGCAATTTTTCCATTACCCCTTGTCTTTTTTCATTGTCAAGCCAAAAGATTTTTCCCTTGAATTTATCTTTTCCATAAATACAATCCTTCAAGTTATCAATGATATTCTCAAAATAGCTCTCATTCTGTGTTGCAATCTTCAATAGCTTTATAGCTATTAATGTGAGTGTTGTTAAGCGTTGTTGTCCATCTACAATATATTCTTTTCCTTGAATATGATTCGTAATGTATATGTTCAAATAGTACCAATTGTACTTTGCCAATACTTCTGGGCAAATATCTTTATCTTTATGTTCCTCATAGGAAATATCAAATGTATAAAAAATATCATCTAGTAAAATCTGAACTATTTCCTTTTCCCAGACATATTCTCTTTGATAGAAGTCAATATAATAAGTCCTTTGTTTTAAACATTTTTCTACAGTCTGATTATTTGGTACGATATTCATAACTCAATGGTTTTTTGTTAATATTCAGCAAATATAATTTTTTTTCAACAACAAAAGTATTTGAATAAGATTTTCCCTTTGTTGTCCGATTTTTTTTTAATCAATCCTTATCCAAAAAATGTTTCATTGTTTCACGTATGTGAAATACACTGACATTTGAAAATGCAGCAACAAACAAAATCACTGATACTATTGTTTCAATTTGCAATTGTCCTGAAAAAACCAAAATCAAACCCATTGAAAAAAAATGAACGGCTGCCATAAGAGGCAGCAAAAACACAGCAAAACTTATCCATAGCACTGGGTTCTTTTTTAAATATCGCAAATTATCTTTTAATGATTTGAGATTGGAAGTTTCTTCTTTATTCTTCAATGATTTTTCTGCATCCCAGGGAATAAGAAATGTGGATATGAATATTGAAAACACCAAAGATGAAAACACAATTGATGAGTTTATTATGAAGATATTCAGAAAATCATCAGTCCTGTTGAAAACAAAATACAACACATAATTCAAAACAACCGGCATGATTATCAGTAAACTCCTTGTGGTTTTGTGAGGAAAATATTTAAAAATCAGCACCATTCCACTGATAATAAAAAACAACATCCCTATTCCGGCAAAAGCATATGTTACTCTGAAAAATCCATGCATTTCAACTCTGTCCAAACCTAAAAAGAGAAACACTGCCGGAGCAATAAGATACAGCACAATATATAAAATCATCAGAACAATATTGAGTGAGCTTCGAATGGGTTTCATTTTTCTTTACAAATTATAGCCAAAATTTCCGTGATCAATAAAATCAGTTTTCCCAGTGAGACTGTTTCTAAAAACCAGTTGCCCTGAATTGTTCACACCTTCAATTACACCTGTCACTTTGCAGTTGTTATACATATAACTCCGCTCAATATTTCTGAATAACAAATACTCATCATAATCCCCTACAATGATATTTCTGTCTTCCGATTCGGTTTTAATTAAATTACTGATTAAAATTTCTGTCAGTTGGTTAAGACATTGTTTGATGATGTAATCATTTCCCATAATATTTTTTAAAGAAACAGCCGGCAGTTGCATTGATTGAAATTCGGTCTGATTGATATTAATCCCAATTCCGATAATGCAAAAAATATGTTCACCCACAAAAAAATTATCAATGAGTATCCCTGCAATTTTCATGTTGCTCACAATAATATCATTGGGCCACTTAACAGCAGCATCGAGCTGATATTGTTTATTCAGATACTGCACAAGAGACAGAGCAATGCTTTTATTAATAATAAACAAATTTTCCGGAGGCATATTCTCTGTTTTAAACAGAAGTGAAAAAGTAAGGTTTTTGCCTGGTTCAGACACCCATTTATTATTTCCCTGTCCCTTCCCTTTGGTCTGATTATCAGTCCATACAACTGTAAACTGCTCCGGTTCATCTGTGAACAGGAGTTTTTGCAAATACACATTTGTGGATTCGGTTTGCTCAACAAAAACAAAATGAGCTTTTCTTTTCATCATACATGCAAAATTAATGATTTTAGAACAATGTAGAAAAAAATCAGCCGGCGCAGATCTTGATTGATTTATAATGTTAATTTAAGAATATATAAATGAATTATACTACCTTTGCAGAGTTAAAAATAAAAGTATGGATACACAAGTGATTGTTGATGCAATACGTGAAAAGAAGGGAGCAGACATTGTGGTTATTGATTTTTCGGGTCTTAATGAAGTTTTGTTTTCCGGTTTTGTGATTTGTCATGGCACTTCATCACCCCAGATAGAAGCGATTGTTGATAATATTGACCGTGAAATGAGAAAAAAACAAAAACAGCATCCCCTTCATATAGAAGGAAAAAACAACATGGAATGGGTTTTGATGGACTACGGAGATATTATTGTACATGTCTTTAATGAGGAATCAAGAAATTTTTACAAACTGGAAGATTTGTGGGCAGATGCCATTGTATCACGTATTGAAGACAATTAATCTAACACTGACAAAATGACAGAAAGACGTAATACTGACGGAAGAAACAGTAAAGGAAATATGCCACAACCTTCAGGTGGCAAAAAATTTAATTTCTACACAATATACATCATCATTGCTGTTGTTCTGATAGCGATGTATTTTTTCAACTCTCCCAAGTCCATAGAAGAAATTACCTGGACAAAGTTTGAAAAGATTGTAATGCAGGATCATCATCAAAAGATTTTGGTAGTAAATAAGGATTATGCTGAAATATTTATCAAACCTGAGTTATTGAAATCAGACACTACATATAAGGATGTGGCCGAAGGATCATGGGGAAAAGATGTGAGCGAAGGGCCACATTACAAAATGAAATTTATCACCATTGAATCCTTTGAGTCAAACATCAAAGAGTTGGAAGATAAGCGTTTCAGGCGTGATACAGTTGGTAAATCACCTGCTCAACTGGAACAAATTGAAAAGGAAAGCAGGATTGAGCTCACCCCTGAAACAAGAAGAAACTGGACTGGAGATGTTTTCAGCTGGCTGATACCTATTGGGTTTTTTATTGTTATCTGGATACTGATAATGAGATCAATGACTCGTGGTTCGGGAGGAGCGGGAGGCATATTTAATGTAGGCAAATCAAAAGCACAGTTGTTTGACAAGGATTCATCTGTTGCTGTAACATTTAAAGATGTGGCTGGTTTGGACGAAGCCAAGGTTGAAATTGTTGAAATTGTTGATTTTCTAAAAAGTCCTAAGAAATACACTGTGCTTGGCGGAAAAATCCCCAAGGGAGTGCTTCTTGTGGGCCCTCCCGGCACCGGAAAAACTTTGTTGGCTAAAGCTGTTGCTGGTGAAGCGAAAGTCCCATTTTTCAGTATGTCTGGATCTGATTTTGTTGAAATGTTTGTGGGAGTTGGTGCATCACGCGTGCGTGATTTATTTAAACAAGCCAAAGAAAAAGCACCATGCATTGTATTTATTGATGAAATTGATGCAATTGGTCGTGCTCGTGGAAAGAACGCCATCACTGGCGGTAACGATGAAAGAGAAAACACCCTTAACCAGCTCCTTACCGAGATGGACGGATTCTCATCAAATAATGGCGTAATTATTCTTGCTGCAACAAACAGAGCTGATATTCTTGATAAAGCATTGATGCGGGCAGGTCGTTTTGATCGCATGATTCACGTTGAATTACCTGATTTAAACGAACGTGAAGACATTTTTAAAGTGCACCTCAGACCTCTTAAACTTGAAGAAGATGTTGTTGCATCCTTTCTTTCCAAACAAACACCTGGTTTTTCAGGGGCTGATATTGCCAATGTTTGTAACGAAGCAGCTCTTATTGCAGCAAGAAGAAACAAGAAACTTGTTGGAAAGCAGGATTTTCTGGATGCTGTTGATCGTATCATTGGCGGACTTGAAAAACGTAATAAAATTATCTCTCCTGATGAAAAGAAAGTAATAGCCTTTCATGAAGCCGGTCATGCATCTGTTAGCTGGCTTCTGCCACATGCTCATCCACTTGTAAAAGTTACTATTGTTCCGCGTGGCAAAGCACTGGGAGCAGCCTGGTACTTGCCAGAGGAGAGACAAATAACCACTTTTGACCAGTTGTTTGACGAAATGATTGCCACATTGGGAGGGAGAGCTGCTGAGGATGTAATTTTTGGAAGAGTTTCTACCGGTGCACTCAATGACCTTGAAAGAGTAACCAAACAGGCATATGCCGCTGTAAGCTTTTTTGGATTGAATGATAAAATCGGCAACCTGAGTTTCTTTGACAGTTCAGGTGCTCAGGAATATGTATTTCAAAAGCCATACAGCGAAAAAACAGCTGAAGTCATTGACGAAGAATCGAGCAAACTTGTGGAAAAAGCATATCAGACAGCTAAAAAACTGATTATTGAAAACAAGGA
Organism: uncultured Bacteroidales bacterium; assembly: GCA_964526285.1. GTDB lineage: Bacteria > Bacteroidota > Bacteroidia > Bacteroidales > DTU049 > CAYMAZ01. The sequence goes on along the minus strand of CAZGIW010000002.1, from coordinate 75,708 downwards.
AAAAGTGGAAGAACTGGCCAATCGTTTGCTTACAAAAGAGGTGATATTTAAGGAAGATGTTGAGGAAATTTTTGGAAGAAGAGCAGGTGAAAAACCAGAAGAAACAAAAACTGATAATGACAGAAAAACAGACGCAATATCAGCAAAATCTACTGAGCAAAAAAAAGAGAGCACTGACAACAAAAAAGAAGAATCATCAAGTCTGAAAGAATTTGCAAAAAAAGTAAGAAAACAGAAGGGTCTTTTTGACGAAGATATGAAAGATGAAGAAAAGGAATCAGAAGAAAAGCCACAATAAATAATCAATATGGGACAGAGAGAAGAAATCATCGCTCGCGAAACCATGCTGAAAAAAATCAGAGATGCTCTGCTTGTTCAAAAAGAACATCCATATGAGGATGAAGACCTGAGCATGGATGTATTCACTCAAATTGATGAGATGCCTGAGTTGGTATTTGCCAGAAAGTTTATGGAAGCAGGAGGTAGTTTTGTTTTTTGCGAAGATGTGAATGATTTTCACATTCAGTTCAATGCGATGATTGATCAGTATAACTGGAACAAATTCAGAATTGGAAGTAAAGCCATTTTAGATTTTACTGGCTTGCCAGAGAACATGATTATTCAGCCCGAATCCTCCACTGGAGAAGAGGTAAGCATCACTCGCTGTGAATATCTTGCAGCCCGAACAGGAAGCATTGTTATTTCAACAACCGTTTGTCCCGACAGACTTGCATGGAGTTATTGCCATTCTCATATTGTCATTGCTGCAACTGAACAGGTAGTGGAAGGACTGACCCAGGCCTACAAACTTATTAAAGAAAAATACAGTGAAAATTACCCTTCTTTGGTAAGTGTAATTACCGGTCCCAGTCGCACAGCGGACATTGAAAAGCAGTTGGTGATGGGAGCCCATGGCCCCGCTCAGGTTTTCGTTTTTCTTATTGATAAAATCTCATAATGAAACAGGTCATCACAAGAACTCTCACAGGAATCGTTTTTATTGCTCTGGTTATCGGATCTGTTCTCGTTCATTCAGCAGCTTTTGCTCTTGTAATGCTCTTGTTTTTGTTTATTGCCGTTTCGGAATTGATGTTGCTGCTCAAAAAGTCAAGTATCCACCTTTCTCCTCCGCTTATATACACAGGAGCTTTTACTATGTTTCTCAGTATTATATCAATACACTTTTTTCAGGATTATTTTATTTTATTCTGGCCATTTCTGCTCACATCAATTCTCATGATTCCAATTTTGGAAATGTTCAGAAACCAGGAAAATTCATTGAAAAATTCTGCCATCACACTATTTAGCATTTTCTATCTGGCTGTCCCCATGAGCAGCCTGGTCCTTCTTTACGGACTTCATCCTGAAAGCAAAACCCTATACATTGTTGCACTTTTTTCAATCATATGGGCATATGATACTCTTGCCTATTGCTGTGGAATGCTGTTTGGCAAACACAAACTCTGTGAAAAAATTTCACCCAAAAAAACATGGGAGGGTCTCATTGGAGGAACCATACTGACACTGATTCTTCTGTTTTTTGCCAACAGACTGTTTGTGCAAATGGATGATATAAAAGCCATTGGAGCAGGTGTGGTTATTATCTTCTTCTCAACTTTTGGCGATATGTTTGAATCGGTTTTAAAGAGAAAGGCAGATGTGAAAGACAGCGGCACATTATTCCCCGGACATGGTGGAGTACTTGACAGATTCGATTCAGTGTTTTTTGCAACTATACCGTTTATTTTGTATTTGTTTCTGGTTGTGAGATAGTTAAAGTAATATCTCTTTAACCATTCAGTACGTTTTTTTATAAGCCACTAATTTTAACTATTTTTGCAAAAAAAATTACACATGAGAATTCATCCTCTGGGATATAAAATTATTGCTATTACTGTTCTTTTGCTGACTTCTGTCAATGTGCTTCTATGGATACTTTTGCCCATTGCATTATACTGGTTACTTGTTTTTATCATTCCTTCACTTGTTCTGCTTGTTTTGGTTATACGCTTTTTCAGATATCCCAGTCGCACACCACTTCACATTGAAGACAATGTTGTTGTAGCGCCTGCCGACGGGCTTATTGTTACAATTGAGAATGTGGATAATGACCGTTTCATGAAAGCTCCAGGCATTCAGATTTCAATTTTTATGTCGCCCTATAATGTCCATTTAAACTGGGTTCCCATTGACGGCACTGCTGAAGAGGTGACATATCTTCCAGGCAAATATCTTCTTGCCCGAAATCCCAAATCATCCATGCTCAACGAAATGGTGTGTGCGGTATTTAAAAATCAGTATGGAAAAACCATCGTTGTGAAGCAGATTGCCGGAATTGTTGCCCGACGCATTATACCCTTTCTCAAATCGGGAGATGTGTGCAAAAAGGGAGATGAACTTGGGTTTATTCGTTTTGGCAGCAGAGTGGATGTCATTTTGCCTGTGGGGAGTGAAGTACTTGTAAAAATTGGTGATAAAACCAAAGGACTGGAAACTGCAATTGCAAGACTGATTTAGTTTTTCCATTTTCTCATTTTTCAGACATACTGCTGAAGCTCGTGGCAATATCAGAATATTCGTTGAATGCAATGTATTCTGCTCCAACACAACTGAAGTTGTGTTGATAGAAAAAAAGGTCATTCAATTGAAAAAAATAAAAAACCACTATTTGCTACTGATTCGTTTTTTTTCTTTTTCTCATTTTTTCTGACATACTGCTGAAGCTCGTGGCATTATGATAAATCGGCATAAATTGTAATAAATGATAAATTGAGAAATATCGAAGTATTCGTGGCTTATAAAAATGTACTTAATAGTGACACTTTTTCTACTCCATTTTTTTCTGAAATATCATTTCAACAGTGGCACTTTTGTTTCGTGTTGCAGCAATCAGGTCGGAAATCATACAAAAAGGCATTGAAGTGACCCAAAAAAGCTTCATCAGGAAAACACGGAATGCCTTATATTTTGGGGCATAGTTTTTATTTCCTTTTAGTCTTTCAAACAACACATCTCTTTTTGCAGTAATCACATTGAGCATGCTCTGCACAGCACCAAATGGGTTTTGTTCCCAGTCAGTATATCTTCTGCCAACAAGCACAAATCCTCTTTTTCCCATTTCATCAATGAGCAATTGGGGAGGACAAAAATTCAAATGTCTCGGTGGGTCCAGATGTAACCAGTTGTGTTTATATTTTCTTGCCTGAGTACTTTCAATATTTGGGATTACAATTAATACGTGTCCGTCGGAACGAATAACACGCTGCAACTGATTCATGACTTCAGTTGGATTTGGAAGATGCTCAAAAACATGAATATAGCTCAAAGCATTGAACGAATTCGCACCAAAAAATTTATCAATGTCTGTCACAGTGTGTATCCAGGCTTTGGCTTTCAGCCGGCTTGAAGCCCGCAATGCTGCTCGCGCATCCATTTCAATTCCGTTTAGTTCGAAATTTCGTTTCATTTTATACATGTGCTCAAGAAATCTGCCATTTCCGCAACCAACATCCATAATTCTGTCGCCGTTTGTCAGATGTTTTGCAAAACGTTTTGCCCTTTTCTTTGCAAAACTGTCAATAAGTTTGACAATGAATGAGACTGAAAATTTTTCCTCACTGCCCTCTCCGTAATAGTCTGTGTTGTATGCCTGAACAAGCATTTCCTCACTGGGAAGCGGCCACATATAAACCAGTCCGCAGCTTAAGCATTTTAGATAAGTATGAACATTCCCGAAAATATCTCCGGCAATTAAGAATTCTTCACAAGAATGAGACTGGCAATTGAGACACTCAGTTTTTCTATTCTCCATCCTTTTCTTTGCTCTTGTAAATTTCATAGTTTGTAAGTCCCCAAATCTGCAGTCTATGTTTTACTGATGTAGCGATTACTCCCAGTCCATATTTAACACTTCTTCTGAAGTTGATTGATGAAGCATCTTCAAAGTATTTTGTGGGACATGTCACCTCAGCAATCTCATAACCTGCATACAGAATTTGTGAAAGCATCTGATTATCAAATATAAAATCATCTGAATTGGCCTGATAGTTAATTTTTCTGAGCACTTCGGCCGAAAATGCCCGATAACCAGTGTGATATTCAGAAAGTTTGGCACCAATGAGAATATTCTGAAACACAGTCAGCATACGGTTAAACACATACTTATAAAATGGCATTCCTCCTCTTAATGCACCATTTCCAAGAATCCGCGAACCCAAAACTACCGGATAAATTCCCTTTGCAATCAAATATGCCATCGAAGGAATGAGTTTTGGAGTATATTGATAATCAGGATGAAGCATAATCACAATATCTGCACCCAAAGAGAGGGCGGTATCGTAACAGGTTTTCTGATTCCCTCCATAGCCTTTGTTTTTTTCATGACGATGAATATGCTTAATTCCTAGTTTTTCTGCAACGGCAATGGTATTGTCATGACTGCAATCATCAACCAAAATAACATCATCCACAATATCAAAAGGAATTTCCCTGTATGTATCGGCTATGGTTTTTTCTGCATTATAGGCTGGAAAGACGACAATGATTTTTTTTCCGAGTAGCATTTTTTTTATTTGAAACTTTGCAACAAAAGTAAAAAAAAATCAATTCATTGCGATTATTATTCTTACTACTACTAATCTGCTCTACTAAATATCCCAACTTGTCCCGATGGGATCGGGATCCCTATGGGACAAATTCTACGAATTTGCACTACTAACAACGAATAACTAATTTTACGAATTACTAATTATCCAATTTAATAACTCCCAAATCCAATTTTCTATTTTATTTTTTCTATTGTTCTATTGCTTCGTTCTCTGACTTTGTTCCCCGTAATTCACTGAAAGTGAATGAAGGAGGAAAATTCACTGAAAGTGAATGAAGGAGGAAAATACCCCGAAGGTGGATGAAAGAGAATTCTATTGTTCTTTTATCTTCTCTTCCCACACATTCCAGAACATATTCTCTGGTTTCCATTTGTCCTTGGGTTGTTCGGCACCGGTGGGATATCCGATTGCAATAACATTTAGAGGAATCAGATGTTCGGGGAGTTTGGTGACTTTCCTGACAGCTTCCACTCTTTCATCACGCGGAAAAATACCAATCCATACTGCGCCAAGTCCTATGCCTTCCACGGCAAGAAGGATGTTTTGTGTGGCAGCAGAGCAATCCTGCACCCAATAATCGGGCACTGAAGGTACTGCTTTATTCAAGTCACCACAAACCACAATGGCAGCGGGTGCTCTTTTCAGAATTGGATTGTTTCCCAGTTCTTCAGAAAGAAGATCAAGAACTTCACGGCTATCAATTGCCACAAAAGCCCAGGGCTGTTTGTTCATGGCCGTTGGAGCTGCCATACCTGCTCTGACCAAAATTTCCAGTTTGTCTCTGCTTACTTCCTGTTCGGTAAACTGTCTCACACTTTTGCGTGAATGAATCACTGTGAGAACATCGGGAATTTCGCTTTGAGCTGTTGACTGAAGTGCAAAAGCAATAAGAATCAGAGCAATTAAGTTTTTCATAGTTATTCCTTTTTTGCCACAAAGATATAAAAATCGCAGAATTTGCAAGCTTCTAACACACAAACATGAATCACTGCTTTTTCTTTTATTTGGAAACACTAGTGTCCAACAAAAAACAATAATTATTCAGGTTTATCTTGTTAATCCGCACAATAATGACTATTCTTCTTCAAGGAGAGTCACTTTTTCTTTTTGCCACAAAACACTTCACATCGTGATCCCTTCGGGAGAAACACGGAATTACACAGAAACCATATGTTTGAATTTGTAGAATTCACTGGTTCTGTAGCGAAATAAAAGTTTTTGTTTAATCGGACATGAGTGATTTGGAAATATTTTTTGGTTGATTTTCTTTTCAAAAAGTTTTTTTTGTACTTTTGATGATTACCAATAACCGGAATCACAGACATTATTATCATGAAAAATGAATAATAACATCATCAGCCTATTCGACCTGACACTGATGCTTGAATCATATCTTGATGATTCATTCGGTGGCAAATACTTTTGGGTTACAGCTGAAATTTCATCTATCAATCTGAGGCGAGGACACTGCTATCTCAATCTTATTGACAAAGATGCCGGCAGTGCTTTTCCAAAGGCTGAAATGCGAGGAATCATATGGCAGAACAATTACCAGCGCATCAACGACAAGTTTGCTGAAACAACCGGATTTGACCTGAAACAGGACATCAGTATTTTGTGTCTTGTTGTAGTAAATTACAGTCCACGCTATGGTTTAAGTCTGAATATTTTCGACATTAAAGGCGAATACACAATTGGAGAAATGATGCTCGATCGTCAGAAAACAATTGATCAACTAAAAAAAACCGGACTCTACGAGAAAAACAAACTCACCTCTCTCCCACCCGTTCCACAGCGCATTGCAGCATTATCAGCTATTGATTCGAAGGGATTTGAAGACTTTGCAAATGTACTTCTGAACAATCAGCACAAGTATAAATTTAATGTAAAACTCTTTCCTGTGATGCTTCAGGGAAACAAAGCAGCTGAAAGTATTGCCGGACAAATGAAGTTAATTGAAACACGCTCCGGCGAATTTGATTTTGTTGTGCTGGTTCGCGGTGGCGGTGGCAATGTGGATCTGCACTGTTTCAACTCATACATTCTGGCTGAAGCTATTGCAAATTGCAGTTTACCAGTTGTTACAGGAATTGGTCACACAACCGACTATACTGTGGCTGATGAAGTGGCTGCTGTCCACAAGGAAACACCTACGGCTGTGGCTCAGTATATTATCAGCCTATGCCTTGAATTTGAAAATTCCATAAACGAAAAAGTTGAAAAGATTAACCGACTCACTGTGCGCTTGCTTGATTATCAGGAAATGCAACTTGAAAAAGCTGCTGCAAGTATTCGATATAAGCCCAAACTGCTGACTCAAAATGAAAACATTTTGCTCAGTAAATATTCCGGACTGATTTCATCAAAACCAAAAGCTCTGTTAACTTTGGAAAAAGCTTCACTGACACATGCTTTCAAAAACATGAAAGCATCAGGCAAAAGAATGTTTGAAAAGGAAGAGGCATTATTGCTTTCAGGCGAAAAGTATGTTAAAGCACATGACCCACTGCTTTTATTAAAAAAGGGTTATAGTATAACACGTAAAAAAGGCAAAACAATCAAAAACAGTCACAACATCACAGAAGGAGACGCAATTGAAACAATTGTTGCTGATGGCAAAATCCTGAGTGTTGTTACAGACAAAAAACACACCATTCAATAAATCTAAAAAAATCTGTTATGAATTACAAAGAAGCAAAAGCAGAACTGGATATAATAATATCAGATATCGAGCGGGGAGATGCTGATATTGACAACTTATCAGAAAAAATCAAACGTGCAGGTGAACTAATTACGTTTTGCCGCACGAAGCTTAGGGAAACCGAAGATGATATTGATAATATTTTAAAAAGCTTTGACACTGCCGAAAGCAAGGATGTAGATAACTCTGAAATTTAAAAATGTATGTTGCCTCATTATTCCAATAAAATTCATCACTGGTTGTTGGACAGAAACACAGTGTATCTGAATCACGGGTCATTTGGCGCATGCCCTGCAAAAGTCCTGGAAAAACAGACATTTTTCAGAGAGCAACTTGAAAAACAGCCAATGAAGTTTCTGCTTTATGACCTGCCTGATTTGCTGGAAAATGCCAAACAGTTGCTTGCAAAATTCACTGGTTGCAATTCGCATGACATGGTTTTTGTTAAAAATGCTACAGAAGGGGTCAATACTGTTTTGAATTCTCTTTACTGGGGTGAAAGCGACAGAGTTTTAATCACAAATCAGATATATCCGGCCTGTCGCAATGCCGTGTATTATCACTCCCATCGTTTTGGCTATCAGGTAGATGAGGTCATCCTTCCCTATCCTTTTGCACACGAAGATGAAGTCATCAGACCTGTTCTGAAAGCCATCAAGCCTGACACACGACTTGTTATTCTTGACCATATTGCATCACCCACCGGATTTGTGTATCCTGTAAAAAAAATCTCTCAGGCAATTTCGGACACACAAACAGAGATTCTGGTTGACGGTGCACATGCTCCCGGAGCAATTCCTTTGAATATTGAAGAACTGGGTGTTCATTTTTATACCGGCAATTGCCACAAATGGATGTGTAGTCCCAAAGGTGCTGCTTTTCTATGGGCACACCCTGAGTTTCAGTTTAACCTGGTTCCTCTGAATTTCAGTATGATTAATGTAAAAGGGAATGAGTTTCAGGACAGATTTTACTGGACTGGCACATATGATCCTACACCGTTTTTGTGCATCCCTGAAGCAATAGAAACTCTTCAGGAAATTTCAGAAACAGATTATTCAGATATCATTAATCATAACAATGAATTGAACCAAAGGGCTGCTCAGCTTATTTGCGAAGAAATAAACATTCCTCTTCCCTGCCCTGCTCACATGCTTGCCTGCATGACTTCGTTTCCGCTTCCTGATTTATCAAATTCAATAGCGCCTGGCGAACCTGATCCTCTGCAGCAACAACTGGCAAATGAATATCAAATTGAAGTTCCTGTATTCAGATTACCAGACTCTGGACAAAGACTTCTTCGGTTTTCATGCCATTTGTATAACAGCCTTGAACAATATGAGTATCTTGCTGATGCTCTGAAAAGGATTAAGACTGGTTGAAGGGGGGTTAAAACCCCGTGATATGGGGGTTGTTCTTTTTCCACGAGCTGAAGCTCATGGCAACTTTTGAATAATAGTTGAACGCAATATATTCTGCTCCAACACAACTGAAGTTGTGTTGATAGAAAAAAAGGTCATTCAATTGAAAAAAATAAAAAACCACTATTTGCTACTGATTCGTTTTTTTTCTTTTTCTCATTTTTCAGACATACTGCAGAAGCTCGTGGCAATTAAAAAAATTGTTGAAAGCAATGTGGAATACTCAACACAACTGAAGTTGTGTTGATAACAAAAAGCAGTGTTTTTCGCGAGACAACAATACAATAATATTCTTAAAATTCGCATTTATTAATTGAACTTTTATTCTCCCACAAACATGCTTCATCGGGTTGAAGGGGGGTTAAAACCCCGTGATGTGGGGGTTGTTCTTTTTCCACGAGCTGAAGCTCATGGCAACTTTTGAATAATAGTTGAACGCAATGTATTGTAATCCAACACAACTGAAGTTGTGTTGATAAAAGTAGCATGCTATGGGGAAAAACAAAAAAACACTATTGATTTCTGATTAGTTTTTCCAGTTTTACATATTTCAGATATACTGCCCTGGCAGAAAGACGGCAAATTGTAAACCCTGTTTTTCCATCCAAAAAACCCAGCTGAAAGATATAATCTCTTACAAATTTCGCAAAAGGACTGATAATTTTTTTAAAAAATCCTGACTTTCTCCCTTCATTGAACAGTTTCTGAGCATGAAGTACCGAATATTTCTCAATTCGCGAAAGGTGGTCTGCTTTTGAGATATATGAATAATGCAGCAAGTCACCTTTGAGTTTGTTGATAGCAACATTTGATTCAACTTCCAGAATTTCATGGACAAAATCGCCTATCCATTGAGCTTTGTCTTTGGGGAAAAGACGAATTTTTGGATCGGGATACCATCCGCAATGCCTGACCCACTTTCCGGCATAATTTGTAAGCCGGTTGAATTGATATGCTCCACTTAGATTTTCTTTTTTTGCATTAATTGACTGAATCAATTCTTCTGAAAGCACCTCATCAGCATCCAATGAGAGGATATAATTATGTGATGCCTGAGCATTGCCAAAATTCTTCGCTTTGGAATAGCCTTCCCATTGTCTGCTCAGAAATTTTACTCCAAATGAAACACAAATTTCCTGAGTTTTATCTTGGGAAAAAGAATCAATAACAACAATCTCATCAGCCACATGACTGGCAGCCTCAAGACACCTTCCGATGTTGTTTTCTTCGTTGTATGTTATGATGATTACTGATATCATATTTGAAATAATTTTCAAAAATAGACATTTTCAGCGATTCACGAACTTGTTATTAGTTTAAACAATGTGTAGTTTTATACTTTAAACAATATTAAATTTTCTATAAATTATTGATTCATTAAAAAAAAATTATACTTTTGTAAAAAATAAACTAATATGAAACATTATTTTCTATCCTTAATTATTGTCTTCTCTGCATTTTTATTGAGTGCGCAAAGCATTCAGAATGATGTTATATCATCGGGCGGAGCAAGTACTTCATCTGCAAATCTCCAGATTGATTACACAATCGGAGAACCTGTAATTGAAACATTTGAGACAACAAATTTAACGTTGACTCAGGGGTTTCATCAACCATCTCTCACAATTACTTCAATTGAAGAACCTGAGGGTCTCACAGACATCAGTTTCTTTCCGAACCCTGTCACAGACGAACTTACAATTGAGATTCCTTCTCATTATTCAGGAGAATTCGTTTGCAGTTTGTTTGACCTCAACGGCAAACTGTTATCAGCCAGCACACTTGTTGGTGGCTCTAACACAATTAACATGCACTCGTTTGCCACCGGAACCTACCTTTTGCAAATCAGGAAAGTTTCAACAAGCGAAGTTTTGAACGCAAAGATTTTAAAAACCCGTTAAATAATTTATAACCCCAAAAAACAAAAAATTATGAAAAAGTTATTTTTAATTAGCATAGCTTTAGTTATCACAGGAGTTTTGTACGCACAAGCTCCTCAAGCTTTCAAGTATCAGGCTGTTTTGAGAGACAGCAATGATGATTTAATTGTCAGTCAGGCAGTCACTCTTCAAATCACAATTGAGAATTCCACTACTGATGTGTATGTGGAAACACATTCCGTTACAACCTCACAGTTTGGCCTTGTTACATTAAATATTGGTGAAGGCACAGTTGTGTCAGGTGTTTTTGCAACAATTGACTGGGGAGCAGACACATACTCAGTTAAAGTTGAAGTTGATGCAGGATCAGGTTATGAGGACATGGGAACTTCACAATTGCTTTCTGTACCATATGCATTATTTGCAGGATCAATTGCAGGCGGTGGAAGTTCAAACTGGACTGTTGCAGGAAATGATATTTACAACAGCAATTCCGGCAATGTAGGAATAGGACTTACAAGTCCCTTAACTAAACTTGATGTCAGCAATGGCTTTTTTGGATTAAGAACAGGCAGCACAGCCTATGATGCCCCCACATATGCAGGTTATGGCGGTTTGGTTATTAATGCGTATTCAACTGTTGGCTCTCCCAATAAAATTTCCTTTGTTGCAACGGGAAACTCATCTGGTAATTATTCTTCAGAAATGACCTTTCTAACAAGATTGAGTGGTGGAGTTCCTACTGAGAGAATGACTATAAAAAATAATGGAAAAGTTGCAATTGGAATCTCAACACCAGTAACTACTTTTCATGTAAAACAGCACCCCCAGACAGCATTTGATACTCCAGGCGATGCAGGCATTTCATTAGAAAACAGTTCAAGTACTGCATTATGGACTATCTATAACAGTAATAGTTATTTGAGTTTTGCATTTAACAATGTTCGAGTTGCATATGTTTCTGAATCAACTGGAGCTTGGACAACAACATCAGATGCACGTTTAAAAACAGGAATAACAAGTATGGAAAGTGTGCTTGACCGGGTTATGTTACTTAACCCTGTCAGGTATAGTTTTAAAAAACGTGAAAACTCAAACACTATTGGTTTTATTGCTCAGGATGTTGAGCCATTATTCCCTGAAGTTGTAAGCAAAGATAATGACAGTGAAGATTCATATTATGGTATAGCATACGGGAATATGTCAATTATTGCGATCAAAGCCATTCAGGAACAACAGCTAATTATTGAGTCACAACAACATCAGATTGATGAGTTGCAAAGACAAATTGATGAACTGAGACAATTGATTATTGAAAAATAATATCACTCAATATTACAAAAAAAAGACTGTTCTCATGAGCGGTCTTTTTTTTTATTTGGAGAAACAAAACATACTTTCAAAAAATAATTACGAACTTTGCCGTTCATTTTTAAAATGAATAAAATGAAAGAAAGTCATATTTTCACCAAAATCACTACTCATGTGCTCCAATCCATGAAGCAAAAAGGTGAAAAAATTTCAATGCTCACAGCCTATGATTACTCATATGCCAGAATATTGGATCGCGCAGGAATTGATATTATTCTTGTTGGAGATTCCGCTTCAAATGTGATGGCTGGTCACAAAACAACATTGCCCATCACACTGGACCAGATGATTTATCATGCTTCCTCTGTGATGAGAGCCGTTTCGCGTGCCCTTGTAGTTGTAGATTTGCCTTTCGGAACCTATCAGGGGAACTCAAAAGAGGCATTGAATTCTGCAATTAAGATTATGAAGGAATCATCAGCCAATGCTGTGAAAATGGAAGGTGGAAAAGAAATCCTAGAGTCGGTGGAAAGAATCCTTTCTGCCGGAATACCTGTAATGGCACATCTTGGATTAACACCTCAGTCAATCAATAAATTCGGAACTTACGTGGTGAGAGCCACTGATAGTCAGGAAGCCCACAAACTGATGGAAGATGCTAAATTGCTTAGTCAGGCAGGCTGCTTTGCAATCGTACTTGAAAAAATCCCTTCAAAACTGGCCACTCAGGTTACAAAATCTGTCAGTGTTCCCACAATTGGTATTGGTGCTGGCAAAAATGTTGATGGTCAGGTGCTTGTGCTTCATGATATGCTGGGCGTCACTCAGGAGTTTTCTCCCCGCTTCCTCAGAAGATATCACAATCTGGATGCAGAAATTTTTAAAGCCGTATCTCAGTATATTGATGACGTAAAATCAAAAGACTTTCCTAATGAGTCGGAGCAGTATTAGGTTTATTGTAATGTGCTGACAATCCATAAGATAGAAGATAGAAAATAGAAAATAGAAGATAGCACTTCGATGCGCTTCGCTTACTCAGTGTAAAAAAATAGAAAATATTGGATATTAAAAATCAGATTATTTTTGAGGACAATCACTTGCTGGTTGTGAATAAGTTGCCCGGACAGCTTGTTCAAGGCGACAAGACTGGTGATTTGCCTCTGCTTGAGCATTTAAGAGAGTATATCAGAGAATCCGAGAATAAACCGGGCAATGTGTTTATGGGATTAACACACAGACTTGACAGACCTTGCAGTGGAATTGTTGTATTTGCAAAAACATCAAAGGCACTTGAGAGAATGAATGCAATCTTCAGAGAATCAGTGGTAAAGAAAACCTATTGGGCTGTTTGTGAATCTGAACCTGCTAATCATTCAGGGACTTTAAAACATTTCTTAAAGAAAAACGAAAAACAAAACAAATCGTATATTGTTGAGTCTGAAACACCACATTCAAAAGAAGCTATTTTGAACTATCAGATTATGGGCAAGACTGAACGATATTCATTAATTGAAGTTGAGCTCATCACCGGAAGACATCATCAGATACGTGCGCAGTTGTCACATATTGGCTGTCCCATAAAAGGTGATTTAAAATACGGAGCATCCCGGAGCAACAAAAACGGGTCTATTCATTTGCATGCACATGGGCTTGCATTTGTTCATCCTGTTAAGAAAGAGTGTTTTCGTTTCGTTGCAAATCCTCCTGATGGAGATACCCTATGGAACTTATTTGCCCAGCATGGAGTTTTGAGCAGCGATGAACGCAATATAGTTGTTGAGAATAAAGCCGGAAGCGCTGAAATTATCGGGCTCGATAAAATCACCGGTGATTGTGTATAAAGAATAATCCTGAATCCTTTCGTTATTATCAACAACCGTTTCAGCCATGATGGTTCCTGTGGCATAATACAACCTTAGATTTCCTTTCATGACTCCGTTGACAAAATTGACCGACAAAGCCGGTTTTCCGTTTTTGTGAAATTCAATATACTGTCCATGCAATGTATTACCTCTGTATGTGCAGGTTACCAGCATTTTACCATCGGGATTTGAGCGATAAAAAACGGCTCTTCCGTCAGCTTTTCCGTTTTTATATTCAATGGTCGCCTGCATTGAAGCATTGGGATAATAGAACCTCCAGGTTCCATCAGGTTTCCCATCAGAAAAATGTCCGGTATAATGCAAAACACTATCAGGATAATATACATTCAACATTGGACTATCTTCATTCATCTTAGCCTCATTGGGCAATACAAGAAGAGATTCCTCAATTTCCAGATTTCTTCTCAACATTCTGCCAAGAAAAAAGTCAGCATTTTCCTCAAGGAATGAAAATTGTCCTTTTGGATCAATACGCAGAATTACTTCAAATTTTGAAATACTTCCTTTGGATATAAGATTAAATTGGAGATGTCTGTATGAAGCGAGCACAGCATACATTTCACTGAAAAAACTTTCATATTCTGAACCAGTTGAAACAAGAAGGTAAGGATAGTAAGAAGCAAAATCCAAATACATGCTACTATGAAAGTTTTGTGATTGCAAATTTTCCTGCTTGTTATATTCAACAAAATCATCCACACTTCTTTCAATAGTGCCTAAGTATGGCGACACAATCAAATATTGCCGAATCAGGGCAAAATATGTGTTTTCTCTAAGAATTGAATACATAAAAGGGTTATGGGTAATCATTGTCGCTTCACGCAACACCCCTACTGTATCACAATTACTGAAACTATGATTTTTTACCTGAGCTTCACTTAGGGGGCGTGAAAAATACTGTAAGTTCTGAATAAATGCAGCAGTATCCGTGATGTGAAACACAAGCAATGAAACAGGAGAAGTTTCAGTTTCAAGCGGACGAAAAACAAATTCAATATAATTATCGGAAAACAAACCTGAAATTTTTTCATGAATTTCAAACTCATCCACATATCCTGTCACAGCCAGAGCTTTTCCCTGCAATGCATGAAACCATATTGAGTAATCGGCTGAATAATGACCCTGTTCAACAAACATACGTGAAAAAGTACCGTTAAATACTAAACTTATTTCATCTTGATTTTTCTCAGTTAAAACCACATCAATGCTTCCTGAGTCTGGAATTAACTCCATTGGAAACATTGAATTCTCAAGAAAGTACCGGTTGAGATATTCCTTCAGGGAGCCATTTCTACAGAACAGAGAAAACAACATATCGTCAGATGAGGTATGAGATGAAAAACTTTCCCAGGGCTGTGTTTCTTCAGTTTGAAGTTGTCCTATTGATTGTTCAACAGACTGAATGCTATGTGAAAAAACCATGACATTATTAATATAGCCCACATGCACTGTATCTTTTTCAAAACGAACCAATTCAATACGATGTTGTCCTTTGCGTTCATTTATTACATCAATTTCCAGTTCTTTCTTCAGTGACTGAAAAATACCTGCAATTTTTTTAAATGAATTATTTTCGGAAAAACCCAAAATAAATGACACATCTTTTAAATCATCAATGTACACAAAACTAATGAGCATCACTGCATTTTGAATCATTTCAGCAGCTTCATCATTATTCTTCAAGGTCTGAACTATTCGTTGAAAATGATATATCAACGTATCATATTCCTCAATATTTTTCCACTGACCAAATGCCTGATTATCTGCAAGTTCATTACTCAGCTTCACAATATCACTGATTTGGATAACAAATGCTGCATTCTCAGGAACAGCTTTGAGTAAAGGAACCATATCTGAGCTATTGTCCTTTCTCAAAACTAAAAAAAGAATGAAAATAATTACAATTCCCAGCACAATTCCAGCGGGAATAAGTATTTTTTTTTGAACCATAAAGTTATATAACTACAATTTAAAAGAAACAGGCAGGTTAAACTGTACTCTAACTGGTTTCCCTCTTTGTTTTCCGGGTGTCCATTTTGGCATCAGTGCCAACACTCTCAAAACCTCTGCATCACACTCAGGATGAAGACTTTGCAAAATCCTAATATTAGAAACAGAACCATCTTTTTCAACAACAAACTGAGCATATACAGTGCCTTCAACTTTGTTTTTTCTGGCATTTTCAGGATATTTGAGATTTTGAGAAATAAATGCTGACAAAGCATTGTTGCCTCCAGGATATTGCGGCATATCTTCAACAATAACAAAAATCTCATCACCGCCTGAACTCTGTGCAACTGAAAATGAGGGGATTATTGCAATTGCAATATAAAGAACACTG
Organism: uncultured Bacteroidales bacterium; assembly: GCA_964526285.1. Taxonomy (GTDB): domain Bacteria; phylum Bacteroidota; class Bacteroidia; order Bacteroidales; family DTU049; genus CAYMAZ01. Next base: position 59,564 of record CAZGIW010000002.1, on the reverse strand, counting down.
ATGAATAGGGTAATTTTTTTCATTGGAAAAATTTTTTGTAAAAGTACGAAGTTTTTTTAAAAAAACGTAACTGCCCAGCAATTTATCACTATGTGACACAAAAATAATATCGCAGTTTTTTAGCCACTCCCATCGGGATTCCTATGGAAAAATTCACAGATTTCCATTTATCACGATGTGACGAATATTAAGTGCTATGCAATACAAAAGGCTTTTGCCTTGCATCAAAATCAACGTTGTTGATTTTGGTTTGCTCTGTTGCAATTGCTCCTGAGAATCCTTCTCGTCGCAATTTCAACAAAACAAACACAGCCTTTTGTATTGCTGAAATTTTTTTCAAACACAAAAAATTTATAAAACAAATGTCAATTGTGATTCGCAAAAACTTTCTTTCTGCAAAAGCCATTGTTAAAAAAGCAAATATGAGCATTCATATTTGCTTTTACACAGCTTCAAATACTGAGAACGAAAGCTTGCTTTCAAGTTCTCAGTATTTGAAATTGTGTAATGGCTTTTGCAGAACCAACGCAATTGTTCGTGAAAATTCGTGTATTGGTGGCTTATAAAAGACTGTACTGAGAAGTTTAAAAACAAATAAACCTGACTATTTACATGATAATTCTGAAAGAAAATTCATTGTATTTACTCCATCAGCAAAATCATCCAAAAGGGGTTGCTGTGCACTGCCGAAAGGAATCACATTCTCAATCTCTGAAGAATCCCCAACAATACACTGAATATCTTCTCTTCTATCATTAACTAAATCTCTGACTTCGCTAATATCCTTATATACATGATAATGTATAATTCCAGGAAATGAATGAATTGTATCAGAATTCATCAGCATAAAAAAACCACCATCAATAAATGGAGTTGAATTCACCATAAATATTGCTCTGTAGTAGTCATAGTTATTCATATATTTATGATGATTGCCAAAATGTGAGTATTTCTGAAACACATGTATCAGCATTTCAAAGTCATAATCTTCAGGAACAACCAAAGCCGAAACATTTCTGCAACCAAACCCAAAATACAAAAACACATCATCGGCCAATCTTTCCAGCTGTTCAGCAGTTTCGTTTCCTGAAAGAACAGCAACACTGTTTCTGTTTTTACGGATTATATGAGGGTATTTAGAAAAATAATATTCAAAATATCTTGAAGTATTGTTGCTTCCGGTGGCAATGACTGCATCAAAACCTTCAATTTTTCCGGTTGCAAATTCAATATATTTCTCAAATTCGGGATTGGCTTCAATGAGCAACTGAGCAACAAAAGGCAGCAAAACAGCATCATCAGACGAAAGTTTGCACAAAGCTTTGTTTCCTGATAGCAAAACATGGACAAAATCCTGAAATCCCACCAGCGGGATATTTCCTGCCATTATAATTGCAACTGTTTTGGGATTAATATGATCAGAATCTAAAAGATATTTTTGTCCGAATTCAATGAGTTTTTTTTCATCCAGCATTGAAGAAACCGAACTAAGTGCATATTTGACATGCTCTGCAGTAAACCACTGGTTTTGGGTTTCAGCCTGAATCATGGTTTTTGCCAGTTCACAATTGGGGTTGGCTTCCAGTTCAGCAATTAATTCTCTTAATTTTTTTCCGAGGAGGAAAAAAGCGTGTATTCTTTGTTTTATTTCCATATTTTCTAAAAAACATTCAACCTGAATATATTTTTACCTATTGTCCTCTAAAAGTAAAAAACTAAAGTTTGAAACTTCCATCAACACTAGTGATAATGGGGATTAGTATTTAAGAGGAGGGTCAGTTTCATTTTTTTGCCACTAAAGCACAAAAACACAGAATTTCACAGAAGTTATGTGCTTTATTTTGTGTTATTTAGTGTTTTTGTGATTCTGTGGCGATTAAAAAACAATAAGTTACTATTTATTCAATATTCTTCAGCACCTCCAAGGTGAAGTCCCAGAATTTTTTCACTGTAGGAATTAGCAGTCTTTCGTCGGGGCTGTGCACACCTCTGAGAGTTGGACCATATGAAATCATATCCATTCCGGGGTATTTTTCGCTGAACAAACCACATTCAAGGCCTGCATGAATTGCTCTGACAACTGGTTCTTCACCAAACAGTTTTTCCCATGCTCCCTTTGCAAATTTCAGCACTTTGCTGTTGGGATTGGGAGTCCAGCCGGGATATCCGTCAGAATGTTCATACTCAGCACCAGCCAGTTGAAAAACAGAAGCCACTTTATTGCAAACATTTGTTTTGGCAGAATCAACAGAACTTCTCTGACTTGTTGTGATTACAATTTTATCTCCTTCAATTTTTATAGAAGCAAGGTTTGTGGAAGTTTCAACAAAACCTTTAATGTCCTGTGCCCAGGCAACAACTCCATGAGGCAGTGCATATATGAGATTCAATAATGTTTTTTGCAGAGGCATTGAGAACACTGAAATTGCATTATCAGCATCTTTTACTGTGACATTTACCCCCGGATCAGTGACGAAGAGTTCATTTTTCAGCACATGATCAAATTCTTGTAGCAATTCTTTCAGTTTTTCAATTTTTTCTGCAGGAACGCCAATGACAGCATATGCTTCCCGTGGGATGGCATTTCTCAGATTTCCGCCATCAATATGTGCAATGCGCATTTGAAATTCATTTTGATGTTGCCATAAAAAACGGCAAAGAATTTTGTTGGCGTTTCCGAGACCTTTTTCGATATCATCACCTGAATGTCCGCCTTTGAGACCTGCAATGTTTACTTGAATAAACTTATATCCTTCAGGCACTGGATTGGTTTCCATATTGAGTCTGCCAACTGTATCTTTTCCACCGGCACATCCGATGAAGAACTCGCCATCATCTTCTGAGTCAAGATTGAGAAGAATATTGCTTTTCATAAAACCTGCTTCCACTCCAAACGCACCAGTCAATCCGGTTTCTTCATCCACAGTAAACAAACATTCAATGTGTCCGTGCTGCAAAGAGGGATCAGCCAAAATAGCAAGCTGCACAGCCATTCCTATACCATCATCAGCTCCAAGAGTTGTTCCGTCTGCCTTTACCCATTCTCCATCAATGATGACATCAATGGGATCATTTAAAAAATCTTTCTGTACATGACTGTGTTTTTCACACACCATATCCATATGGCTTTGCAGGCATACCCATGGTTTGTTTTCAAAACCGGGAGATGCATTTTTTCTAATCAGGACATTTCCGGTTTTATCAATCTGATATTCCAGATTATGTTCCTTGGCAAAGTTTTCAAGCCATGCAATGATTTTTTCTTCTTTTTTTGAAGGACGGGGTACTTTGGTAATTTCGTAAAAATACTTCCATACGGAAGTTGGTTCAAGTTGAAGGATTTCGTGTGACATAATTTATTTTTTTATAATTATTTCAATGAATGATTTTATGAATTACAAATTTATCATAATTTTACGGGCAAATTTAGACAATATGAAACAGAAAATACTGATTTTCTCATTTTTTTTTAGTTTTCTTAGTTTTCATCTGTTCTCTGCCTGGACCCCTGAAACTGTTCCAGACCCAAAGAAAGAGCCAGGTGCAGGCTATGTTGCTGACCCTGACAATTACTTAAGTCATCAATCAATCAATGACCTGAATACTATTTGCCGTCGTATTGAAAATGAAACTGGTGTTCAATATGCCATTGTAGTTTTGGAGAACATTGATTACAAATGGGATGCCTTTAAGTTTGGGGTTGATTTGTTTACACACTGGGGAATAGGAGAAAAGGGGAAAGACAACGGACTTTTGCTTCTGATAGTAATGGGTACACGTGACTGGAGGTTTATTACTGGTTATGGCCTTGAGGGATTACTGACAGATGCTTTACTGAAAAGTCTGGGAGAGGGATTCATTGTTCCTTATTTCAGGGAAGGATTGTATGATACGGGACTTATCAAGGTATCAGAAAAAATTGAAGAAATTGTAACCAGCGAAGATGCTGAAAGTCTCATTAAGTATTATTCTGCTTACGAAGAATGGTGGCATACCTGGAGAATATGGATTTGGTTAATCTGGGGAATTATTTTTCTTTTGGGATTTATCGGTTTCTTAAAAAAGAGCAATTACAAAGCGCCAAAAAAAACAAGCTTGTATTCAACAGAAGTTGTTGACAAGAGTCACTCCAGAATTATTCCTGATGAGGCAAAAAAAGTAGATGTTTGGGGCGGAGACAGAACACTGAAATTTGCGAGCATATATATGCTTTCAGCCATAGTTCCTGCCATGTCAATGTATTTTGATGATTTTTTCTCCAATCCTGCAAAAAATTCATTTATAGGACTTTATGCATTTCTTCTTGGGTTATCTTCAATTATTCAACTTAGAATAAACAGCAATGTAAATAAAATCACAAATGACAATATTGGAAAATACTTTACTCTGAAAAAATCCAACGGTGCACTTGCAGCAAGGGCAATATTTTTTCCGTTTCCATTTTTATTATACGCAATTGGATACAGATTTCAGTTGAAATCACTAAAAAATTCTGCTGTTATCTGTCCCATATGCAAAACACATGCAATGCCTTCAAAAGATAATAGTTTATACAGCAATATTCTAAGTAAAAGCAAACTTTTTGAAAAAAAGATCAAAAGTGTTGACCACCGTATTTTTCAATGTTTAAACATGCATACTGTAGAAGTCCCCTTCCCGGGGTCCCGTTCATATACAAAATGCAATTCCTGTGGCACCTTAGCAGTGAGACAAACAAGGAACCGAACAATTACACATGCCACTTATTCATCATCAGGAACAGGTGAACGAGAATACACATGTAAATTTTGCGGAAATAAAACATATTCTACCTATACAATTCCAATGAAAACCAGAAGCAGCAGTAGTTCGGGCAGTGGCAGTTCAGGCGGTGGTGGCTCATGGGGAGGAGGCCGCACAGGTGGTGGTGGTGCAGGAGGAAGATGGTAATCCGATGTTGCTTTACAATCCTCATGGGGTTCTCATTACAGTAGCAATTTTTCTCAACTAAAGGATATGCAATTGAATATAAAAGCGTTTTTTTTAATCAAAATATATTTAATTACGTATAATTTCTTAATTTTGCAAATATTTATATTTAAAAACATATAATGATAAAATTATCCGAATTTGTTAAAGCACGCAGAAAAGAAGTAAGCCTTACACAGGAAGAATTTGCAAATCGTGCAGGTGTTGCTCTCACAGTGATCAGAAAAATAGAACAGGGCAAAACCAATCTTAATATGGCCAAAGTTAATATTGTTTTAAGTATGTTCGGTCATGAGTTAGCACCTGTCAGAAGTAAAGAATTAATTATATGAGACAAGGAAAAGTTTTTTATAAAAATCAATTTGCTGGCATCATTACTGAGACAAATGAAGGAGAATTCATTTTTCAATATGACGAAAAATACGTTACGGAATATCCTAAAAATTTCATAAGTTTCACACTGCCAGTAACAGAAATGCCATATAAAGAAAACCGACTTTTTCCATTTTTTGACGGATTGATTCCTGAGGGATGGTTGTTAAATATTGCATCTGAAAGTTGGAAAATCAATAGAAATGACAGGATGGGATTGTTATTAGCATGTTGTCGTAATTGCATAGGGGCAGTAAGTATTGAACCAATTCTGAAAAACAATGAATAATAAGTGTTTATATTGTTATCAACCAATCAAATCAGGGCATGATTTTCATGATAAGTGTTCATTAGAATTTTTTGGAACATCAAAACCACCTGTTATTGAGTATACTCTTAGTCAAATTGATGAACTTGCAAAAAAAGTAGTAGAACGAAGCATATCGATACCCGGTGTTCAGCCAAAAATTTCATTATCTCATGTGAAAGATGCGAAAGAAAAAGCTGGTTCTCGTCTTACTTTTTTTGATGCAATAGGCGGAATGTATATTTTCAAACCACCTGCAGATCGTTATCCTGAAATGCCTGCAAACGAACATGTTACCATGAGAATGGCTGAATCATTTGGTATCAGGGTAGTTCCATCTTCCCTAATCAGGTTGGCATCTGGCGAACTTGCATACATTACAAAAAGAATTGACAGAACTGAAAAAGGAGAAAAGATTCATATGATTGACATGTTTCAAATTACTGAGGCATATGACAAGTACAGAAGTTCAATGGAAAAAGTAGGAAAGTCCTTACGCAAATATTCTGACAACACTTTACTTGACACAATCTTCTTTTACGAATTAACATTGTTTTCTTTTCTTTCTGGAAATAATGATATGCATCTGAAAAATTTTTCAATGATTGAGAGTCCTTCAGGCTGGGTGTTAGCACCTGCATATGATTTACTTAATGCTTCCATCCTCAATCCGGAAGATCAAGAAGAACTTGCACTTACACTTCATGGCAAGAGAAAAAACCTAAAAAGGGAACACTTTATTCAACTGGGAAAAGATTTAGGCCTGACAGATAAACAGATTAAAAGTACGTTTGAAAGAATTCAGAATAGTATAATTACTTCAATTAATTTGTTAGATATTTCTTTTCTCTCTAAAGAAATGATACTTCTATACAGAAAAATGTTTAAAGAAAGATATACTAAACTGGGATTAAATGAACTTTAAGTTTCTCAACTATAAAAATTCTTATTTTTCTTAATCATAACAGACCAAGATAGTGAAGCTCAAAACTAAAAAACCGATGAAACTGTCAACCGATTAGTTAATAAACACTGATTTTCTCACTGTTTTTCCTTTTACCAAACGTATGGTTGTTTCTCCGTACATTGTTTCTTCACCAAGAGAATCAATCTCCCATGCACGAACATCAAGAATCATTTCATCACGAAAAGTATGTTCAAATACACCTTTTTCATTACACACACCCGGTACACTTACATCATATTTTTCAATAAGAACATGTGCAAGGGGAACAACCTCAGCTGTATCAGACAGATACTTCACAGTGATAATGACATTGATATCTTCATCTTTTTTACATGAACTAGTTGCAACTATGAGTACAATAACAGATAGCACAACAAAAAAGGATAATAATTTTTTCATGATATGATTTTTATTTTGCAATTATACAATAAATTTTCACACAAAGTTACTATTAGAGTAGTTTTTTTTTTCAATGTTTAATTCAATTATTTTTTAATTACAAGAAAAACAATAATCATGAGTTTTTTGTAACTTTGCAATAAATTAAAAAAAGACAAGTATATGAATCGTTTTTTTCTCACACTTACAATGTTTGCAATTATGACATCAATCACAAAAGCACAGGACACATCAAGAGTTGTTGAAATCACTACATCTTACGGAAGTCTTGAAATTTTATTGTATGACAACACTCCCCTTCACCGCGACAATTTTATTCAGTTGGTTTCTGAAGGCTTTTATGACGGCACTTTATTTCACAGAGTAATTAATAATTTCATGATTCAGGGAGGTGACCCGGATAGCAAAAATGCCAAATCAGGGCAAATGCTCGGCATAGGTGGACCAGGATATACAATCCCTGCAGAGTTTGTACCGGAAAATATTCATAAAAAAGGAGCACTTGCTGCAGCACGCATGGGTGATGACACAAATCCCAACAAAGAAAGTTCAGGCTCTCAGTTTTATATTGTTCAGGGCAGACCTTTCAGCGAAAATGAATTAAATCAGATGGAGCTCAGATCTGGCAGTAAGTATTCAGTAGAACACAGAGAAATTTACAAAACAGTTGGTGGCACACCTCATCTGGATGGCAACTATACTGTTTTCGGAGAAGTTATCTCAGGCCTTGATGTTGTAGATGCTATCGCCAGAACAAAAACAGCAAAAGGAGACAGACCTGCAACTGATATTAGCATGACCATTAAAATCATAAGATAAACTGATTATCCTTTCAGTTTGTTTTTTAAATAAATGCAAAACTAAAATGTTTAATTTTGCATTTATTTTTATATAAATTTTTCTCAATACAATGAAAGACAAAATTGATCAAATCAAACAGGAGGCAGAAAGTTTCAATATTGAAAATATGGAGATGCTTGAGCAATACAGGCTAAAGTTTTTGAGCAAAAACGGTTCTGTATCTCAACTTTTCGATGAATTCAGAATATTACCTTCAGAAGAAAAAAAACTTTGGGGACAGCCTGTTAACCTATTGAAACAATCTGTTCAAAAAATTTACGATGATAAGAAGAATCAAATTCAACAATTGGGAAAAAACCAGACACAAACTGAAATTGATTTGACAATACCTGCTGATTTCTCAACTATCGGCAGCAGACACCCAATTTCCATTGTTGCTAATAAAATTATCAATATTTTTCATCACATGGGATATTCGGTTGAAGAAGGGCCTGAAATTGAAGACGACTGGCATAACTTTACAGCATTAAACTTTCCACCGGAACATCCGGCCAGAGATATGCAGGATACTTTCTTCATAGAACAAAACCCTGATATAGCATTGCGCACACACACCTCTTCAGTTCAAATCAGGGTGATGGAAAGTCGCACGCCTCCAATCAGGAGTATCTTCCCCGGAAGAGTTTATCGCAATGAAGCCATCACTGCTCGTGCACATTGTTTTTTTCACCAGATTGAAGGTCTGTATATTGACAAAAATGTTTCCTTTGCTGATTTGAAACAAACACTTTTGCATTTTGCCAGACAATTGTTTGATGAATCTACGGATATCCGTCTGCGTCCTTCTTACTTTCCGTTTACTGAACCATCGGCTGAAATGGACATTTCATGCAATCTCTGCGGAGGAAAGGGCTGCTCATTTTGCAAATACACAGGCTGGGTTGAAATACTCGGCTGTGGAATGGTTGACCCAAATGTATTGAAAAACTGCAATATTAATCCGGAAGAGTTCTCTGGTTTTGCCTTTGGTCTTGGTATTGAGCGCATCACTAACCTTTTGTTTTCTGTGAAAGATTTACGTTCATTTTCTGAAAATGATATTCGGTTTCTGAAGCAATTTCAATCTGTAATTCAATAATCTCTATGTCACATATCAGAATCACAAAAATTTTCCGCTTTGAAATGGCCCATGCCCTATGGAATTATGAAGGAAAATGCAAAAATATTCACGGACATTCATATGTTTTATATGTAACCCTTTCAGGAACACCTGTTAATGAAAAAGGCCATCCTGAAGACGGAATGCTGATGGACTTTGGAAAGCTCAAAAAACTTATTCAAAAACAGGTTGTTGATGAATTTGATCACACATTTGTAATAAACGAAAACAGCCCTCAGGCAGACAACCTGATTAATTCAAATCTACCTTTTGAGAACATAAAAAAACTACCTTTTCAGCCCACAAGTGAAAACCTGATAATGCATTTTGCAGAAAAGATAAAATCAACACTTCCTGAAAATCTCAATCTGCACAGTCTTAAACTCAGCGAAACTGATACATCTTATGTTGAGTGGTTTGGAGATTGAGAGGTTTATGGTTGAAACATAAAAAAAGCCGAAAATAAATTTTCGGCCTTTTGACATTAGATTATTTTCTATTCGGTCACTGTCCCTTTTATCTGAAGCACAATTGGCGAATTTGAAGCATTTGAAATTACAGTCACCTGTTTATTAATGGGGCCTACGATATTGGTATTATAGGTTACTTTAATTTTATTTGACTGACCTGGCATAATTGGTTGTTGGGGCCAGTCAGGAACAGTACATCCACAATTTGAACGTGGTTTGGAGAGAATCAGAGGTTCTTTTCCTGTGTTTGTAAACACAAAATCATAAGAACCATCTGAACCTTTTTTAATGGTTCCGTAGTCATGCAAAGTTTTTTCAAATGTCATTACAGGGGCTGACTCATTGGTTGAAGTTTGCCCGTTTGAATACAGAACGGTTGCAAATAAAACTGTTAAGACAAAACATATTTTTTTCATACTAGTATGGTATTAAAGGTTATTTTCTGTTCGTTGGTACGGGTGCAGCATTTTGTTGCTGAAAAGGTAAAACTTCGGTAGGCATTTTATCAACTTTGCCTGCAATACGAAGAACTGTAGGGCTATTAGCAGCATTGGAAATAATTGTCACCTGTTTGTTGATATTTCCTACAATATTAGAGTTGTATTTAACTTTTACGTTGGCTGAGCTACCAGGCAAAATGGGGTTTCGAGGCCATTCGGGAACTGTACACCCGCAGGAAGAACGGACATCGCTAATAATCAATGGTTCTTTTCCTGTGTTTGTAAATTTAAATTCATATTCGGTTTTGTCGCCCTGCATCACTGTTCCAAAATCATGAACCAGTTTTTCAAAAGAAATTTCAGGACTGCTTTGTTTAGCATCCTGGGCAAAAACAATATTCACAAGAAAAACAATGATTAAAGTAAGTTTAAGTTTTTTCATCACTGGAGATTTTTAAAAGACAATTCAAAATTACAAAATTTATACCAAATATTTTTTAAAAAAAAACAATTCTTTGACTCATGTGATTTGTATAAGTTTAATCTATCTCAAAATTCATCTGTAGATAGCATCACAAGGGTACATGCCTGCAAAACCTCAATGCCATTTTGAGCAAGAATACTTTCAAAAGATTGATTTTCCGTTCCAGGATTAAAAATCACACGTTTTGGATTGAGACTCAATACATAATCAATAATCTCATCCTGATTTTTTTTTCCTACATATAATGTTACCGTATGCACATCTGATAATGCCGGCAAATCATTGTGAATTTCAAGCCCAAACAATTCTCCTTTTTTTATCCCTACAGGGACAACATCATGATTATGTGCAAGAAGCTTCTCCACTGCAAGATAAGAATATCTTTCGGGATTTGTGGAAGCGCCAATAACAACAGTTTTTTTGTTCATAATTATACTTGTAGTTAAAATTTAAATCAATGCATTATTATCTTTTGAATGTACTTTTGGAAAAAGGATCATTCTGAAAAAACGGATCATTTGGCCTTGGATTTGAAAAAGCAGGATTGGTTAAAAAAGTTGTATCCTGCAATGTGAGCAGAAAATTTTTCAAATCCTGTTTTTGAAAAGGCAGCAACTGAGCACCTCCGTCATTTATCTTATGCATCAGGGGATGGACATAAGGAGACCATACAAGTTCATGGCTATAAAAATCAATCACCTGATCAACAGTTTGAAATCTTGCATCACGCATATAAGGTGCTGTTGAAAAAATATTTCTCAGAGTTGGCGCCTTATATGCTCCAATATCCACAGGATTGCCTGTAATTGCATAACGATCTCTTGGATCACCAAATGTATCATCAGTTGCATTATTATAGAATAGATTTGTAGTAAACAAGGGATTCCCATCGCCTCCGTGACAATGAAAACAGTCAGCTCCTTCTTCAGTAATAAATAAAACAAAACCATTCAGTTCAGAATTTGTCAACTGATATTCTCCCCTCATATATTTATCAAATTTACTGTCAGCAGAAATAAGCGTTCTGATAAATTGAGCAATTGCCTTGCTAATTCTTTCATATGTTACATCAGGTGTTCCGAATGCAGCAGCAAACATTGGGGGATACATTGGTATTGAAGCAATGAGTTCAACAGTTTTATCAATATTTCCTTTCATTTCATGGGGAGCAACAATACCCATCCACACCAGTGATTCAATATTTTTTCGGTGATATCTGGGGTCGTCCTGATATAAAAAAGTGTTTGATTCATGAATCATTCCGTTCCACAAATATCCGTTTGCATTGAAAACAAGATTCACAAGCGGCATAGTGGAGTGTGGTGTTTCAATTCCTGTGAGTCCAAAAGCTTGCCCTCCGGGAAATCTTGGATTATCTATGCCGGTAGAAAATCCTCTTGACTGAACATGACATGTGGCACATGACATGAGGCTGTCAGGATGTGTACGCCCACTGATTCTGCCATCATAAAACAAATGCCTGCCCAGCCAAATACCTTCAACTGTCATGGGGTTATCAGCAGGAATATTAAGATTGGTTGGAAAACCCGGAGGTATCTCAATCTGATATGGTGTTGCAGGAGGGATGGGCGTTATTATTGGTTCATCGGGCTTGCATGATGAAAGCAAGAACGAAAAAGCAATAAGCATCAAAAATAACCTAATCATAACTTACTGATTTTGAATATCCTTAACTGAAAACACATTATTGCCGTTCTGACAAGCAACATTCATTGCATCCTGATTCTGCATAATGTAACCTTTCCAAAAATCCAGATCAAAATCATTGGGCTCGCAGAACCATTTCTCAACATTCATAACAATTTGAATTACAGTAGTTTTATCTTCTTCAATAGTAAAGCCTGAAGATGGAAGAGTCACTGTAAAATAATTCTGAACAAATCCAGTAATTGAATCAACCTCAACAACACCACCTGCATAAATCTGTCCTACACCCAAATGAAAATCAAAGGGAGATATTTGATCTTCAGGCATTTGTCTCCATTTTCCATTGAGTTTCAGATAATGGTACCCTCCGTTTTGTCCTCCTAGAAAAAAAGGCCAAAACATATCACGCTCAGGAGGATTCACATACATATAAGGAATATTCTTAGAAGCCGGAATACCAAAAACAAATGAAATTCCCGAGTATTGTCCAACCGGAATTCGGTCAAAAACATTCCATGTCATAGTTGAAGGAATATCTTTGTCAACATAGTAAATATCAACCCAGTCTTTAATCATGCGGCTTCCAAAATCAGATTTCAATGTTACATCTGACACAAAATACTGTATTTCGTTGATCATCAACTGGTTTCCTGAAGTATTTACATACATTAACGTATCATACACAATTGGTTCTCCATCCCAGTAATGCAAAAACTCAAATCTGATTTTCCCGTATTTTGTATCATCAACAGGGTCGGGCTTTTTGCATGAATTCAAACACAGCATCATTCCTGCAAGACAAAGAAACAAAATTCCGGATATGAACGATTTTTTCATTTTTCTATAGATTTCATTTTTTTAAAAAGGGACAACTCCAGACACAACCACTGGCATAAATCTGTCATCAGAACGACTTTTTTCCTTATATATTTTGCCATTAATTAAAACCTGAACGCGAGAGAATGAGTTTTCCACAGTATCTGACATTGATACATAAATGATATCGCCCGGTTCTGCCTTGAAACTATATGTCCATGGCGTTGCAAGCGTGTAAGCTCCGGTGACAGTTTCTTTATCAAGTGTATCTGACTGATGTTTGTAGAATACAGTAAATCCGTCCTGAAAATTGACAATTCGATATGTTACACTCACCTGGTCAATTTGCTTTTCACAGGATAGAAAAATTAACCCCAGAAGAGCTGTTATTATCAATATGTTGATTTTGCTTTTCATATGCTTAAATTTTTATAGTGACATTAATAAAAAACCGTCTTCCGGGTTCAAAAATTTTCTGAGACGAACCGATCATCCTTCTGTTCAGATGTTCATAATAGTATTCATCAAGCAAATTATAAACCCCGCCATTGAGTGTCACTTTTTCACTGAGTTTATAGCCTGCATAAAAGTTTAATAATACTGTTCCCGGAGTTGTTTGTTCATAAAAAGCTTCAGACACACGATTCTGACCTGCAATTATTCTTGTATTGAGATTCAGATTAAGCTTTCTGTCAAAAAGGAACAACATAAGTTTGGCATTTGCCTCGAAAGGTGGAATTTCATTCAGAGGATCGTTGAGAAGTAATGTATCCCCTGTCACCTGTTGATTGACAGGTTGAGAAGGGTCAATAATTGCTTTTGTTGCTTCTCCTATGGTTCCCATTGTGTATGCAGCATTTGCAGAGAACACCAGTTTATTTTTGATTGGTGATGAAAAGGCAAATTCAAAACCTGTAAATGTAGCATATTCAGCATTATAGTATTGCTTTACTCCCAGCACACCCAAAGACAATGGTTTTTGCTGTGAAGGTGGAATTCTTTCTCCTGCAATAAAATCCTGCACATAAGAATAAAACACAGTAAGTTCGGCTGCACCCATGCGGTGAGTTTCATATTTCAAAGTAATATCAATTTCATTGTTCTTTTCAGGCAAAAGATGCGGATTACCCAGATAGTCATAATTATCATAACCAACTGGCAAGAGAATAATGAATCTCTCAAGCATATCAGGGCTTCTGACTCCCCTGCCAACGGCAATTGAAGTGGTGAAATACTGATTGAGATCAACAGAATAGCCTGCACTGGCACTCAAATTCAAATGACTACTTGACACTGAGTCACTACCATAGGCATAAATTTCACCCAACATTGGGTGGAGGATAATGATATCATCAGAAAATGCAGAATTGTAGTCCAATCTTGTGGCCAAAAATCTTCTGTGATTTCGTTTGGTGCAATTCCATTCGGCAAACAGGCCTGCATTATCAATCACTGCATTTGCCCATAGCTGATCCACAGCTTTAGGGATTGTACCATTGGCTGTTGGTGCTTGCGCAATCATATTTCTCACTCTTTGTCCGTCTTTCTGAATACGGTGAAAATCAATACCTGCGGTCAACTCTCCGTCTTCAGTGAGCATCCAGTTGGTTCTTACTTTGGCTCCCATAGTTTCTGCATACACTGTTGATACAGCTGCGACAGTATCGGCAATCGGGCGTTCAAAGTTATCCATAATATGTTCAACTGAAGCATAATATGCCGAAAAAGCGATGGTTTTGTTTTTTTCAAATGGCAGAACACCCAGATAATCAGCATGTGCAAACCAGGTATTATCAGATCTTTCGTCCATTGGAAGTCCGGCAAACAACACATTTCGACCCTGCAGATTATTAAAGGTGAGTTTTATCATGCTTTTGTCAGAAAACCGGTGTAAAGTTTTGAAACCAAAATTGTATTTCATCACATGCATTTTCAGCACATCGCCGTTTCCATCCACATAGTTTCCAAAATCGGTTTTTCCTCCAAAGGCCATGACAGAAGTTTTTCTGTTTCCTGCATCGAGACGGATATGTTCTCTCATGCCAAGCCATGGTGTCATTTCGGCAAATGCATTGAGGCGAAAATCTGGTTTATCAGTATCAAAAAACACCGGATTGTGAGAAACAAGACGAATAACTCCGCCGAAATTGGGACCATATTTGAGTGCATATGGACCTTTAATGACCTCAATGCGTTCAATGTCGTGGGCATCAACACGACTCACTGTTGGATCCATCCGATTGGGACATCCGCCTTCAATACTGAACAATCCGTCAATATACACTCCAAGTTGTGAATACTTGAAGCCTCTCACCACAGGATCGAGCACAGCTCCTCCCCTTCTCACACCACCCACATTGGGAATACTGCGAAGTACTTCGCCAACTTCACCAGTGCCCATAAGTTGCAATTGTTCTGCATTTATACTGTTTATTTTCACCACTTTATTGCCACTTTTATCTCCAATAATTTCAACCCCACTGAGAAAATAGGGTTCTTTTTTCAGCGTCACAGTGACATCAAGTTTTTCTCCCTCATCCAGAATATACACATTCTGCGATGATGCATAGCCCAGATAAGACACCTTCAGAGTGTAAGTTCCGGGCTTTGCCTGAATAAAAAAGTTACCTTTGAGATCTGACACAAACGACTTGTTGGCAGGCGACAACAACACTGTGGCATAAGGGAGAGGATTGCCGGATTCTGCATCCATAATTGTTCCGCTGATTGATTGAGCATAACAGAGAGCCGGCAGAAACATAAAAAGGAATAAAAGACATTTAATAGATTTCATATTTAGTTATTTAAGACTTACAAAAATACATAAAAAACTGGGATAAAAAATGAACTATTTCATTTTAGAAGGCTATATTGCCTCTAATCCATGTGTGAGATCATCAATAATATCATCCACATCTTCAATTCCAACAGAAAACCTGACCAAATCATCTGTAATACCTGCTTTGAGTTTATTTTCATGACTGACAGCAGCATGTGTCATTGATGCAGGATGCTGAATAAGCGTTTCAACTCCTCCAAGAGAAACAGCAAGAAGAGCCAGATGCACATTATCCATCAGTTTGCGTCCTGCTTCATATCCCCCTTTCAAACCAAAACTCATCATTGAGCCAAAGCCACTCATTTGTTTCCTTACAAGTTCATACTGAGGATGAGACTCCAGCCCTGGATATCTGATCCAATCAACAGCAGGATGAGATTCAAGAAACTTTGCCACCTTCATTGCATTTTCCTGTGCCCTGTCAATTCTTATTCCCAGTGTTTTCAATCCACGCAACACCATAAATGCCTGAGTTGGATCCATATTACAACCTGTATACACCATTGTATGCCTTATCTTTTTGTAAATGTCTTCAGATTTGGCAACAATAACACCTCCCACAATATCCGCATGTCCGTTGATAAATTTTGTAATTGAATGCAAAACAACATCCGCGCCCAGATTTAAGGGCTTTTGAAGATATGGAGAACTAAAAGTATTGTCAACAACAAGCAAAATATTATTGTCATGAGCCAGTTTTGCACAGGCTGCAATATCCGTCACATTCATGGTTGGATTGGCGGGTGTTTCAATATACAATACCTTGGTTTCTGGTCTGATTGCAGCACTGATTCTATCAATTTCTGATGTATTGACAAATGTGGCTTCAACTCCAAAATTCACGTAGTCCATCTCAAGAAGTCCCCTTGCAGGTCCATACACAGAATCAGAACTTACAATATGACTCCCTGCTCCCAGCAATGCCATATAAACACTGTTTATTGCTCCCATCCCTGAACTTGTGGCTATGCCATCATATCCGTTTTCAAGCTCTGCAACATTTTTCTCAAATGCTCTGATTGTAGGGTTTGCTATACGTGTATAAATATATCCGTCGCTTTTGCCTGAAAAACAATCAGCACCGTGTTGTGCATTTTTAAATTTGAATGTTGATGTCTGATAAATGGGAACAGTAGCACTTCCAAACTCATCGTCAAAAGCTCCTGCATGAATCAGTTTTGTGTTGAATCCCTTGTTTTTTGTATCCATTTCTTTTAAAATTAAATTAATATATTGATTTTAAGATAGTTTTCTCTTGTAATAATCAGAATAAACAGTTGCTGCAGGGTTGTGTCCGGTCACTCTGTCTTTCACAATAAAAGTGGTAACAGGTGCTTCTGAATATTTATTGAACAGCATATCATGCCCCACGCACAAACCAACAATGATATTCATATCTGTTTTCAGATCATTTAGAATCATTGCCTGTCCAACAGGATTGCAAATTGCTTCATATCGGTCGTTTTTGATTTGCGGAATATTGAAATCCCTTTTATTAATTCCAGAAAACTTGCAACACACTGTATGCACAACAAAATGTTTGTCAAGAAACGTTTTTAGTTGTTTGGTTTCGTTCATCAACCCAACACAATGGGCTATTCCAATTGTTTTGAAATTCATCTTCAGGGCAAAATCAATGAGTTCTTCCAGTCTTGTCCCCTTCATGTAATTATCACTTTCTACCTGAGAAGAGACTGAAAGAATTTTATTGTTTTCATCCTTTGCATATTCCTGTTTCGTATTGGATATATAATCATCAAAGCCATGGCCCTGAGCACAGCCTTTCCCATCATAGCAAGTATAAATTTTGCAAGCAGAACAGTTTATGTGTTTCATTTTTATCTGTTTTTAATTTTATCAATTGCCCTGGCAATATCTGTCATGGTGAAACCGTAATTTTTTTTTAGTTTCCCAAGTTTAATATCTTTTTCAGAAACAGGAATATTTACCTCATTAGTCAGTAAATCCAAAGACACATCATATGCATCTGCAACAGATTGAAGAGTCATTTGCCCATTGATTTCATACTGATGAAAATCATCATCATGATGCTGATGGTGTTTTTTGTCATTATATTGTACCTCATCCGTTTCTTCACTCATTTTCTGATTGCTTTGATGTTTGAAATTTCTGAAATAAGCATCTTTTTGAACAATATCAGGACGAACAATAAATGGAAAAACAAAAAACAACACAAAAATTACGATAAAGAATGAAACAACAAGATATCTGATTTTTTTTAAAACAAATAACCTTTGCAACATACAAATAATCATATTCCAATGGAAAATAATGTGCAAAACAAGAAAGCCAATAAAGGCTATACTCAATACAAAATGAACATATCCCCATTCATGCCTGTCCATCCCCAAAAAGAGCAAATCAATATCATTCCCATAAATGATGTTTCTTTCGCTTCCATGAATTAAAACATATTTAAGTAAAAACCCAATTCCTGCTATCAATCCCAACAACAAAAACAATATTATATCAATTATGATATTTAATTTAACCTTTTGGTTTCCACATAATTTCATTATATTTCAAATCAATTTTTCAAAATTCAATTCCTATTCTTGCTTGAATTCCATTATTAAAATAATGCTTCACTTCATTCATTTCAGTAATTAAATCAGCCATCTCATAAAGTTCATCAGTTGCGTAGCGACCTGTAAGTATCAATTCTGCATTTTCAGGTTTTGAAAAAAGTACATTTTTTAATTCTTCAACTGTAAACAAATCATAATGGATGGCAATACACACTTCGTCAAGAATATACATATCGTACTCAGAGCTTGCCATGGCCATTTCAGTTTCAGCTAGTCCGGTTTTTGCAGCATCAATGTCTTTTTGTGTTGGTTTGTTCACAATAAAACAATCAAGTCCAAACTGAAACAAATCAATTTCCGGAAATCTTTTTAATGCTTCCATTTCAGAATAGTACATTCCCTTCACAAACTGTCCGATAAAAACTTTTTTACCTGCGCCAGCAGCACGAATTGCAAGCCCAAGTGCAGCAGTTGTTTTGCCTTTTCCATTCCCTGTGTAAAGATGTGTCATTCCGGACATAAATTCTCTAATTTATTAAAATTCGTTCAGTTTGCCATTTTTATAATGTTCATAAGCTTCTCTGAGGCTGAGATTATGGGCATTTACATAAATCTTCATATTCATTTGCTTGAGGGCTGATGCAGCATTTCCACCAGGGCCATTTCCTGTGATAAGGACATCGGGGCTCATTGCAAAAACCTTTTGTGCTGTAGCTGTTCCAGCACCATGAGCTTCATTCTGCACAGACGTATTGTCCAACACATCAAGATTTCCTGTATCTTCATCAAACATAACAATATAATCTGCTCTTCCGAAACGAGAATCAATGATAGATTCCCATGCGGGTCCTGTTGAAGTAAATGCAATTTTCATAATTTTTTTTTATTTATTTAAAAGTTGTTTTATTTTTTTCCAAATATCAATACTCATTTTTTTCAAATGCTCATCAAACTCTGCAATGGTTTTTCCATTCATCATTGCGTCTGTAAATACTTTATTGTAAGTTATTTCAGCAACCAATGGAATGCTTTTCTCATAAAGAAATTCTTTGATTTCACTCACAGAAACATTATCCAGATCAGATTTATTTATAACACAGGCTGCTGAAATTTTAAAATTATCCAGCAACTGACAAAGTCGTTTCATATCATTCAATGCAGAAATTGATGGTTCAGTAACAAGCAAGACGATTGATGCACCTGACAAAGAAGAAACCACAGGACATCCAATACCGGGAGATCCATCAACAACAACATATTCCTTTCCCTGGTTATGAGCAAGTTTTACGGCTTCATTTTTTACTTTGGCAACCAGCTTTCCTGAGTTTTCTCCTCCCGGTTCAAGTCTGGCATGCACCATTGTACCCCCTGATTTTATTGTTGAGACAAACACATGTCCTGACTTTCTTGTTAGCATAGATATTGCTTTTTCGGGACAAATTTTCTCACAATACCCACATCCTTCACAATTAAATTCATTCACATGGCAGCCTGAATTATTCAAACTCAGTGCATCAAATCGACAAATACTGACACATTTTCCACATGCTGTACAAACAGAATTATCAACAACAGCAAGCAATCCGCTATAAAAATCTTCAATCTTTGCAAAATCAGGATTGAGCAACAAATGCATATTTGCAGCATCCACATCACAATCAGCAACAACCACTTCCTTTGATGCAATCATTGCAAGAGATGCAGCAATTGAGGTTTTTCCGGTGCCTCCTTTTCCTGATAAAATCACTATTTCATACATGACTGAACTTTTTTATCAAATTCTCAGCAATATTTTGGACAGACTGATTTAGATGACCAATTTTATTAAATACCAACTCCCCTCTTGCATAAGATTCTGCAATCCTTCTGTCATAAAGAATTTTTCCAACCACTTCTATCTGTTTATTTGTACAAAATTTTTCAACTTCGTTATTCCCTGTTCCGTCTCTGTTTATAACAACCCCAATTCTCTTTCCAAGGTTCTCCATCGTTTCAACTGCAATTTTTAAATCGTTGAGTCCAAAAGGAGTGGGTTCAGTAACCAACAAAACATAATCAGCTTCTTCAACAGCAGCCACTACAGGACATGAGTTTCCTGGAGGACAATCATATATCTGTATTTCAGCATTGGAAAAATAATTCACAGCATATTGTCTGGTTTGCCGGATTAGAGGCACAGCCTGTTCTTCACCAATTTGTAATTTTCCCTCAATAAGTATAGAATTAATATTTTCAACATGCCTGATTTCTCCAATTTTGTGTTTCCCCATTGGTAAAGAATCTGTTGGACATAATTCCGAACAGGCAAAACAGGAGTGACACAATTGATTGAAGACTGAAATATTGGGTCCTAATCTGATGACCGCATGAAAATTGCAATTTTCTGCACATTTACCACACAAAACACATGTTTCCTGTTTCCATTGAGGAATACTTTTAAAAGCTTCAGTAACAAGAGATTCATTGCCTTTGACAAAAAACGAACTATTGGGCTCTTCCACATCCAAATCTGTGAGTAAAACCTTGAATTGTTTGCTCAAAAAAACAGCTAAGTTTCCGGCAAGCATCGTTTTTCCTGTCCCACCTTTACCACTGGCCACGGCAATTTTTATCATATCTCAAATCTTTATCAAAAAACAAGAGCATCTTAATGACTGCAGTAATTTGCTGTCAGAGAAAGATTTCCATTGATAAAATCTTCAACAAGTTCACGTGCTCCTTTCAGGGGTGCTCCTACAAACACATTGATATTTTGTTCATTAAACAAATTCACGGCATGTTGTCCCATGCCTCCGGCAATCACATCCGTTGTTCCGAATTCTGCCACCCATTTTGGATAGAGTCCGGGCTGATGTTCAGGCGGTGTTATTTCTTTTACAGATTCAATATTATTTTCATTCACTTCAACAATTGCAAACTGCTGACAGTGACCAAAATGTGCACAAAGCACACCGTTTTCCATTGGAATTGCGATAATTTTTTTCATTTTTTTTATTCAATTATTTCGTTTTCATTTTTCGGGACAACAGATTCTATTGCGCCAACGGGGCATGATTCTATACATTTGCCACAAGATGTGCATTTTTCCTGAACTATTAAATAATAAAAAGTATTACATGGCACATCAAGAGAAATACAATATCTGATGCATTTTGAACAAAACTGGTTCTTCACTCTTTCAACAGCACCATCTTTACAAATCTCATAACATTTTCCACATTTTGTGCAATTATGTTTGTTTATAATGAGACATAATTTTTGTTGAATTTCGGTCATTTTCGTCAAATATAAAATATTCATTAATAACTAATAAACACCTGTCAGTTTCAATACAAACAGAAGACAGCACCCCGCTTTTTTTTACATGATTTTTTACATGATTTTTCGCCCAAACATTATGAAAAAACAATGTCACGGGATGCTGCTTCTGCTTTTTTTTTCCTAACCCATTCTTCTTCTGAATCCTTGTCCGCAACCTTTTCCCCTGCCAAAACCAAAGCCGCGACCAGTATTATTCCGGTTCATCCGTCCTACACCCAGCCCTCGCCCAAAACCTGAATCTACTGATTGATTATCAGAAAAAGACTGATTTCTAAAATTTTCTTCACTCATTTGTTGATTACTTACACAACGCCCCATTCGGCGTCCTGTCATTGAGCCTTGTCCAAAAGGACCTGTTTGATCTAAACCTGGCATAATTTCCTCCTTTTTCTTAATGTATTAATCTTTTGAACCACCTTTAAGTCTTTTGCCCTTGCCTTGTCCACCTCCAGTCTTTCGCTTGTTTCCCAATCCTTTTCCAAGTTGATCGAGTTTTTCCTTTTGAGAAGATTTTCCACATCTTCCCAATCCCCGTCCGGTGCCTGCACCTTTTCCATCGGGGCCTGTTCCATCCATTTTTGGCATAACTTTTCTTGTTTTTGTTAACATTCCTATTATATCATTCACAGTGAGAGAATTATCACTGATAACAATCATCTGAATTTTCAAACTGTCAAGCAAAGGCTTGACTTTGATTCCGAAATCACCTGCAACAACCTTTTTTATGTTACGTGAATTGAGCAATTCAACAGTTGCTGCACCCACATTTTCCTCTTTGTCAATGTTAGGATTTGGAAGAAATTCAACTGATCCGGTTTCCTGATCAA
Organism: uncultured Bacteroidales bacterium; assembly: GCA_964526285.1. Classification (GTDB taxonomy): domain Bacteria; phylum Bacteroidota; class Bacteroidia; order Bacteroidales; family DTU049; genus CAYMAZ01. The sequence goes on along the minus strand of CAZGIW010000002.1, from coordinate 37,177 downwards.
TAATAACAAAAAAACCACATCGGGCAAATTGTCTGTCAATTTTTGATTCAAATGAATTTTCAACTGCTGATATTGCTGTTTTCATAATTTTTTTTCCCTTTTGTTTTTTTAAATTCCGGAAAACCATATCAGAAAACAAAATTCCTTCATGATTTTCCGGATTTCAACCCAAACAATCTATTTTTTAATAATTTTGTTCAGCACTGTGTCCTTATCCAGTTTTTTTGTACAGAAAAACCAATCATAGCAGTGCATTTCTTCTTTGTTTTCCATTCTTTCCTTTGCAACTCCGCATGAACCAGCAGTGGGAACAATCACATCGTCACCGGGACGCCAGTCGGCTGGTGTTGCAATTTTAAACTCATCTGCAGCCTGCAGTGCGATCACTATTCTGTATAACTCATCAAAATTGCGACCCAAACTAAGTGGATAATACAATACTGTACGCACAATACCCTCAGGGTCAATGACAAATACAGCACGAACTGCTTTTGTATTGCTTTCTCCGGGCATCATCATACCATATTTTTTTGCAACTTCCATAGTGATATCCTCTATCAAAGGAAACGTTACTTCAACATCTTTCATTCCTTTATACTCAATCTTTTCCTTGATTGTACGAAGCCATGCTATATGACTATACAATCCGTCAACTGATAAACCAACCAACTTGCAATTGGCTTCATTGAACTGCTTTTCCATTGAGGCAAAAGTCATAAACTCTGATGTGCACACAGGTGTAAAATCAGCCGGATGGCTGAATAAAATCACCCAGCTTCCTTTGTAGTCAGCAGGAAAATTAATATCACCCTGAGTTGTTATGGCCTTAAATTCAGGCGCTTTTTCTCCGATTCTTGGCATTGAAAAAATTTGTTCTTCCATAATTATTTATTTTTTATTGGTTAATAATTTCTTTGTTCACTTCTTCAGAACAGCAAACTATATCTGCTTCACCACAAAGGGCACACTCGTGCAAAGGTTCAAGTTTTTCAGGATGAGTAAACACACATCCGCATGAATTGCACTTATACCATTCACTGTCAAAATAGACCTTCCCGCTTTCAATAGAAACAGGTCTTCCCTCCACCATTGCTTTTGCAATTTTACGTAATGCCGAAGCATAAACACGTGTGAATGTTGGTCGTGACACCCCCATTTCAAAAGATGCAGCATGATGATTCATCATTTCATAATCACATAGTCTGATTGCCTCATATTCTTCAAGCAATAAAACCACAGGAGTTTTATCAGGTTTTTCAACTGACACCCCGAATGGTCTGAAGCCTTTGATAACCGGCAACACTGATACTTTTCTTGCGGTTCTGGATCTGTTTTTCATTTTTTAATGAACTATTGTTCACTGCAAAATTAATAAACATTTGTTCACTGACCAAATTTTTTTTCTATTTTTGCAAAAAAAATTTATGAATACCGAAACAAAACAAAGCAGAATTATATTTCCCTGTCATCTGAACGATCATGAAACATTGTTTGGGGGCATTACACTTGAGTGGATGGATGAGATTGCTTATATTACGGCTGTGAGGCACACACGCAGAAAGATGGTAACAATTTCAGTCAACAATCTCCAGTTTCACCAACCATTGAAGTCGGGAATGATTGCAGAAGTTTCAGGAAAAATTGCAAATATTGGCAGAGTAAAACTTGAAGTACTGGTTGAAATATTTGCTGAAGACATTTATGAGGGCACCATGCAAAAAGCTGCAACAGCTATTTTTACGATGGCAGCAGTTGATGATACACTGAAGGCTGTGAGATTGGGGTGAGTATGTCTGTAAACAACAATTTTCAATGCGAACAGGTTGTATATGTAAATATTCTGCAAATTAAATAGCAGATAACATAGATAAAAAAGAAAAAAAGTTTAATTTCTTTGATACAATATTGAAAAAGTTATTGTAATTTAGCTCTGATTTAGAAAAAGTCGTTAAAGGGTTCTGCGATTTTTTTACATCTATGTCTGTTAACAGACTGAAAACCTAAAAAAATAAATTTTCCAGAACCTCCGTTAAAAAAAAACATGCTCATGAAAAAATTTTATGTTTTTATTATGTTTCTTGTTGTTGTTGTTTCAGCTCATTGTCAGGTTGAAATTACACAATATGAAACTCAGATTCAAGATGTAAGAAACGTTTCAGAAATTAACATTCCTTCATCAAAAGCAACCTATGACACATTGGGCTTTTTTGAATTTTTTCTATACACTGCTCAGGTATATTCATTAAGGTGGGGAGCCGGTGGATATGTTTTTGGAACAAGCGCTGACCTCAATGGGACAGGTAATTATTTAAACACATTTGCCCAGGGTTATTTTAATATTTATACTTCCAATATTGGTTTTGTTGGAGCTTTGATATGGGTTAGTAATGTTGATATTCAATCAAGTGCAGGATGTAACATTCAGATTAAAGCTGCAAAAATTGACGGAATCAGCAATTATTCTGTTGGAGGGTCTCCACAAACTATTGATTGCCCTGGACCAGTTCTTTCCACGGCATCATTCAATATCAATGATGTTGACACTGCCTGGTCTCAGTCTTATGGATTTATTGCAGTTGATTTTCCTACAACCGTTTTAATTAATGCGGGTGAAGATCTGGCTGTGATATTTGATGCAAGCAATTGCACACTCCTTGGTGATACCATTGGTGTATTTGCTTCTGATGATGGTGTTATTGATATAGTTTACGGGCGTGATTACACATGGGTTTACTATCCTGCACTTAGTAATTATGTATTGTATGACCACCTCCTTACGTCAGGCTTAAATAAAATGCCTGCAATTTTTGCAATTGTTGACCTTGACTATATCCCTGTTGGTGGTGTTGATTTCTTTCAGAATATGCAACTTACGATTTCACCTAATCCAACTTCAGACATATTAACCATTGCTTATGCAGTAAACAAAAACATGAATGCAAAAGTTGATATCATTGATGCAGTTGGCCGTATTGTTCATACTTCAGATTTTGGCTTTATTACATCCGGTGAATACGTATTCACTGTTGATTTAACAGGTTTTGCTGCAGGGCAGTACTATGTTAGTTTTGCCACAGATGCAGGTCGTCTTACTAAAAAACTCATTATTCAGTAATCTATAAGGGATACACCTTGTGAAATGAAGTCGCAAAAAAAGGTGACGACTTTTATTATGTTTCAGCTATATTGTGCTGAGACAGAGGTCTCAGTAGATTTAAAAAAGGAAATTATAATTTGTAGTATTCGTTTCATTTTACATTACCAAACTATCTCCTGTTTTTTTCTACTTTTACATTATGATAAATGATAATATTTGAGTTTATCTCTCGTTTATACATTTTAAAAAAAATATGACATCATGAAAAAGAATGATTTAATCCTGATTATTGGCACTGCGCTGTTTAGTTTTTTGTTTTACAAACAGGGCGCAGGTCTTAATTTCTTTTTATTTTCATTGATTATGCCTGTTTTGCTTGGCATTTACAAGCCCGAACTGGTAAAAAACAAATTATGGTTGCTGGGCGTGGGGATAACGGGTTTAACTGGATTTTCGGTATTTCTCAATTCCACCACATTATCGGTTTTTGGTTTCTACTTCGCCATATCCTATCTGGCAGGTGTGAGTATAAGCCTCAACTCATCTCCTTTTGCAGCCATATCCTACGCTACATTTTCATATTTGTCATCGCCTGGATTTGTCATTGCCGATGCTGTGATACGCAGAAGAACAGGTGAGGAGAAACGAAAAAGAAAAATCAAATGGGGAGCTGTAATCACAATGGGTGTTTTCATTTTTATTGTGGTTGCCATGTTTTTCTTTTTGTATCAGTCGGCCAACCCACTGTTTAAGGAAATTACCAAATTCATCAATCTTGATTTTATTTCGTTTGAGTGGATTATGTTCACATTGCTTGGTTTTTTGCTTGTGTATGGTTTTATGTACACAAGATATATCAAAAAATGGGACTTTTTTGAAACAGTAAGCAACACACAAACTAACAGGGAAAAGATTGAAGCTTCAAAAAATCGTTTTCTGTGGTTTTCACTTGACGAAAAAATTGAACTACAATCGGGAGTTGTGCTATTTGCATTACTCAATTTTATGATTCTTGCCATTAATGTGCTTGACATATCATTTGTCTGGACAGGCATGAAACTTCCGGAGGGATTCACATATGCCGAATATCTTCACAAAGGTATTTTTACATTGATTTTCTCATGTGTGATGGCTATTTTATTGATTTTATTAATGTTCAGAGGAAAATTAAATTTTATTGAGAAAAACAAATCGCTTAAAATACTTGCATATGCATGGATAATCCAGAACATATTTATGGCACTTTCATGTGCATTGAGAAACGGCATTTATATTTCCACTTATGCACTGACATACAGAAGAATTATTATTTTTATGCTGCTTGCACTACTTGTAATTGGCTTGATTACTGCCTTCATTAAGATATTAAGGACAAAAAACATTTATTATTTGTTCCGTTCCAACAGTTTCGCTATTTTAATTGTGTTTATTGCTGTTAGTTTGTTCAACTGGGATGCTGTTATCACAAAATTCAACTTAAAAAACAGCGAACATCCAGACATAGACTATTTGGTTGACATGAACAGTGCCGGATTACCCCATCTTCTTCAATACATTGAAAGTAATCCGGCGGGCGAACGCATCAATCCTTCATTAAAAAGCAGAACATTTTTCACATATTCATCATTTTACTGGCAACGACCTTTACTCACGGACATTATATATTCAAAGACCTACGATTTGCTTGCCAAAAACCGGGAAACATCATGGAAGTCATTCAGTATTTCCGAAGGTGGCACCATTAATAAAATCAGGCGTTTATATGAATCCGGAACATTAAAGAATTTTGAAATCAACAATAAAAGTGATTTTGATATCAGCCTGATTACAGAGTTTAAAGGGTTAAAGGGCTTAAGTATTCACAACTCTCAACCAAACAACTCTGCATGGATTGAACAACTTTCTGCATTCAATAAGTTACAAAAGCTATCTTTGACAGATATGAGAATTGAAGACATTGACAAACTCTCTGTTTTTCCTGAGCTGGAGAATTTGAATCTCAGCAACAACGACATTTTGCACATGGGTCATCTTGTGAATTATCCCGGGCTGAAGCAAGTTGACATATCAATGAATCCGGTTGAAAGCATTGGCTTTCTTGCACAACTTCAAAATGTTGAATCACTCAACATTTCATTTACACAGGTTCGTGATTTGAGCACACTTGAAAAAATGGAAAATCTGAAAAAACTTGAAATCAGGAGTCTTCCAGAAGCTGATTTTTCAACCCTACCCATATGCCCTGCACTTGAGGAAATTGATTTATCCTACAACAACAACCTGAGCATGCACGGAAATTTAGCCATACTGATTTCAAATGCACCCAATCTTCAAAGAGTGACACTAAGGAGCACCGGACTTCAGTCTCTCACATATTTTTCAGACAGCATTGTATTATTCAACAATATTGTCATTCCTGGCCACAGCAATATTGACAAAGCTGTTTTGCAACATATTACACATCTTGATGTTAGTGAAAACAGTTTATCTCATCTGAAAGGCATAGAAAATTTTCCCGGATTGAAGGTGCTTCATGCCACGAATAATGAGATTATTAACATCAGTCACATTTCAAAGTGCACCTCAATAACTGAACTTGACTTATCCAGCAATAGCAATTTGAATTTAAATGGCATAGAAAACCTGTCATCATTAAAATATTTGCATTTGAGCTACAGTTATATTTCAGACATAAGTCCACTCACGAAGTTAAAGAATCTCGAAGCACTGACATTATCAACATTTTATGGAGAAGAAACAAATCTTTCGCAATTGAAGGAACTAAAAAAGTTAAGATATCTTGCCATTCAACAAGATTTTAGTTCACTTGACTTTATTTCTGAACTACCATCACTTGAATATCTTGATATATCGGGATATATTGGCAGTGACCTCCATCATTTACACACCTGTCAGTCGCTCAAAGTGCTTATTATGCCATCATCCAGTTCATCAAAAGAAATTCGCAGGGTTGCAAGAGAAATACCTCAGGTACGCATATTAACAAACCTTAGCGAGGAGGAGAAAAAGTTTTATCGTTCAAAATACGGAGTGTACAGTTATTAGGTTCATTGAAAATGCTTATTTTTGCTTTTTTATAAAACAGTACAGAGATGTCAATTACAGTAAACAATGTTACAAAGCTATACGGGACTCAGAGAGCTGTTGATTCTGCCAATTTCAGTATACTTTCAGGAGAAGTTGTTGGATTGCTTGGTCCCAATGGGGCAGGCAAATCCACGTTAATGAAGATTCTCACCTGTTTTATTCCTCCAAACGAGGGAATTGCAAAAGTGTGTGACATTAATGTGCTTGAGTCTCCTTTGGAGGTTCGCAGAAGAATTGGTTATCTTGCCGAACACAATCCATTATATCTTGAAATGTATGTTCATGAATTTCTTTTGTTCATTGCTTCAGTACATAAACTTCGCAATAAGAAACAAAGGGTTCAGGAGATGATTGAATTGACAGGACTTGATATTGAACAAAAGAAGAAGATTGGTCAATTATCAAAAGGTTATCGTCAGAGAGTTGGGTTGGCTCAGGCATTGATACACAATCCTGAAGTACTGATACTTGACGAGCCCACATCCGGACTTGACCCCAATCAGATTATTGAGATCAGAAATCTCATTACTCAAATCGGCAAAGAGAAAACCGTTTTACTTTCCACGCATATTATGCAGGAAGTGGAAGCCATTTGTTCGAGGGCAATTATAATTGACCACGGAAAGATAATTGCAGATGACACATTAGCAAATTTGAAAGAGAAATCGGGTTCCAACATTATTTATGTTGAATTTGACAAAAAGGCAAACAAAAACCAACTGATGAAAATAAAGGGTATTGTTTTGTGCAAATCAGAAGATGAGCTTAAATGGGAAATTCATGCACAGGCAGATACAGACATCAGAAAAGAGGTTTTCCGATATGCGGTTGAGCATGACACAACAGTGTTATCAATGGAAAAGGGGAAGTCGAGCATTGAAGAATTGTTCAGAAAATTGACAAACAAATAATTTTTCAGGATTGTCTTTATTGAAAAAATGTTGTATATTTGTACTTTATAATAATCATGAACCATTTGGCAGCAAAGTTAAGTTTGTTTTTATTGTTTTTCGTTGCAGTTTTTTCTGTTTTCGGGACACATCAGCGTGCTGCTGAAATTACATTTCGTCATATTGGGATTAACTCAACTGACTATACCTATGAGTTTACATTGGTAAGTTACACATATACTCCCAGTCCAGCTGACCGACCTTCTCTTGATATCAATTGGGGAGATGGAACATCAACAACAGTTGCCAGAATAGAAAAAACACCTGTGCCCGGTGCAGTCAACATCACTAAAAACGTGTATGTAGGGGTGCACACATATCAAACACCAGGATTATATGAGGTAACCATGGAAGATCCCAACCGTAACGGAGGGGTTATCAACATTCCATATTCTGTCAATGTTCCAATGTTTATCAGTACAACAATTCTGGTAAATCCATTACTTGGCCCCAACAGTTCTCCTGTTCTCACTTTCCCTCCCATTGACGAAGGGTGTGTTGGGGTTCCTTTTTATCATAATCCAGGAGCCTATGACCCTGACGGGGATTCATTGTCTTATCGTTTAATTCCATGTCGCGGAGAAGATGGTCTCAATATTCTTGGATACACATATCCTCAGGCATCAAATAGTTTTTCCATTGACCCCATAAGCGGAACACTTACATGGGATAGCCCAATGATGCAGGGAGAATATAACGTAGCAATTCTCATAGAAGAATATCGCAGCGGAGTATTGATGAGTGCCATCACACGTGACATGCAGATCAATATTCTGGCATGCAACAACCAACCTCCGGCGATTGATGTCATTGACGAACTGTGTGTCAATGCAGGTGATTTCATCACATTCAATGTCACAGGCAATGATCCTGACAACGATTATCTTACACTTACTGCAAATGGAGGTCCTTTTGATACTCCTTCAAGTCCTGCACAATTCAACCCTCAAAATGGATATCCCCCTGTAACAGGCACTTTTAACTGGCAGACCAATTGTTCGCATGTTAGAAAAAACCCATGGATAGTATATTTCAGACTTCAGGATAACAATAACGAAGTTAATCTCATTGATATCAAAACTACCATGATTAAAGTTGTAGCACCTGCTCCTGAAAATTTAACAGCAACGCCTCTGCCAAACAGCATAGGACTTAACTGGAACAAGAGTCCCTGCGACAATGCAGTTGGATATAAAATATACAGGCGCATGGGCTCATATGGATTTGTGCCTGCACATTGCGAAACAGGAGTTCCGGCTTATACTGGTTATTCTTATATTGGACAAACCTATAACATCAACGACACCACATTCATTGATAATAATAATGGCATAGGACTTAGTCACGGTCCCGAATATTGCTATATGGTTATTGCAATTTTTCCTGACGGGGCAGAGAGTTATGCTTCAAATGAGGCATGTGCCATTTTATTAAAGAATGTGCCTGTTATTACCAATATCAGTATTCGTGAGACACATCCCACAGATGGCTCTGTATATGTTGCATGGAGCAAGCCATCGGCCCTTGACACAATTGTTTATCCCGGACCCTATGAATATCGGATTCAGAGAGCAAGAGGATTTAATTCTACCAACTTTTACGAAATTGATATATTAAATAACATCAACGATACAACATTCATTGACACACTTATCAATACCAGAGATGACCCATGGACATACAGAATTGACATGTTTGACATAAGTTACAATCCTCCTGAATTCATTGGCAGCACAGTAAGCAGTACCTCCATATTTCTCAGTATTCTCCCATTTGATCAGGCCTTGATTCTCAATTGGCAGGAGTTTGTACCATGGACAGAATATTTATTTACAATATACAGATACAACGAGGCCACGATGACATTTGATTCTGTTGGTATTTCAACCACAAATTCTTTTACAGATTCGGGACTGGAAAACGGTTTCGAGTACTGTTACAAAGTAAAATCCACTGCAAGTTACTTTACTCCGGGTTTTATTGACCCTATTATTAATTTTTCTCAGATAAACTGTGAGATTCCCATTGACATGGTTCCCCCATGTACTCCTGATCTTACGGTTACACCTGAATGCGATATACCATCCAATTTACTAAGATGGAACAATCCCATTACAGACTGTGATTATTCCGGAGATACGGAGAAATATTTGATTTATTTTTCAGCTTTAGAAGGAGGGGAAATGAATTTGATTAATACAATTGAAGACCCATGGGTTTTGTTTTGGAGACATGAAATTGGTCAAACCATTGCGGGATGTTATTCAATAGCAGCTGTTGACAGCGTAGGCAATGTGAGTGCTTTTTCGGATACAGTTTGTATTGATATTGATGAGTGTTCTCTTTACAGGTTACCAAATATATTTACACCCAACGGAGATGGATACAATGATTACTGGATTCCTTTTCCCTATGATTTTGTAGAGAGAATAGACCTTCAGGTATTCAATCGCTGGGGCAAAGTTGTTTTTGCCACAGAAGATCCTGCAGTTGGCTGGGACGGAAAACATTATCAAAATTATCAGGATGTATCTGAGGGTACATATTTTTATATTTGTGAAGTATGGGAGATACGACTAAGCGGTTTAACACAACGCACACTTACAGGCAGTGTAACTGTACTTCGCAATCCACAGGAAAAGATTTATTAATATAAAAAAACAAAAATATGTTTAGCGGAATTGTAGAAAAAACAGGAAAAGTTGTCCAAATTGAAAAAGAAGGAGGCAATATTCATTTTACAATTGAAACAGAAATTGCAACTGAATTAAAAGTTGATCAAAGCATGTCTCATGATGGAGTTTGTTTGACTGTGGTTAAAGTTTCACCTGTAGAAAACACATATGTTGTTACAGCCATTCAGGAAACACTAGACAAAACGAATTTGCGAACCTGGGATGCAGGATATGAGGTTAATCTTGAGCGCAGTGTTGTTGTTGGAGGCAGATTTGACGGGCACATTGTGCAGGGGCATGTTGATCAAACAGCTGAATGCATCAAGGTTGAAGAATTGGATGGCAGTTGGAAATTTTACTTTCAATATGATTCGGAAAAAGGGAACATCACTGTTGATAAAGGGTCAATTTCAGTCAACGGAGTAAGTCTGACAGTTGTTGACTCTGAAAAGGGCATGTTTTCTGTTGCAATTATTCCATACACATATGATGTAACCAATTTTCACAATTTCAAACCAGGATCAATTGTTAATATTGAATTTGATGTGTTTGGAAAATATGTGGCAAAATTGCTGGATGCATATTTTGAGGCAAGAAAATAAACCTTTGTTACAGCACAGCTCTGCAGTTCATTTTTTTCTTATTTTCCTGTACCTTTGATTACAGTAAGAATTGTATAAAAAAGTATTTTAAAATCCGTTGCCAGGGACATATTTTCAATGTATAAGAGATCGTATTTCATTCTGGCAATCATTTCATCCACATTTTCGGCATATCCATATTTGACTTGTCCCCAGCTTGTTATACCTGGTTTTACACGATGTAAAAGGCGATAATGCGGAGCCTGCTGTACAATTTGATCAATATAAAACTGTCGTTCAGGTCTTGGTCCAACCAGAGTCATTTCTCCTTTAATAACATTATAAAATTGAGGAATCTCATCCAGTCTGTATTTTCTCATAAACCTGCCAAATTTGGTTACCCGGGGGTCTTCTTTGTTGGATAGTTGGGGTGTGCCTCCAGCTTCTGCATTAACAACCATAGAGCGGAATTTAAAAATCTGAAAAGGTTTGCCCCTAAGTCCAATACGTTCATGAGAATAAAAAACAGGTCCTTTGGATGATCTTTTCACTCCAATGGCAAGAAACAAATATAATGGAAAGAAGATTATCAACACAAGAGAAGATACAACAACATCAATTACCCGTTTTGCAACCTGTTGCCAAATGGGCATTATCTCATCGGGTAACTGAATCAGAGGCGTGTTATAGATTGCACTATATCTCACAGAACCAGCAATGATATCTTTAAAATCAGGCATAATCTTAATCATTACCTTCAGGCTATATGATTCAAGAAGAATCTTTTCTATGATGTGATGTTGGGCAGGGTCAATGGCAATAATAATTTCCTCAATCTTATGCTCTTCAACAATTGCCTGAATTTCTTCGATTTGACCAAGACATGGGAGAATATCTTTCATCATGTCCTGAGTTTCCTGATTGATATGTATATAACCAATAAATTTATTCCCTGAATAAACAGGTTGATTTGTAATTTCTGAATATACCTTCAGGGCATTCCCGTTTGATCCAATCATCAGCGTGTTGAATCCCAATTTTCCCTTATGAATACTTTTATTGGTAATCATTGTAAGGATAAACCTCACAGTTGCAGTTAAAAGAAAATGAACAAAGAACAAAAACAAATAAAACTTATAGTAATCTTTATAAGAAACAATTGTATCATCCAGTATAAATGCAAAGAATATTATTGTGACACCGATAAGAGTAGCCAAAAGCACCTGCCCCATTTCTTTGATTCTGGATCTTCTGAAAATGTGTCTGTATGAGCCAATGAGAGTATATAAAATCAACCAGAAAACGGGAATAAGTATAATGCTATAATAGAATTTTGGATCTGAAATAACAGACTCAACAGATTCGTCAAAATAGCTGTAAAATTCCTTTTTTCTATAAAAGAAAAACAATGACCATGCAGTAATAGCTGTTAACCAATCCCAGAAAATATACTTAAGAGTTTGTTTAAGTCTGTTCATGCGGAGCTGTTAATATCTGACAAGTTTAATATTGTCAAGCCATACCTTGCCTGAATTTTCTTCTTCTGACAAACCTGTAGCAATAAAAATATCAAAATCCAACGCACTCTGATGTCTTGAAACAGTTGGAGTGAGATTTATGTATAATTTTTTCCAGGTTTCCGATGGAGTAACGTAAACAATTTCGTGTGCTGTTGAGAAATTTACCATATTGGCATAAACACCCACAACAAAAGGTATTGTTCCTTTGCAGTTAAGTTCAATAAAGCTAAATCCACCTGTTTTAGGTAGTTCATAGTGATCAATGGTCTTAATCATACAATTTCTTATTGAACCTGCAAGAGCAATTTCTCCGCTTGAAGTTCCTTCAAATACATGAACAGGATCATTAATTTTATTGATAGTTGTATCACTATTCTGGGTTTTTTCAAAAACCAAGCCCACTGTTTCAAAATCCTCAATAAACTCGAAGGTTAATCCTTCCAGATATGTGGTATGAGGGGCAATAGAAATGATACTATCCGGTATGAGATACACATCCTGTTCAAAAAAATTATAGAAAGTATAAGCTGCACGGGTTGCAGCAGTTCCATTAAGCTTAATGCCCGCATATACTTTAATATTGCAATCACCAGATTCCAAAACAGGAATCATAGCAGGCAATTCAAATGCACCGATTTTCTGATCATTTACATACACCCATGCATCAGTAATATTATGACTTGATGTTCCCTCTCCGGAACTTGCCTCAAATGTATATGCCGGTATATAAATATATGCCGGAACCTGAACTTCTTTATCAAACCATGAGCATGATTTTAAAAAAAAAGAGATAAAAAATAAAACAAGTAAAAATGGGGTCGATTTTTTATTCACGCAGTTATAATCTTTTCTGCAAACGAAAATTTCAAAAAAATATTATCCTATATTTCATAAAAATCAATTTTTTCATTGATTTTGGCAAGAACCATATGAGCTACTTCAAGAGCATAATACCCATCAAATATACTTACCACAGGATTTTTATTATCTAAAATTGACTCACAAAAACTTATCAATTCAGTTTGAATAGCATTGATTGGGATCACTTCAGGCACATCTCTAATGATTTCTTTTTTATTTTTATCTTCACCCATGTCAATCACCATTGCAAAAGGATTTTTCAATGTTTCTTTGTCTGCATCTTTAATCCTGATAATTTCAGATTGTTTTTCAAGAAAGTCAACAGAAACATATGCGTGTGGTTGAAAAAATCTTAATTTTCGCATATTTTTCATTGAAATTCTGCTGGCTGTGAGATTGGCTACACATCCATTATCAAATTCCAGCCTTGCATTGGCAATATCAGGGGTATCACTTACAATTTTCACTCCACTTGCAAAAACTTTTTTTACTTTTGAATTCACCACACTTAGCACAATGTCAATATCATGTATCATCAAATCAAGCACAACAGGCACATCTGTTCCACGGGGATTAAACTGAGCAAGTCTGTGTCCTTCAATAAACAATGGCTCCTGAATAAAATCTTTCACTGATATAAATGCCGGATTGAAGCGTTCCACATGTCCAACCTGTACCTTCACATCAGCTTCACGGCTTATTGCAATCAGCAATTTTGCCTCTTCAATGGTTGTTACAACAGGTTTTTCAATAAACACATGTTTAAATTTTTTCAATGCTTTTGAAGCACATTCAAAATGATGAACAGTAGGTGTAACAATATCCACCACATCTGAAGCTTCAATTATTTCATCAATTGATGAAAAAGAAGAAATTCCAAATTCCTTCTCAACCTGCGCTGATATTTCTTTATCAGAGTCATAAAAACCAATGAGTTCAAACTCAGGAATCATTTGAATACATTTGATATGTATTTTTCCTAAATGTCCAGCTCCAAGCACTCCAATTTTAAGCATCGTCTTTTTTTTGCAAAAATAATATCTTTTGCGCAATGTATTTTGTATTTTTGCAGCACAGACAAGAAAAACCAAGCTGCTTTGACAAATAAAACCGACACATACAGACATAAAGGACTCAGAAAGAAACTCATAGAGGTGATACAAAGCAAGGGAATTCACGATGAAAATGTTCTTGCTGCCATGGAGAAAATTCCACGTCATTTTTTTATGGACAGTTCTTTTACAGAAATTGCATATCAGGACAAACCTTTTCCAATTGGATGCGGACAAACAATAAGTCAGCCCTACACAGTTGCATTTCAGACACAGCTCTTAAAGATATCTAAAGGGATGAAAGTTCTGGAAATTGGAACCGGGAGTGGTTATCAGGCATGTGTTTTGTCTGAGATGGGAGCAAAAGTGTTTTCCATTGAACGTATCAGAGAGTTATATACCAGAACAAAGCAATTTTTGTTTGACTACGGTTATCAACCAAAAGTATTCTACGGTGATGGTTATCTGGGCTTACCTTCATTTGCTCCTTTTGACAGAATTCTTGTTACAGCTGGCGCACCTGATATTCCCGAAGAACTTAAAAAACAGTTAAATACCGGAGGAATTATCGTTATTCCTGTTAATTCTTCTGGCGAAGATATGCAAATCATGAAAAGAATTATTAAAGTTGAGCCTGATTCTTTTCAAACAGAAGAACATGGCTATTTCCGGTTTGTTCCTTTGGTTGAAAAGAAAGGATAAAATAAAAAAACATTCCGACAAAATTCGTTTTTTTGAAAATTTCAACATAGAAATCAAAAAAAATGTTATTTTTGCATATGACAAATAAACTTTTTTTACAAAAAAGACTCTATGTTTTTGTAAAAACCCTAGTCATACAAATTCAAAATACATGAGTTATGAGATTTTTAAAATATGTATTAATTTTCATCATTTTTCCTCACCTTCTTCATGCCCAGTTAACTGTTACAACCGGCATTCCTGCAGCTACTCTTGTTCAGAATACTCTAGTAGGAGGCGGTGTTAATATTAGTAATGTCACCTACACAGGGCATGCAAATGCCATTGGACGATTTCAAACGGGCGCCAATCCTACAAATCTTGGAATCTCAGAAGGCATTATAATGTCAACAGGTGTTGTAAACGGGGCTCCTGCCATTGGCAGCCCTGTTGGGAATTTTGCATCTTCAATGAACAGTACTCCCGGAGATGCACTGCTTAACAGTTTGATTTCCGGAACAACAAATGATGCAGCTATTTTGGAATTTGACTTTATCCCCCTTTCTGATACAATTCGATTTCGTTATGTTTTTGGTTCTGAAGAATATCCAGAATGGGTAGGATCAAGTTTTAATGATGTGTTTGGTTTTTTTGTAACTGGACCAAATCCACTGGGAGGCAATTATACCAACAGAAATATAGCCTTAATACCAGGAACCGCATTACCTGTATCTATCAACAATGTGCATTCGGGCTCATACCCACAGTATTACGTTAATAATGAAGGGATGAATGGTCAAACTATTGTTTTTGATGGTTTTACAACTGTTTTGACAGCCTGGCTGGTGGTTGTTCCCTGCCAGCAATATCATATAAAAATTGCCATTGCAGATGCTGGTGATTCAAGTTTTGACTCAGCCGTATTTCTTGAAGCGAATAGTTTTGGAACTTCAGGAATTACAGTAGATACAGACTATTCAATACCCGCAATTGGAAATTTTGCTGTTGAAGGATGCAATGATGCTATTCTCACCTTTTGCTTACCTCAAATCAGTCCGTCAAACTACAACATCCCTCTTCAGGTTGGCGGAACAGCCACCAATGGTGTTGATTATACCTTTATACCATCATCGTTAACAATTCCTGCAGGTCAATTATGTATAGACTTTATTATTGAAGCATTTATTGACAATGTGGCTGAAGGAATTGAATATATTGAAATAGTGGTTCAAACAGACCTTTGCGGCGCTCTTGATACAATTATTATAGAGATACATGACTATTTTGAGCCACAGATTATCATTTCCAATGATACGACAATATGCATAGGAGAATCAGCAAATATTAACGCGCAGGGAGACCTGGGAATTTCGCCATATACTTATATCTGGGATAATGGCAACTCTAACAACTCTCAGACAGTGAGCCCTCAAAACAATACAACATATATTGTTACAGTCACTGACATGTGTAATTATACTGCAAGTGCTGACGTTGAAATCACTGTTGCTACCACTGATGCAGATGCCGGACCCGATCAAACCATTTGCCATGGTGAATCAACTAATCTCACAGCAACTGGAGGCACATCGTATTTGTGGTCTACAGGACAAAGCGGGGCCACAATTTCAGTAACACCAGATCAAACAACCACATATTATGTCACTGCATCCGGAGTTTGTATTCCTGTTGACAGTGTCACAGTGAATATAAGTCCAAGTCCTGAAATAGTTCTATCACAACCTGACCCTGTATGCTCTGGTGAACAAATCAGCATTACAGCAAGTGGTGGAGAATCATATATCTGGTCGTCCAATCCATCTGACTACTCGCTGGCATCGCAGGCAGGGAATACAACCGTCAATGTAAAACCTAGAACAACCACAACATATACTGTTACAGGGAGTAATACATATGGATGTACAGGTGTTGGATACGTTACAGCTCAAATCTATCCTACACCAGAAGCAAACTTTATCATAGATCCAGGTGTTGTATCCTCTTTTGATCCCATTGTCAATTTTCTTGATATGTCGTCAGGCTCTCCGGTTAGCTGGCTATGGAGTTTTGGAGACAATAATTTCTCCGATTTGCAGCACCCAACACATACTTATTCTGACAGCGGAGGAGTTTATCCCGTTCTTCTCATTGTAACAAACCAGTATGGTTGCATTGACAGTATCACTAAATATGCACAAGTTCGCCCTGAATTTGTTATTTATATTCCAAATGCCTTCTCTCCAAACGGAGATGGCATTAATGATGAAATCATGGTGTTTTCTACCGGAGTTTCTGAAATTGACTTTGAGTGGATGATATTTGACAGATGGGGAAAAATGGTATTTTACTCCAATGACATTTATAAAGGATGGGATGGAAAAATTTACAGTAATCCTGCTACACAGGATATTTATCACTACAGATTAATCTTCAGGGATAAAACATCCAAACTATATGAGCACTACGGAGTTATCCAGCTCATAAAATAGTATTACAAAAAAAGCCGGCGAAATTTACCGGCTTTTTCTTTAAAAAATTTCTATTTGCAAAACCTTGAGTAAAACCAAGGTCCTGAATATTCAGCGGCATCTCCAAGAAGTTCTTCAATACGCAGAAGTTGATTATATTTTGCAATACGCTCAGACCTGCAAGCAGATCCTGTTTTAATCAATCCTGTATTCAACGCTACCGCAAGATCAGCAATTGTTGTATCTTCAGTTTCTCCTGAACGGTGACTGATAATACTTGTATAACTGTTTTTTGTGGCAAGTTGCACAGTATTAATTGTTTCTGTAACAGTGCCAATTTGATTCAGTTTTATCAGGATGGAATTGGCCACACCAGAAGAAATTCCTTTTGCAAGACGTTCAACATTAGTAACAAATAAATCATCCCCAACAAGCTGAACAGAATCACCCATCTTCTTAGTCATCAGCTCCCATCCTTTCCAATCATCTTCTGCCAGTCCATCCTCTATGGAAACAATCGGATATCTCTTAGCCCAATCAGCCCAAAAATCTACCATTTGTGAAGATGTAAGTTTATCACCTGTTGACTTCTTCAAATGATACTTTTTTTCTTTTTCAACATAAAACTCTGAGGCAGCAGGATCAAGCGCTATAAAAACTTCTTCACCAGGTTTATATCCTGCTTTTTCAATGGCCTCAATAATCACCTGCAACGCTTCTTCATTTGATTTAAGATTGGGGGCAAAACCGCCTTCATCTCCAACTGCAGTTGAATAGTTGCGCTTTTTTAAAACATTTTTCAAAGAGTGAAAAACTTCAACTCCCATTCGAAGCGCTTCAGAAAAACTTTCAGCCTTCACTGGCATAATCATAAATTCCTGAAAATCAACACTATTATCGGCATGAGATCCTCCATTGATGATATTCATCATTGGAACAGGCAACATTTTAGCATTCACCCCTCCCAGATATCTATACAATGGCTGGCCCGTTTCCTGTGCAGCAGCATGTGCTATAGCCATGGAAATACCAAGAATAGCATTGGCCCCAAATTTTGATTTATTCTTTGTCCCGTCCAGATAAAGCATATACTCATCAATCAGGCTTTGTGACAAAACTTCAACTCCTCTCAGGTCTTCGGCAAGTGTTTTATTTACATTTTGAATAGCCTTTAAGACGCTTTTACCCATATAGTATTTTGACTCATTGTCTCTTAGTTCAAGGGCTTCATGAACACCTGTTGAAGCTCCTGAAGGCACACATGCTCTTCCAATTGCTCCGGTTTCAGTCATTACATCAACTTCAATAGTTGGATTTCCCCGTGAATCAATAATCTGTCTTGCGAAAATGTTTAAAATTGCACTCATAATATTTATTGTTAAAAAAAAACAGTAGCTGAAACAATATCAACTACCGTTTTTAAAAAATTATTATCGATTTTTTAAATTACTCTTTTTTATCATCATCCTCTTCAACATTATCATCAGAAGGTTCTTCAACTGCTGGTTCTTCAACTGCTGGTTCTTCAGCTACTGGTTCTTCAACTGCTGGTTCTTCAGCTGCTGGTTCTTCAGCTGCTGGTTCTTCAGCTACTGGTTCTTCAACTGCTGGTTCTTCAGCTACTGGTTCTTCGACAGTTGGTTCTTCAGCTACTGGTTCTTCAGTAACATTTTCAGTTATTTCTTCTGCAGGAGTATCTTTTGTTTCAACCATCTTTGTTTCTTCAGTTTTATCCTTTTTCGAAGCACCTCTTCTGCGTCTGGATTTCTTTTCTTTCTTTTCAGCAGATTCAAGCATTGCATTGTTATAGTCGACCAGTTCAATATAGCACATATCAGCACTGTCTCCGATTCTCATACCTGTTTTCAGGATTCTGGTATAACCACCAGGTCTGTCAGCAATTTTCTGAGAGATTTCCCTGAAGAGTTCAGTGACAGCATTTTTATCTTGCAGATAGCTAAACACCACTCTACGTGCATGAGTTGTATCATTTTTAGATTTGGTAATAAGCGGTTCGATATATGTTCTGAGAACTTTAGCTTTTGCCACAGTTGTCAGAATTCTTTTATGCATAATAAGTGAAACAGCCATATTTGAAAGCATCGATTTTCTGTGTGCTTTCTGTCTTCCAAGAGGATTAATTTTTTTTCTGTGTCTCATTTTAATGTAATGTATTAATCGTTATCTAACTTAAATTTTGTAATATCCATACCAAAGTAGGTTTTTGGATTTCACGAGTTCTTCCAATTCAGCCAATGATTTTTTTCCAAAGTTTCTAAACTTCAGCAAATCGTTTTTGCTATAAGAAACAAGATCTCCCAAAGTATCCACATCAGCTGCTTTGAGGCAATTGAGAGCTCTCACAGACAAATCCATGTCAATGAGTCTGGTTTTGAGTAATTGTCTTGTATGCTGATCAGATTCATCAAGTTCTTCCACAGGGCTTTTATCTTCAGTTTCCAGGGTAATTCTTTCATCAGAGAAGAGCATAAAGTGTTGAATGAGGATTTTGGCTGCTTCATTGAGGGCATCCTTAGGTTCGATAGAGCCGTCAGTAACAATTTCAATAATAAGTTTTTCAAAATCAGTTTTCTGTTCAACCCTAAAGTTTTCTACCCAATAATTGACATTTTTAATGGGAGTATAAATTGCATCCAGGGCAATTGTTCCGATTGGTTCTTCAGCAATTGATTTATTTTCTTCTGCCATCACATAACCCCTACCTTTTTCAATAGTGATTTCCATGTTAATTTTCACATTAGGGCTAAGATTGCAGATTAACTGGTCAGGATTAAGCACCTGGAATCCGGTAAGAAATTTATTAAAATCTCCGGCAGTGATTGTTTCCTGACCAAGAATTGAAACATTAATTTTTTCAGAATTAA
The DNA here is from genome assembly GCA_964526285.1 of uncultured Bacteroidales bacterium. GTDB lineage: Bacteria > Bacteroidota > Bacteroidia > Bacteroidales > DTU049 > CAYMAZ01. The sequence continues at coordinate 17,299 of CAZGIW010000002.1, read as the reverse complement.
TTTCCTGGATTTGTCTTTTAAATCTTACTTTTTTAAGGTTTAGAACGATATCTGCCACATCTTCAACAACACCTTCAATGGTTGAAAACTCATGATCAACTCCATCAATACGAATTTGTGTTATCGCATAACCTTCAAGAGAGGAAAGCAGAATACGACGCAATGCGTTACCAATAGTTACTCCGAAACCTGGTTCCAATGGGCGAAATTCGAATTTCCCATGAAACTCATCTGAGTCAATCATTATAACTTTATCTGGTTTTTGAAATGCTAATATTGCCATTGATATGATTTTTGGATTGTTATTATTTTGAATACAATTCTACAATGAGTTGTTCATTGATTGTTTCAGGAATTTCTTCTCTTTCGGGGTATGCCATAAACTTACCTGCAAGCAAATTCATGTCCCATTCGAGCCATGGGTATTGATTTCTGTTAGAGCTTACAGATTCCTGAATAACTTCCAGGGTTTTTGATTTTTCTCTGACAGCAATGATATCGCCGGGTTGAAGCAAAAAGGAAGGAGTGTTCACCACTTTTCCATTGACCAAAATATGACGATGAGAAACAAGTTGTCTGGAAGCAGCACGGCTACTTGCTATACTGAGTCGGTATACCACATTATCAAGTCTTGATTCGATTAATTTAAGCAAGTTTTCACCAGTTTTACCTTTCAATTTTGAAGCCATATCAAACATTCTTCTGAATTGTCTTTCCAACATTCCATATGTATATTTGGCTTTTTGTTTTTCCATCAACTGATTTCCGTACTCAGAAATTTTTCTACGTTTTTTTGCCAAACCGTGTTGTCCGGGAGGATAGTTTTTTTTGTCAAAAGCTTTATCACTTCCATAAATTGGTGTTCCAAACTTTCTGGCGATTTTTGTTTTAGGTCCTATATATCTAGCCATAATTCTATATTTTCAATAATTGTTAAACTCTTCTTCTTTTAGGTGGACGACATCCGTTGTGGGGCAGCGGAGTGATATCCATAATTTCCACAACTTCAATATTGGCATTATGCAGTGATCTGATTGCAGATTCTCTTCCTGAACCTGGTCCTCTTACATATACTTTTACTTTGCGAAGTCCCAGTTCATAAGCAACTTTTGCACAATCTTCAGCAGCAACCTGACCTGCATAGGGTGTATTCTTTTTAGATCCCCTGAAGCCCATTTTTCCTGCTGACGACCAACTGATTACCTGTCCGCTCTCATTTGTGAGAGAAACAATAATATTATTGAAAGATGCCGTTATGTATGCACGACCGTTTGCGTCAACTTTAACTACTCTTTTCTTTGTTACTCTTGATGTTTTAGCCATCTTATTACGATATTTTATTAATAAACAACATATATTTTTTAACCTTTAGGTGCCTTCTTCTTATTGGCTACGGTTTTACGTTTTCCTTTTCTTGTACGTGCGTTATTTTTGGTACTCTGACCACGCAGTGGCAAACCAATACGATGTCTGATACCACGATAACAACCGATATCCATCAGGCGTTTAATGTTCATCTGAACTTCTGATCTGAGAGTTCCTTCAACTTTATACAAATCATTAATGATTGTACGAATTGCATTTTGCTCTTCATCACTCCAGTCCTGAACTTTTTTATTTTCATCAATATTTGCTTTCTGCAAAATCTCACTGGCTGTGCTTCTACCTATGCCATAAACATATGTAAGCCCTATTACGCCTCTTTTTGTTTTGGGTAAATCTATACCTGCAATACGTGCCATATCTTGCTATTATTTATTATTTGTTAATTAATTTTGTCTTTGTTTAAACTTGGGAGTTTTCTTATTAATGATATAAACCCGACCTTTTCGTTTAACAATCTGGCAATCTGCAGATCTCTTTTTCACTGATGTTCTAACTTTCATATAATTATTTCTTAATAAGTTTATTTATATCTGAATATTATTCTTCCTTTTGTCAGGTCATAAGGTGAAATTTCAAGACGTACCTTATCTCCCAGCAGAATTTTGATGTAATGCATTCTCATTTTCCCTGAAATATGCGCAGTGAGAATATGTCCATTTTCAAGTTCTACCCTGAACATGGCATTTCCCAATGATTCTATCACAGTTCCATCTTGTTCTATCGCTGGTTGTTTTGACATATATATTATTTTTTGTTTTTAATTCATTTTTGTTTTTATAAATTCGTATGTGGATAACACTTCGGGTTTTTGTTCTCTTACAATGACCATATGTTCAAAATGAGCAGATGGTTTCCTGTCTCTTGTTCTGATTGTCCAGCCATCCTTTTCCTGATAGATTTCTTTTCTTCCCATATTAATCATGGGTTCAATACACAATACCATCCCTTCAAACAGCCTATCTCCTTTCTTTTTTTTACCATAATTTGGCACTTCTGGTTTGTCATGCAGGACTTTTCCAATTCCGTGCCCAACTAATTCACGTACAACAGAATAACCATAATGTTCAACATATGATTGAACAGCATTTCCAATGTCTCCGGTTGTATTCCCTGCAATAGCCTGCAAAATTCCCTGCTGAAGACTTTCATAAGTTACTTGAACAAGTTTCTTTTTTTCGATACTTATCTCTCCAACACTGAAAGTATAGGCATAATCACCATACAAACCATTGAACAATACACCACAATCCACTGAAACAATATCACCTTCTTTAAGAATTGTGTTGTCAGGAATTCCGTGAACAACCACATCATTAACAGAAAGGCATAAAGTAGCTGGATATCCTCTGTAACCTTTAAAAGCAGGCACCCCTCCATGACTTCTGATATACTCTTCAGCAATCATATCAAGAGATTTAAGATTTATACCAGGACGTATGTGTCCCGATATTTCCCCAAGTGTTTTTCCAACAAGCAAAGAACTTTGTTTAATAAAGAACAGGTCTTCTTCAGTATTAATAATCATAGCTTAACAAGTTATAACATTCCTGTTGAAGATCTTCCCTTTATTCGACCGGATTTAGTTAAACCATCATATTGTCTCATCAGCAAATGACTTTCAATTTGCTGAAGTGTATCCAATACCACCCCTACCATGATAAGCAGGGATGTACCTCCATAGAATTGAGAGAACTGCGGATTGACTCCAATAAGGTGAACAAGAGCAGGCATAATTGCTACAAAGGCAAGAAACATAGAACCCGGAAGAGTAATTCTTGACATCACAGTGTCAATAAACTCGGCTGTTTTCTTACCCGGTTTGATTCCGGGGATAAAACCACCGTTTTTCTTCATATCATCGGCCATCTGTTGTGGGTTAATGGTGATTGCCGTATAAAAATATGTAAACGCGATAATCAGCAATGCAAAAGTAAAGTTATACCAAAATCCGTGAAAATTGGAAAATGCCATGGCAAAACTGGACATCCCATCAGAGCTGCTAAAACCTGCAATAGTAATTGGCAAAAACATCAGAGCCTGTGCAAAGATAATTGGCATCACACCAGATGCATTTACTTTAAGTGGAATATATTGTCTAACACCACCATATTGTTTGTTCCCGATAACACGTTTTGCAAATTGCACTGGTATTCTTCGGGTTCCCTGAACAAGAAGAATACATAGAATTATTACGAATACAAGAATGATTAGTTCAACAACAAACATAACCAGACCTCCCATTTCCAGTCTTGAAGTGAATTCTGCAAGTAATGCGAAAGGCAATCTTGCAATAATTCCGATCATAATAATCAGAGAGATTCCGTTTCCAATACCTTTATCTGTAATTTTTTCACCAAGCCACATTACAAAGAGAGTCCCTGAAACTAGTATTGTAACTGAAGAAATCCAGAAGAACAGTGGTGCAGCTGAGCCGTCAAAAGGATACACTCCTTCTCTGGGCAACTGAGCAATAACGCTTGATATGTATGCAGGAGCTTGTCCAAGAGTGACAAGAACTGTTAGATATCTGGTAATTTGGTTAATTTTTTTCCTACCGCTTTCACCTTCTCGTTGCAGTTTTTGGAAATATGGTACTGCAATTGAAAGAAGCTGAATAACAATTGAGGCAGAAATGTAAGGCATAATCCCAAGTGCAAAGATTGAAGCATTTGAGAATGCACCACCTGAAAACATACTGAGCAATCCAAGCAGACCTTCGCTGGTTTGCTGTTGAAACTGACCCAGCATTTTGGGATCGATACCTGGCAAAACCACATAAGATCCTAGACGGTATATTAAAATAATACCAATGGTATACATTATGCGCTTGCGCAGATCATCAATCTTATAGATGTTTTTCAGTGTCTGTATGAATCGTTTCATATCTTAAATTTTTATAGCAGAACCACCTTTTTCTTCAATTTTGCGAATTGCTTCTTTACTGAAGGCATGGGCTTTTACTTCAATTTTACTATTTAATTCTCCTTTGGAAAGAATCTTAACAAGATCATTTTTACTAACAAGACCATGTTGGAAGAGAACTTCAAAATCAATTTGTTCAAGTTTGTGCTTTTCTGCAAGTTCCTGCAACAATTCAACATTAATGACTCTGTATTCAATTCTGTTTCTGTTTTTAAATCCAAATTTTGGAATTCTACGATACAATGGCATCTGTCCACCTTCAAATCCAACTTTCTTAGAATAACCACTTCTTGACTGCGCTCCTTTATGCCCGCGAGTTGAAGTGCCACCATATCCAGATCCCTGACCTCTGCCAATACGTTTGCTTTTTTTTACTGAACCTTTTGCAGGTTTTATATTACTTAAATCCATTGTTTTAAAGTATTATTTTCATTACTAAATTTCTTCAACCAAAACCAAATGGTGAACAGAACGAACCATACCAAGAATTTGTGGTGTAGCTTCTTTCTCAACAGATCCATTGAGTTTTTTAATTCCAAGAGCTTTTACTGTCAGCCTTTGAACTTCAGGTCTGCCAATCAAGCTTTTTTTCAGTGTAATTTTAATCTTTTTCATATTCTCACAGGATTATCCGTTAAAAACTTTTTCCATATCAATACCCCTGAGTTGTGCAACAGTTTTAGCATCCTTAAGTTGAATAAGAGCATTAATAGTTGCTTTTACAAGGCTATGAGGATTTGAAGAACCTTTTGATTTTGCGAGTACATCTTTGATACCAACACTTTCAAGCACAGCACGCATTGCACCACCGGCAATGACACCTGTTCCGGGAGAAGCAGGTTTGATTAAAACCCGTGCACCGCAATATTTTCCAAGTTGTTCGTGAGGAATGGTACCATTAATAACTGGAATTTTTATCAATGATTTTTTTGCATCATCAATTCCTTTTGCAATTGCTGAGGTAACTTCTTTTGCTTTACCAAGGCCATGACCAACAACGCCATTTTCATCACCAACCACCACGATGGCTGAGAAGCTAAATGTACGACCACCCTTAGTGACTTTGGTTACTCTCTGGATACCAACCAGTCGGTCTTTCAATTCGATTTCACTCGATCTAACTCTTTTGATGTGTGTATTCATCATAATTCTTTAAAATTTAAGTCCACCTTCTCTGGCCGCGCTTGCAAGAGCTTTAACACGACCGTGATATAAATAACCATTCCTGTCAAATACAACAGTTGAAATATTCTGTTCAAGCGCTCTTTCAGCAATGAGTTTTCCCACCATCACTGATTTTTCAATTTTTGTTCCTTTTTTTTCAGCCACACCTTTCACTTTTGATGAAGCACTGGCAAGCACTTTTCCATTGAGATCATCAATTAACTGAACATAAATTTCCTTACTGCTACGAAAAACAGACATTCTGGGACATTCAACAGTTCCTTTCAAAACTTTACGAATTCTCCTTTTTATCCGTTTTCTACGAAACTCTTTTCTGCTTTTTTCTTTTGCTATCATTATTCTGATTTTTTCTAATATTTATTACTTAGCAGCTGCTTTACCTGCTTTTCGGCGAATCTCTTCTCCAACAAATTTTATCCCTTTTCCTTTATATGGTTCGGGTTTTCTGAACGAACGGATTTTAGCCGCCACTTGTCCAATAAGTTGTTTATCAATAGACTTAAGTATAATTAATGGTGTTTTTCCTTTCTCAGTAATTGTTTCTACCTGCACTTCCGCAGGAATTTCAAAAACAATATTATGAGAGTAGCCCAATGATAATTCCAATAGTTGTCCGGTTGCCTGAGCTCTGTATCCTACACCAACAAGCTCCTGACGTGTTTCAAACCCTTCGCTGACACCTTTAATCATGTTGGCTACCAAAGATCTGTACAAACCATGAAAAGAACGTTGTTGTTTATTGTCGTTTTCTCTTTCAAAAGTTACAACACCTTCATCTTGTTTGATTGTTATTGATGAGTCAACTTGTTGTTTCAGTTCACCCAAAGGTCCCTTCACGATGACAAGATTTTCAGGAGATACAGACATTTCAACTCCTTTGGGTAATGTTATAGGTAATTTTCCGATTCGTGACATTGTATTTTATTTTTTTTAAGAAACATAACAAATAACTTCTCCGCCAACTTTTTGCAGCTTCGATTCTTTATCAGTAAGCAACCCTTTTGAGGTGCTGATAATTGCAATTCCAAGCCCGTTCATCACTCTTGGCAAGCTCTGAACATCTGCATATTTACGAAGCCCTGGCCTACTGGCGCGCTTAAGAGTTGTAATAGCAGACAACTTTGTAACGGGGTCATATTTCAGGGCAATTTTGATAAACTCAAAATTTTCCTTTTTTTCAAATTTATAATTCAGGATATATCCCTTTTCATATAGAATTTCTGTAATTCCTTTCTTAATTTTAGAAGCTGGAATCTCAACAATTTTATGCCTTGCTTTAATGGCATTTCTAACTCTTGTTAAATAATCTGCAATAGGATCAGTTATCATGATTGTATTCTTTTTCTTTAATTTTCAATTTACCAACTTGCTTTTTTCACACCAGGCAACAAACCATTATTTGCCATTTCCCTAAAGTTAATTCTTGAGATACCAAAATATCTCATATAGCCTTTAGGACGTCCTGTAATTTTGCAACGATTGTGCAATCTGACTTTAGCTGAGTTCTTTGGCAACTTTTGTAAAGCCACATAATTTCCTTCAGCCTTTAATGCTGCTCTTTTCTCAGCATATTTTGCCACAAGATGTTCTCTTTTTCTTTCTCTAGCTTTGATTGATTCTTTAGCCATAAATATCTTACTTTTTAAATGGAAAACCAAATTCTTTTAATAATGCCATGGCTTCTTTGTCACTTCTGGCAGAAGTAACAATTGTAACATCCATGCCTGTAATTTTGTGTACTTTATCAATATTGATTTCAGGAAAAATAATCTGTTCAGTTACACCGAAAGAATAGTTTCCTCTACCGTCAAACCCTTTATCACTAATACCTTTAAAATCTCTTACACGAGGCAATGAAGCAGAAATAAGTCTGTCAAGAAATTCATACATCCTTTCTCCCCTCAAAGTCACTCTCACTCCAACAGGCATTCCCTTTCTGAGCTTAAAGTTTGAAACGTCTTTTTTTGATTTTGCAAGTACTGCTTTTTGTCCTGCTATTGTTGCCATTTCTTCAACTGCTGATTCAAGCAATTTCTTATCAACAATAGAGTCACCAATTCCCTGATTTAAACATACTTTTTTAATTTTGGGAACCTGCATAACAGTTTTATACTGAAATTGTTCCATAAGAGAAGGAACAACTTCTTTTTTATATTTTTCTTTTAATCTTGGTAAATAAGCCATTGTTATAATTCCTCCCCTGTTTTTTTAGAATAACGAACTAACTTATTGTTATTATTAAGTTTTCTTCCAACTCTGGTAACATTGCCTTTAGCATCAACAGGCAGTAGATTGGAAATATGGATTGCTGATTCTTTTTCAATAATTCCACCCTGAGTATATTTTGCATTGGGTTTGGTGTGTTTTTTAATTAGGTTTACTCCTTCTACGATTGCAGTATTATCATCGGGAAAAACTCTAAGAACTTTACCTTGCTGACCTTTATGATCACCTGCAATCACCTTAACCAAATCACCTTTTCTGATATGTAATTTTTGTTTCATAGCTATTTTAAGATATTATTTAAAGCACTTCGGGTGCCAATGAGACAATTTTCATATATTGTTTGTCACGAAGTTCACGCGGAACCGGTCCAAAAATACGTGTACCTCTCAATTCTTCTGTTGCTGTAAGCAGAACAACGGCATTATCATCAAACCTGATATATGAGCCATCAGGCCTGCGGGTTTCTTTTTTTGTTCTTACTACAACAGCTTTAGTCACTGTACCCTTTTTTATGTTTCCTGAAGGTAAAGCGTCTTTCACGGTGACAATTATCTTGTCTCCGATTCTTGCATAACGTTTGCGGGTACCCCCCAATACGCGGATACAGAGTACTTCTTTAGCACCGCTGTTATCTGCAACCCTTAATCTAGATTCTTGCTGTATCATAACTATATTGCTCTTTCAATAATTTCAACTAATCTCCAACATTTGTTTTTGCTCAAAGGACGAGTTTCCATGATACGAACTTTATCACCAATCTTTGCATCATTTTTTTCATCATGAGCCATAAACTTTGTAGAACGTTTCATAAACTTTCCGTATATAGGATGCTTCTCCTTTCGTTCGGTATAAACGGTAATGCTTTTATCCATTTTATCGCTTACAACGATACCGACACGTTCTTTTCTCAGGTTTCTTTCCATATTTCCTGTTCTTTAATCTTTTTACTATTTATCCTGCATCGCTCTTTTGCGAAGCTCGGTTTTTATTCTTGCAATTGTTGTTTTATACTCCTGAATCTTCATAGGATTTTCAAGTGGAGTAACAGCATGATTGATTTTCAATCTTGCAAGTTGTTTTTTTTCTTCTGTGAGACGTTCCAGCAATTCGCCGGATGTCATTTCAATTATAACTGAATTTTTCATACAAATTCTTCAATTTTTTTTACTTATTCAACATAATCACGGCGTACAACAAACTTTGTCTTCACCGGTAGTTTTTGTGCTGCCAGTCGCAAAGCTTCCTTGGCAATTTTCAAGGAAACACCCTCTGCCTCAAATAAAATTCTTCCTGGATTGATTACAGCAACAAAATATTCAGGTGCACCCTTTCCTTTTCCCATACGTACCTCAGCAGGCTTTTTTGTAACAGGTTTATCAGGAAATATACGAATCCAGATTTTTCCTTCACGTTTCATATAACGGGTCACTGCCTGACGAGCTGCTTCAATCTGTCTGGCTGTTAACCATGCTGTATCCATTGTTTTAATTCCAAAAGAACCAAACGCCAATTCAGATCCTCTGAATGATGTTCTTTTGAACTGGCCCTTCAGTTTTTGCTGTCTTCTAAATTTTGTTTTCTTCGGTTGTAACATCGCTTTGTATATTTGGCCTGTTATTTAACTATTTTTTATTTCTTTTGCGGAATGATTTAATTCCTTTTGGTTTGGCACGCTCTCTTTGAGGTGCAGCAACTTCAAATAAATCTGGTTTTCCGTAAATTTCACCTTTACAAATCCATACTTTCACTCCAAGTCTTCCATATGTTGTATGGGCTTCAGCTAAAGCATAATCTATGTCGGCACGAAGAGTATGCAATGGAATTCTTCCATCTTTATATTGTTCACTACGTGCCATTTCAGCTCCACCTACACGTCCTGAAACCATAATTTTGATTCCCTCAGCACCCAAACGCATTGTTGATGCAATTGCTGTTTTCAATGCTCTACGATATGAAACACGACCTTCAATTTGACGAGCAACAGCAGCTGCTACCAAACGAGCATCAAGTTCAGGACGTTTAATTTCAACAATGTTGATTTGAATATCATGATTGGTGATTTGTTTGAGCTCTTCTTTCAGTTTGTCAACCTCAGAACCTTTGGTTCCGATAATTGCACCCGGGCGTGCAGTATGTATAGTTACAGTTACAACTTTTAAAGAACGTTCAATATAAATTTTTGAAATTGAAGCCTTTGAAAGTCTTGTATTCAAATACTGTCTGATTTTCTCATCACCAATAATTTTATCGGCAAATGTTTTTCCACCATACCAGTTGGAATCCCAGGCTCTGATAATACCTAATCTATTTGCTATCGGATTTGTTTTTTGTCCCATGAGTCTTTCCTGTTAATTACTATTTATTCAACTTCTGCTTGAGGAATCTTACTATCAATAAAAAGAGTGACATGATTTGATCTTTTTCTAATTCTGTGACCACGTCCCTGAGGTGCTGTACGTAATCTTTTCATACTTCTTCCCTCGTCAACAAAAATTGTTTTTACAAAAAGATTTGCATCTTCTACTCTCATTTTATCATTTTTCTGTTGCCAGTTTGCAATAGCTGACAACAATAATTTGCGGAGTCTGATTGATGATTCCTGTGGTTGCATTTTTAATAAATGCAAAGCTTTTTCAACTTCCATTCCTCTAATCAGATCGGCAATCCTACGCATTTTTCGCGGTGATGTGGGACAATGATTTAGTTTGGCAAAGTACATGCCCTTTTTCATCTCCTTTATCTGTTCTGCACGATTATGTTTTCTAGAACCCATTTTTATTCTTATTTTAGAATTTTTTATTTTTTACCTTTATCCTTATTTCCTGCATGACCACGAAAAATTCTTGTTGGGGCAAATTCACCAAAACGATGACCTACCAAATTTTCTGTGACATAAACAGGTATAAATTTATTTCCGTTGTGAACTGCAACTGTGTGCCCTACAAAATCAGGAGTAATCATTGAACTTCTTGACCAGGTTTTAAGAGTTGTCTTCTTATTACTTTCATTCAGTTCAGAGACTTTTTTCTCTAACTTATAATGTACAAACGGTCCTTTTTTTAACGAACGTGCCATAATGATTCAATTATTTTTTACGTCTTTCAATAATATATTTTCCACTTTTTTTATTCTTTCTGGTTTTATAGCCTTTGGCATATACCCCAGTTCTTGATCTTGGATGACCTCCAGATGCACGTCCTTCACCACCACCCATTGGGTGATCAACCGGATTCATCACAACACCTCTGGTGCGTGGACGTCTTCCAAGCCAGCGTGAACGACCTGCCTTTCCTGAAACTTCAAGACTGTGATCAGGATTTGATACCATTCCAACAGTAGCTTTACATTCCTGCAAAATCATTCTTGTTTCTCCGGAAGGCATACGCATAATTGCATATTTTCCATCTCTTGACATTAATTGACCATATGAACCAGCACTTCTTGAAAGTTTTCCTCCCTGGCCCGGACGCAATTCAATATTATGAACTACAGTACCAAATGGAACTTCACTCAAATACATGCAATTGCCCACATCTGCAGAAACACCTTTTCCACTTTCTACAGATTGTCCTACTTTTAGCCCCTGAGGAGCAATGATGTATCTCTTTTCTCCATCAGCATAATACAATAATGCAATGCGTGCTGAACGGTTGGGATCATATTCAATGGTTTTTACAACAGCAGGTACATTTTCTTTATCTCTTTTGAAATCAATAATTCTGTACTTCTGCTTATGACCACCACCAATATAGCGCATTGTCATCTTGCCTGATTTATTTCGGCCTCCACTTTTGTTTTTCTTTAAAAGCAAACTCTTTTCAGGCTTATCTGAAGTGATATCATCATAAGCGCTGATTACTTTAAATCTCTGTCCCGGTGTAACCGGTTTGTATTTCTTTAGTGCCATTGCTTTATCCTTTCTTACTATACATTACTATAAAAATCAATTATCTGATCTGATTTCAGAGTTACAATCGCCTTTTTAAAAGCAGTTGTTTTTCCGGTAACAAAACCTTTTCGTGTTCCTCTTGTTCTGTTTTTACCGGCATACACCATCGTGTTCACTGAAACCACTTCAACATCATACAGTTCCTCAACTGCAGATTTTATTTCCTCTTTGGTTGCCTTCTTAACAACAACAAAACCATATCTGTTTCCCATTTTTTCGGTAACAGTGGTCATTTTTTCTGTTATTAAAGGCTTCAATATAATGTCTTTCATGACTTTTTCAGCTTTTTAAGTTAACAAAATCTCTTCAATTTGCTTTAGAGACTGTTCTGTAATCATCATTTTATTTGCCCATAAAACCTGATAAGTATTTAACTCTGAGGCATTTAAAACTTTAACATTCTGCAAATTTCGAGTTGACAAAAATACACTTTTATTTGATTCGTCTAACACTAAAAGAATTTTTTTCTTCTGAAAATCAAAATTTTTCAAAATTTCAATAAATTCACGTGTTTTTGGTTGTTCGAATTGCATGTTCTCGAAGACTACAATATCTTCATTACCAGCCTTGTATGTTAAAGCGCTTTTACGAGCAAGTACCTTTACCTTTTTATTGACTTTGATATCATAGTCACGGGGTCTTGGTCCAAAAACTCTTCCACCACCTTTGAGCAGAGGAGATTTGATACTTCCACGGCGAGCACTTCCAGTACCTTTTTGGCGATACAGTTTTCTTGTACTTCCGGTAATTTCACCTTTTTCCTTACTTTTGGCTGTCCCCTGTCTTTGATTTGCCATGTATGATTTTACATCAAGATAAATGGCATGATCATTTGGCTCAATGCCAAATATTGCAGGATTCAATTCAGCAGTTCTTTCTGTCTGCGTTCCGTCTGTTTTATATACTTTTAGCTCCATCTTTCCAATTTTAAATATGAACCTTTTGCTCCGGGAACAGATCCTTTCACTACAATTAAATTTTTGTCTGCAAAAATTTTCATAATTTCAAGATTAATCACTTTCACTTTCTGGTTGCCCATTTGTCCTGCCATTCTTGTTCCTTTGAAAACTCTTGAAGGATATGAAGATGCTCCGATTGAACCGGGAGCTCTCAGTCGATTGTGCTGACCGTGAGTTTGATCTCCAACTCCGCTGAATCCATGACGTTTTACTACGCCCTGAAATCCTTTCCCTTTGGAAATACCTTGTACGTCAATAAATTCACCCTCAGTAAAAATGCTCACGTCTATCACTTCTCCAAAATTCTTTCTATGTTCTACTTCAAAACGTGAAAATTCACGTACGATTCGTTTTGGGGTGGATCCTGCTTTTTTGAAATGATTCAACAAAGCCTTTGGTGTGTTTTTCTCTTTCTTATCATCAAAGGCAATCTGAATAGCATCATATCCGTCTTTACCCTTTGTTTTGACCTGAGTAACCACACAAGGACCAGCTTCTATCACAGTGCATGGGACTTTTTTCCCAGAGGCATCATAGATGCTAGTCATTCCGATTTTTTTTCCTAATAATCCTGACATGGTTATACATTATTTATAATTAATATTCTTTCTAATTCTTTTCTATCAAACCTTGATTTCTACATCAACTCCACTTGGTAACTCCAGTTTCATCAATGCATCAATGGTTTTACTGTTTGTACTGTAAATATCCAAAAGCCTTTTGTAAGCTGATACCTGAAACTGCTCACGCGATTTTTTATTTACAAATGTTGAACGATTGACTGTAAATATCTTTTTGTCTGTGGGCAGAGGTATTGGTCCATTCACAATAGCCCCTGTGGCTTTAACAGCTTTTACGATCTTTTCTGCTGATTTGTCAACCAGATTGTAATCGTATGATTTTAACTTAATGCGAATTTTTTGTTTCACTTTATCTTTCAATTAATTTATGATATTATTATTCCTTTTATTTTAAATATAACTTCTTTGGCAATTTCCAAAGGTGTTTCTGAATAATGAGAAAATTCCAATATGGACGAAGCTCTGCCTGATGACATAGACCTTAGGTCAGTAACATATCCAAACATTGATGCCAAAGGAACTGTTGCATTGATTACCTGCAAATGCGCCTGTGAGTCCAATCCTCCCACCATTCCTCTTCTGCGGGTTATATCTGATGAGATATCTCCTACATATTCGGCAGGTGTAAAAACATGCAACTTCATAATCGGCTCAAGTAAAACATTTCCGGCTTTCTTCATTGCCTCTTTAAAAGCAATCCCAGCACAAATTTCAAATGCAAGCAAATCTGAATCGACAGAATGGGTTGATCCATCCAGTACAGTGACTTTTACATCCATCACCGGAAAACCTCCCAAAACTCCATTGGTCATTGTGTTGCGTATTCCCTTTTCAATGCTTCTTGAAAATTCACGGGGTATTGCTGTTCCTGATACATTCCAAACAAATTCAAATGTTTCATCTGAATCATTCAACGGTTCAACTTTTATCTCAATATCAGCAAATTTTCCCCTTCCACCTGTTTGTTTTTTATATACTTCACGGTGAATCACCTCTTTGGTAATTGTCTCTTTGTATGCAACCTGTGGTTTCCCAAGATTGCTGTTTACCTGAAACTCACGTTTCAGCCTGTCAACAATCACATCAAGATGCAATTCTCCCATTCCACTAATTATGGTTTGTCCCAGCTCATCATCAACATTTACCCTGAATGTAGGATCTTCTTCTGTCAGTTTTGCTAATCCGTTTGCCAGTTTTTCAACATCATTCTGAGTCTTTGGTTCAATGGCAATACTGATAACAGGTTCTGGAAATTTTATCTGTTCAAGCAAAATTGGATTCTTCTCATCACACAACGTATGACCTGTTGTAATGTTTTTCAAACCAACCAAAGCAACAATATCTCCAGCTTCAACTTTATCACATTCAGTATGTTTGTTAGCATGCAAGCGGAAAATTTTTGAAATACGTTCTTTTTTATCAGTGGCTGAATTGTAAACCATCTCTCCTACTTTGATACTTCCAGAGTAGATTCTGGTAAAAGCCACACGCCCCACATAACTGTCATTGGAAATTTTAAACACAATGGCAGCCAATGGCCCTTCTACTGTGTGAGAAATATTCTGAATTTGTTCGGTTTTTAAAGAGGTTACTTCGATATCTTTCAAATCAACAGGTGATGGTAAATATGCCACAATACCATCAATAAGCAGCTGAACACCTTTATTTTTGAAAGAAGAACCACAAAAAACAGGTGTAATTTTGTTTTCCAGGGTTGCTTTGCGAACCTGTTCACGAATTTCTTCTTCGGTTATTGAATCGGGATTGCTAATATATTTTTCAAGTAAATCATCACTTTCTTCAGCTGCCCCTTCAATAAGTTTCTTTCTATACTCAGCAACAAGATTCAACAATTCTTCGGGAATATCAACCTGTGAAAAATTTCTTCCAAAAGTTTCATCATCCCACAAAAAAGCTTTATTACTCACCAGGTCAATCACACCTGCAAAATTTTCTTCTTCACCCAGAGGAATCTGCATAATGATGGGATTGGCCCCAAGTTTATCTTTAATCTGATCAATAACTTTAAAGAAATCTGATCCCTGTCTGTCAAGTTTGTTAATATAACAAATGCGTGGAATCTGATAACGTTCAGCCTGATGCCATACCGTTTCTGACTGAGGTTCAACTCCACCCACACCACAGAAAAGGGCAACTGCCCCATCAAGAACTCTTAATGAACGTTCTACTTCAACTGTAAAGTCAACATGTCCGGGAGTATCAATAATATTGATTTTGTATTTCTGATTGCAAAAATCCCAATACACCGTTGTTGCTGCAGATGTGATGGTAATCCCTCTTTCCTGTTCCTGAGGCATCCAGTCCATCGTTGCAGTTCCTTCATGAACCTCGCCAATGGAATAGTTGACCCCTGTGTAATACAGAATGCGTTCGGTGGTCGTTGTCTTCCCCGCGTCAATGTGAGCCATAATCCCTATGTTTCTTACATTTTTCATCTCTTCCGCCACATTCTTTTTTTTATTCAATTAAAATCTGAAATGTGAAAATGCCTTGTTTGCTTCAGCCATTCTGTGAATATCTTCCTTTCGCTTGAATGCAGACCCTTCTTCTCTGTATGCTGCCATAATCTCAGAAGCAAGCTTGTTTTCCATTTTCTTTTCGTTGCGCTTTCTTGCAAAACTGATGAGATTTTTCATCCCTATACTTGATTTGCGATCAGCACGAATCTCTGATGGAATCTGAAATGTGGCACCACCAATACGGCGACTGCGCACCTCAACCTGAGGTGTTACATTTGACAATGCTTTTTTAAACACTTCAAGTCCGTCTTCTTTTGTTTTTTCAGATACAATGTCAATTGCATTGTAAAATATATCAAAGGCAATGGATTTCTTTCCCTGCAACATCAGGTTATTGACAAACTTTGTCACCTGGGTGTCCTGAAATTTTGGGTCAGGAAGAATTATCCGTTTTTTTGGTTTTGACTTTCTCATATCTTTATTCTGCTATTTGAATCCTAATTATGCTGATTTTTTCTTTGGTCTTTTTGTTCCGTATTTTGAACGACGCTGAGTACGACCTTCCACTCCTGATGTATCAAGTGCTCCTCTGATAATGTGATAGCGAACACCTGGCAAATCTTTTACCCTGCCACCACGTATGAGAACTATTGAGTGTTCCTGCAGGTTGTGACCTTCACCAGGGATGTATGAGTTTACTTCCTTCCCGTTTGTCAATCGAACACGTGCCACTTTACGAAGTGCTGAATTCGGTTTTTTTGGTGTTGTTGTATACACTCTCACACATACTCCGCGTCTCTGAGGACATGATTCCAGCGCAGGTGACTTACTTTTAAACTGTAATTTCTTACGCCCCTTGCGTACTAATTGTTGAATTGTTGGCATATTCTAACTTTTATAATTTCCGTTTTTTTACTCGTTTTTTTGGGACTGCAAAATTAGATAGTTTATTTCATATAACCAAATGGTTTTTAATATTTTTTTACATTATCGCTTAAAAGTCATTTAATTCTATGTTTGACCCTGATAATAAATCATCAAAAATTTGTAACAGAACAGTACATTTTTATAGGCCACGCACATGGTTTTTCCTTTCCCATCACATACCATCACATTGTCACATCACATCGGCATAAATAGTGATAAACAGGGAAACAATTGGCTAAGAAGAATACACGTTTTTCCATATATCACAATGTGACAAATAATGAGTGTAGGTCAATACAAAATAAAAAGATTAACACAGATTAGTCATAAAAACTTCGCAGCTACAAAAAGACAATTATTACAATATACATTATTATAATATAAACCACAATAATTCTAACTGCTCAGCACAATAATAAATTTTTTTATATTCTGTTCTTATGAGAGGTTCTAAAAATTCATGTTTTCCACTTTTCTTTTAAACTCATAAGTTTGTTACAGCTCAGCAATTTATCACTATTTATGCCGATGTGATGAATATTATGTGCTATGCAATACAAAAGTATTTATCATTATCTCCCTTTTGTGTTTTTGTCACAAAATTTGTTCAAATGAGCACTGAACTTGATGACAAATTTTGACAAATTTTCTGCCAAAAAACACATTAGGAGACATTGGTTTTCA
>CAZGIW010000001.1:0-130887 GCA_964526285.1 uncultured Bacteroidales bacterium | reverse complement strand
ACTGAAAGTGAATGAAGGAGGAAAATACACCGAAGGTGGATGAAAGAGAATTCAAGTATTCAATTGTTCTTACTCCCCGTATACCCTTTATACCCTTATACCTCTATAACTAATACCCGATATTTATAGAAAAAATAAATGGTAACCTCAAATATTCATTTGCGATTCGTCGCGCCATTTGTTCTGCAAAATCCATAAAAAAACGATGTGCTATTGTGCTGAGCTGCTGCTTCTTATTTAGAGTCATTATAAATTTCTCTTTTCAATTATTTCTTATATGAAAAACAAGAGCCCTCTTTCTCCCGCCAAGCCTTAATTATGCTTGTTTTCTAAATGTGTTAAAGTTGAGTCTATGAGATAATTTCACTTGAAGTTATTAAATTTTTGTGAATTTTGTTTGTCTAAATGATTAATTTTGTAAAAATAAACCCCCTTTAGTATGAAGAAATTGTATATTTTATCCCTTATCATCTTCTTTTCTTTCTCCTTATTTTCTCAAACCAATAATTTGGTCACTTCTGATACAGAAAAGGATATTCTGGTGGCATTTACCACTCCTTCAGACTTTGAGACAGAACAGATTGTTGCTTTTATGAGAGAGCTGAGCGGTGTTGATGTTATACAATATTGCAATGCACATCAGGCTGTCTATGCCCGGATTGACAGCCGTTATTACAAAGAAGAAACCATGCTCTATGCACAGATTGAAACCACATTTCCGGGTGTTGCCTGCTTTAATAAAAACAGCTCTGATGAAGCACTGAATGATTTTTTCAGGATGTGTTATGAGGAGATTGCCAAGCCCATAGATTAGAACTTTTTTATTCAACATAAGCCCCATATATCATGAATAAGTTTAATATTTTCCTTTTATTTGTGTTTACATCAATCTTTTGTAGTGCACAAACATATAATATGAACAATACTCCTGTAACAACGTGTTCGGGAACGTTTTATGATTCAGGAGGAAGTGCCGGTGATTATTCTAACAGCGAAAGTTTTACAAAAACATTTACACCTTCTGTAGCAGGAAACATGTTGCGATTTGTTTTTAATTCCTTTCAAACAGAAAGTGTAACTTTTGATTATCTTTCAATATATGATGGGCCCACCACTGGCTCTCCACTCATTGGAACTTATGGAGGCTCAACATCTCCGGGTACAATTACAGCAACAAATGCAACAGGGCAACTAACATTTCAGTGGGTTTCTGACGGTTCCCTCGTATATGCAGGTTGGGATGCCTCAATTTCATGTGTGCCACCTCCACCCACATACCTCATGGACAATGGAGCACCCACAGTGAATACTTGTACTGGGTTTTTTATGGATCCGCAAGGAACGTCTAATTATATTGATAATAATGCGACTTTTACAAAAACATTTTGTTCAGATAATGGGCAATCAATCAGATTTACATTTACTGATTTTGAAACTCGAGAAGCAGCAGATTATCTCAGAATTTTTAATGGACCAACAACAGGATCTCCTGTAATTGGAACCTATAGTCAGACTAATTCTCCCGGGGTTATTGTTTCTTCTGGAACATGTTTGACTTTTGAATGGACAACAGATAATAACGGAGCAGATAGATTAGGATGGGTTTCAACAATAAGTTGTATCCCGTCTCCTCCCTCCAATGACGAATGTGTGAATGCAATTCCGCTAACTGTAAATCCTGATTATTTGTGTGGTACTGTAACAGCTGGCACAATTGAAAATGCAACAGCTTCAGCACAGGCAAACGGATGTTTTGGCACTGCAGATGATGATGTTTGGTTTTCGTTTGTTGCAACACACACATCTCACAAGGTTTCATTGTTGAATGTTGCAGGTTCTACTATTGATATGTATCATGCAGTATATAGCGGACCTTGTGGAAGTTTAACCAATATTTTATGCAGTGATGCAGATGTAAGTAATCCAACAGGTCTTGTTCCCGGAAATACTTACTATGTGAGAGTTTATACATATACTTCAACACCGGGACAAACCTCAACTTTCGATATTTGTATTGGAAGTCCGCCACCCCCACCTGTTAACGACGAATGTGTGAATGCCATTCCGCTTACTGTAAATCCTGATTATATGTGTGGCACTGTAACTCCAGGAACAGTTGCAGGGGCAACAGCATCAGCTCAGGCAAACGGATGCTTTGGCACAGATGATGATGATGTTTGGTTTTCGTTTGTTGCAACCTCAACAACACACAGAGTTTCTCTACTTAACGTTGTTGGGTCTGTTACTGATATGTATCATGTTGTGTATGGAGGAAATTGTGGGTCACTTACACAGATATTATGTAGTGATGCTGATGTGAGCAATCCAACAGGCCTAGTGCCCGGCAATACTTATTACGTCCGTGTTTATACTTACACTTCTACAGCAGGACAAACCACAACGTTCAACATTTGCATTGGAAGTCCTCCTCCGCCTCCTCCCAACGATGAATGTGTGAATGCCATTCCGCTTACTGTGAATCCTGATTTATTATGTGGTGTTGTTACACCGGGATATACTCAATCAGCAACCAATTCAGGAATTGCAGCATGTATTGGCTCTGGAGCAGACGATGATGTGTGGTTTAGTTTTGTAGCAACAAACACTTCACATAAATTTGACATTTTAAATGTGACAGGTACATCAACAGACATGGTACATGAAATTTTTTCGGGAAACTGCGGTGGTTTGTTCAGTATTGCCTGTAGCGACCCAAACAGCAGCCAGTGGGGTGGATTTACCATTGGTCAAACATATTATGTACGGGTTTATACATATGGCTCAGGAGTCGGAACCTATGCCACATCGTTTAACGTGTGCGTTGGAACACCACCACCACCACCATCCAATGATGAGCCTTGCGGTGCAACTCCTTTGAATGTAAACAGCGGATTTTGTTCATATCAAACCGGTGTTCTTGAAACAAGTGCTACATTGTCTGCAGGAATTCCTGCCCCGGGTTGTGGTTCGTTGGGTCCTGATATTTGGTTTACTGCTGTTGTCCCTGCATCAGGAAGGCTTATTGTTGATATTGCTCCTGCTGGTGGTCCAACAGACATGTGCATGGCTTGGTATTCTGCACCAAACTGTTCAGGCCCATTTACACTTATCGAATGTGATGATGATGATTCTCAAAATGGAGCAATGCCAATGATTTGCCGTACTGGTGTTTTATGCACTGTGCCTGGTGATTGTCAACAAAATGCTACATTAACCCCTGGTCAAACAATTTACATCAGAGTTTGGGAG
Organism: uncultured Bacteroidales bacterium; assembly: GCA_964526285.1. GTDB lineage: Bacteria > Bacteroidota > Bacteroidia > Bacteroidales > DTU049 > CAYMAZ01. The sequence continues at coordinate 127,638 of CAZGIW010000001.1, read as the reverse complement.
TATGGTGGTGATGTATTTGGTCCTTTTGATATCTGTGCATATGAACCAGCTGATCCCGGACCTCCCAGCACATGTGCCAGTGCTCATGTTATTCCATCTCTTCCTTTTGGCCATTCAGGACAAACAACCTGTTGCAGAGAAAACTCAATTACAACAGCCATGGGATGTGCCAGCTCATATCAGGGAGGCGAAGACTTTCTGTACAGATATACTCCAACTGCAAATGAGACAGTTGATATCACTGTTTCCGGCACATTGAGTTCTACTGGAGTTTTTGTTACAAACGGATGCCCTTCAAGCGGTGGCACTTGTGTGGCAAGCAATACAAATGCTTCTGGCAACCCCAGTTTATGCGGCGTTTCATTAATTGCTGGAAACACATACTACATCATGATTGACACATGGCCTTCTCCTACTTGCACTCCTTTTAATATCACAATATTAAACGCTGCAACACCAACATGTGGATTGGATTACAGTGTTTCAGGTATGGCATACACTCCTGACTTAAACGTAGGAACAAATATTGCTTTGCCCATAGATGATAGATTTAGTTCAAGTTATATATCAATTGGTTTTCCTTTTTGTTTTGACGGGATTCAATATACACAACTATTGGTTTCATCCAACGGATATGTGATTTTTGATCCAATTGGGTGTGCCACAAATATGCCAACCACAAATGCAGCGCCTAACCAAACATCAGGATGGCCTATTGATTTTGCAATTCCCAACACAAATCAGGCCCCAAGAAATTGTATTATGTTTCCATGGGAAGACATCAATCCCGCAACCGGAGGTACCATCAGATATCAGGTGCTTGGAACAGCGCCAAACCGAAGATTTGTTTTAACCTATTCTGCTATTCCTTATTACAGCTGTTCCTCTTTATTATATACATCTCAGCTTAAACTCTTTGAAACAACCAATGATATTGAAGTACATATTGGAAACAAAACTCTTTGTTCAACCTGGAATAATGGTGCTGCAATTCTTGGTCTTCACAGTTACAACGGTACTTTAGCCCGAGTTCCTGCAGGATATAACTATCCAACCCAATGGACAGCAACAAATCAGGCATGGAGATTTGATTGCAACTGCACAGAATGTATTGCTCTTCCTGTTGAGTTGTTTGCTTTCTCCGGAAAACACATACGTATGGGAGTGAATGAACTCACATGGAAAACAGCTTCTGAGGAAAATAATGAACGTTTTGATGTTGAACGCCTGAATGATAACGGAGAGTTTGCATACATCGGTGAAGTGGTCGGACAAGGCAACTCAAATGAAATTATTCAGTATGATTTCACAGACAACAATGCGCCTGATGGTATTGCCTACTACAGACTGAAGCAGGTTGATTTTGACGGTGACTTCCATTATTCACAATCAATCAGTGTTAACCCAGGTTTCAATGAAACATTCATGGTGCATGTTTCTCCCAATCCGGTGAGTGATATTCTCAATATTGATATTAGCACAGCTGTTGAAAATGCAACATTTGTTCTGATTTCATCATCGGGAACCGAGTTTATTCTGAAAACCAATGTTGATGTTTTGGCGAAAGATATCTTTACTGTTGATGTTTCAACCTATCCGGCAGGCATGTATTTGTTTGTGGTAAGAAACAACAATAACGAAACATTGTTTACGGAGAAGATTGTGATACGCTAGGCTCCCTTTAGGCGATCAATGTCTCTTCTTTCTCTTTTGGTGGGACGACCTGCTCCTCTTTGTCTGAACTCATTTCGGTTCAGTTTAAGCATGTCTTTTTTCAACAATTCATCCTCAGGGGTTATGTCTTCATAATATTTTTCAACCAACGCTGCTCCTACCCTTTTTTCAAGTATTTGCAACACTTTTATGGTTCTGCTGAAACCATGAAAACGGATTGTAATTTCATCACCGGCCTGTACTTCGCGTGATGCTTTGGCCTCTGACCCGTTCACACTCACTTTTCCAAGCCGGCATTCATCAGACGACACAGATCTGGTTTTGAAAATCCTTACTGCATGCAAAAACCGGTCAACCCTTACTTTCATTATTTTTCTCTGAAATAGATTTTTATTGAAACGCCTTTAAAATTAAAAATTGTGCGCATTTTGTTTTCAACAAAGCGTTTATAGGGGTCTTTCACATATTGTGGAAGATTACAGAAAAACACAAATGAAGGATAGTGTGTTGGAAGCTGTGTGATATATTTCACCTTCACCCTTTTTCCCTTGTGCATTGGCGGAGGCGTTTCATGAACTATTGGCAGCAGTATTTCATTGAGTTTGCTTGTGGAAATCTTCTGCGTGCGATTTTTATATACTTCAAAAGCAATTTCAAGTGCTTTGAAAATACGTTGCTTTGTTAAAGCAGAAACAAAAACAACAGGAACATCTTTGAAAGGAGCCAGCCGTTCGCGCACACCTGCTTCAAATTGTTTTGCTGTGTTGGTTTCCTTTTCCATCAAGTCCCATTTATTAATGAGCACCACAACCCCCTTGTTGTTTTCCATGATAATTCTGAAAATACTCAAATCCTGAGATTCAACACCTCTTTCAGCATCAATCAGCAGCAGGCATACATCTGAGTTTTCAATGGCTCTGATTGCTCTCACATATGAATAAAACTCAAGATCTTCATGCACATTGCTTCGTTTTCGCATACCAGCTGTGTCCACAAGCATAAAATCAAACCCGAACATATTGTAGTGGGAATGAATTGAATCGCGGGTGGTTCCGGCAATGGGAGTAACTATGCTTCTTTCCTGCCCCAGCAATGCATTTAGCAGAGATGATTTGCCGGCATTTGGTCTGCCAACAATGCAAAACCGTGGCAGTTCAACCTCTGTTTCTTCTTCATCAGCAGAAAAATGTTTCACCACATCATCCAGCAAATCACCTGTTCCTGAACCATTGGTTGCCGACACAGGATACACTTTGTCAAACCCCAAAGAATAAAACTCAGCAGCTTCGTGATATCGTTGTGTATTGTCAGCTTTATTTGCAACAACAAACACAGGTTTTTCAGAAAGTCTTAAAATGGAAGCAACATCCTGGTCATATGGTGTTATCCCTTCAATTACATCAAGCATAAAGATAATTACATCGGCTTCTTCCAGAGCAAATTCTACCTGAGAGCGGATTGCTTTGTCAAAAAAATCTTCCGAGTCGCTCACATAACCTCCGGTATCAATAATTGAAAACTCAATACCGTTCCAATCGGTCTTGCCATAAATCCGGTCGCGGGTTACACCAGACGTACTGTCCTCAATGGAAATCCTCTGTCCCACCATTCTGTTGAAAAACGTTGATTTTCCCACATTTGGGCGGCCTACTATTGCAACTATTTTATTCATGATTTTTCTTTAATTCAATATTTGTAATTACGCATTGTCAAAAGATGGGGTTAATTTAAAACCCAAGCTTTTTTAATACTTCAGGATCACTTCTCCAGTTTTTCAATACTTTTACAGTAATTTCAAGAAAAACTTTTTTTCCAATAAAACGTTCAATGTCTTGTCTGGACTGGATTCCCAATTTTTTTATTGCATGGCCTCCTTTTCCAAGAACAATCATTTTCTGTGTTTCTCTTTCCACATAAATTATTGCTCTGATGCGGCTGATATTTTCGTCGTCTTTGTAATCATCAATCACCACCTCGGCGGCATATGGAATTTCTCTGAAATATAGGTTGAGCAACTTTTCTCTGATAATTTCAGACACAAAAAACCTTACATCCCTGTCTGACAAATCATCTTTGGGATAGTAGGGTGGATGTTCTTTCATGTATTGCTTAAGGAAGGGAACAATTCTGTCCACATTGAATCCGTGAAGAGCAGAAATTGTTTTCACCGTTGCGCTGGGAAATTCCTTTTCAAGAAAAGCAGCCACGTTGTTCAATTCATCTGCGCTGGTTGTATCTGCCTTGTTGATAAGAATGAGCAGGGGGTATGATATTTTACGAAGTTTCTCTCCAAGTTCGCCTGTTTCTTTTATAACGGGATCTGTGATATATATCATCACATCAGCGTCACCAAATGTATCTTCCACCATATTGTTCATGGTTTTATGAAGTTCATATCTGGGGTCGGGAATAAAACCGGGAGTATCACAAAAAACAATTTGGTATTCATCATCATTGTATATTCCGAACGTTCTTTTTCTTGTTGTCTGAGCTTTTGGGGTGACAATGACCAATTTTTCTCCAAGGATAGCATTGAGCAGAGTTGATTTGCCCGCATTTGGGAACCCGATAATACTGACAAATCCAGCTTTATGCATCTTTTTTTTGTTTGTGTTTAAAAAATATGTATCTTTGCAAACGCAAAAGTACAAAAAAATACAATGCGGGGTAGAGCAGTGGTAGCTCGTCGGGCTCATAACCCGGAGGTCACAGGTTCGAATCCTGTCCCCGCTACTAAAACAGAGAGAGAAACACATGTGTTTCTCTCTTTGTTTTCCCCTCATTCTGTTTCTGATTCTCATTCTGTTATTACTGATCTCAATATAATTTTTCTCCCAATTGAAGAATTTTTCAGTTGAAATTCAAAAGTTTGTTTATTTTTGCTTTTGAAAGAATGAGTGAAACACTTGAAAGTTATGTGTCATGGTAAAACAAGGACAAGCGACATGAGATTACTTGCAGAATATAATAATTTGACATTTGCGATAGTTGAGGACAAACCCGAAGTTGGTTTTTATCTTTACATTTATGACAAACAAAATATATGTATAAGAGACTACGTTCAGGAAACTGAGCAAATGGCTAAAGAGTTTGCTTTCGAAGAGTTTAGTGTTCCTTTAAATTCTTGGACGGTGGACTATTCCGCTATGTGTTGTTTCTGTGGAGATAGTTTGCCCTTTGAAAAAACCGTACAGCTTACAATAATAGTAGACAAAGACACTGGCGAATCTCAGACAATATTTTCTCATAAGCAATGTTTGGACAAAGTATTACATAGAGCTATTGTAAGACACCCAGACTTACTTAACCATTGACCGCGTAGCACGGACCGCATAATCGATTAGACTACCAACACCCAATAATCCAGCAGCTCTCAACGATGCACTCATCTCAAATTTCTTTCTGCCAATTAAAGATTTTGTTTATTTTTGTGAGGGTGAAACAAGCATCTTTATCACCAATAAAAAAAGAATGGTTTGTTGAGAGCGTGTTTCGTTTGTAAATGAGTTGTGCACAATAATTAAAAACAAAACCGAATGAAAAACATTTTGCTCATATTGACTGTTTTATTTCTTGGACAAGCAAGTGGGTATGGTCAACTCAACAACCGACCTGACACAATAAAATATGTTGGAGAAGAAACAACAAAACAAAAGAAATCCACTGTTAAGAACGGCAAACTTAAGAACATGACAGAAATAAAATATTCTAAATCATTTATTAAACTCAACCCAGACTCGACATATGAACAAAAGGACTATTATAGTGACACAAGGTCATTTGATAGCTCAATACCTTTGACAAAGACAGGGTTTTGGATTAAGAAAAAAAATAGAATTTATTTTTATTCAACTAGAGAAGTCGTCGGTTCTGAATGGACAGACACGTTTATAATTAATAAGGATAAACTCAAATATCTTTGGAAAAAAAGTTTTTCAAAAACAAAAGTAAAAATAGACAAATCGGCGCAAGTTTTTGACAAGATATACGGTATAAAACCAGTGACAAGATATAAGAAAATTAAATAGGCCATGTGCATAACCGCAGCTTGGTTTTAGGCGGGGTTCATCTTTTCTTGTCAGATTAGAATTATTTGTATATTTGCGTGGCAGTATGAAAGATTAGTGGGGGAAAAATCCCGCCCAAAACCAGAGCCGCAACCCTTGGCTGGCATATTTAACACCAAAAACAACATAAAGGAATGAAAAGAACTATTTTATTTTTAATTACCTCTCTTATTGTAGGAACAGTAATTTGTCAAACTATTATTGTAGACCCCCCATTTGATAAAACAACACATAAAGATTTAAAAATTGAAAGAGTTGTTATGTCAACAACTGAAACTGTCATATATTTTTCAATTTATGCAGATGAAGGATGGTTTTGTGTTGATACTTCTTACTATATTATTGGAAAATCTGACAGTAAAACATACAAGCTTTTAAAAACAGAAGGAATGAAAATCTGTCCTGATTCTTATAAATTTGACCATGATTCTATAAAATTTAGTTTGCATTTTCAACCTATAAATAATATTAATGATTACATTGATATTATTGAAGGTTGCGATAATTCTTGTGTGAAAATTGAAAATGTTTTAATTAATGAAGCACTTATTAAGATAGATGAAGCATATAATAATGCAATCAATAATTATCATCAGAAAAATTATAAAAAAGCAATTGATTATGCTAAACGGGGGTTGTCTATTGTAAAAGACACTACTGGACTAAGATACGGGCAATTATCTTTGATTATTGCTGACAGTTATCTCTGGTCAAAAGATTATGAAAATGCTGAAAATTGGTATCTCAGAATTTTAAATTCAGACCTAGTTGACAGTATGGAAACAGGTAATTTTGCATATCCACTTGCCAACTTCAAAAACAAAGCATGCCAGGGTATGGCATATGTGTTTGAGTATAGAGGAGATTGGGAAAAATCACTTGAATGGTTAAATAAAGAAAAAACCTATCCCTTTTATACTTACTCAAATGCTCATAGACTTAAACATGACATCCATATCTTAGAATGGTATGTTTTTCTGTATGAAAAAATGGAACAATTCGATAAAGCAGTAAAAGAAAACTTAACTTTTATAATAACCTACTTTGGCAGTGGAGTTAGAGAACAACAGTATATGAAAGCAAATCAAAGGCTTGTAAATTTAGTAGCTTCACATTATGATAATAACGTTTTTATTACCAAACTTGATAGTTCTTTGCAAAATATGATAATCACAGAAGATGATGAATTTGTTACATCTGTATTTTCCTTTTTAGGTCAAAAGTATGAAATCAAAGTAGGTAAAAACGAACAAGATTTTACAACTGATGAGAATTATAGAATCATTACAGGTTCCGAAAATAAAGTTAAAAACAAGGACTATTTTATTAATAGAGTTAAATCTCAACTATTTTATAGCCGCATACAATTAATGAATGGACTGTCTTTAACGTGGAAAAAAGAATTGATATATTATAAAAATGAACCATATACTGGGAAATTTTATGAGTTTTGGATAAATGGAAATTATAGAACTGAAGGAGAACTAAAAGATGGAATTTTTAACGGTGTTTTTTCTTTTTATTATGAGAATGGCGTTGTAATGGAAACTGGACAAATGATTAATGGAGCATATCATGGATTATGGAAAACATTCTATGATAATGGTGCAATTGAAAGTGAAGGCGAATATTATCAGAATACAAAAAATGGGAAATGGATATTATGGTATCCAAGTGGAAAACAAAATGTTCCATTAGATTTTACTAGTGGTGATTTAGCTGGCTGGTCATTGACAGCTCAGTCAGATGAGGATATTCCAATCCAAAAGATGGCTGAAATAAACTATAAAAATGATATTGAAGACGGTTTGATGACAATATGGTTTGAGAATGGTAAAAAATTTAGAGAAGGCAATTATACTGCAGGTAAACGAATTGGAAAATGGATAGAGTGGAATGATAATGGCGATATTGTAAAAAAGGCAAATTATAAAGAAGGTGAATTAATAAAAGGAGACCGCTTTGATGATGAATAAAATACGCCAGCTAATCAAGTAGACGGCTGATGGTCAAACATCAACAAGCACTCAACGATGCAAACTTCTCAATCCTTTTCTGCCAATTGAGGAGTTTTTAATTTGAATTTGAAAAGTTTGTTTATTTTTGTTGTGAAAACGTTGAATGAAGCACTTGGAAGTTAGCGGTCATTTTAGAACGACAGAAACGATGAAACATTTACTTTACATATTGTCAGTATTTTTTTTGACATCTTGCTCAAACACGACAGGAAAAAAGTTAGACAATCCACAAGTAGACACTATTCCAGAAGTGGCACTATGGGCAGACGAATACATAATTAAATATTTGGAAAGCAACAAAGAACGTTTGACGCAAGTTGACGGACACCCTGTAACTTACATAAAAGAGATAACAAAACGAAATGAAAGAAATTATGCAATGGTCAAAATTGGACATAGTTTTGAATGCAGATATGTGACAGACAAATTGATTTTCGTTGACAGTTTAACCAAAGAAATTTATGAATATGATTTAGTAAACGATTCATTAATTCTTTGGAAAGAGTTTGCGAGTATTTACAATGAATAGAAGAATAAAGCACGAACCGCTAATCGGGCATACAGCTGACAGTCAAACAACCGCAAGCACTCAACCATGCACACTCATCATTATCACTTTCCGCCAGTTGAATAATTTTTATGATGGGGTTTAGGGAATTTGTTTATTTTTGTGAGGGAAATGTTGAATGAAGCACTGGATGGTTATCCCTTATGATAAAAGACAACATCAGGAATGAATGATACAACACTTATAAATAAATTAACTGAAACGTCTGAATTTAAAAACCTTCAGGAAGTTGGCATGCTAATTCATGAAAGTCAAAGAAAATTCGATTTATTAACAGTTTTCAACGAATTAATTGACGAAATGGCTTGGTCAAAGCTTTTTGCTTATTTGCTTGACTCCAATCAAAACCATGGTCTTGGTCAATCTGCTTTCAGGGTATTGATGCAACAACTACCAGAATTAATGAGTTTTTCTAAATCCTTGCCAAAAGAAGAAGGAACTAGAATAACTTGTATTACAGAATGGAGTACAGAGAGTTCAAGAAGGCTGGATATTCTTTTAAAAATCACGGACCAAAAAGGAAAAATCAAAGCTGTTGTAGGAATTGAAAACAAAGTTGATAGTGGCGAACAGAATGACCAAATAAGAGATTATCAAAATTCTTTATGTTTTTCGTTTCAGAATATTTCTAAATTGCTAATTTATCTTACGCCTGAAGGGATATTGGCTCAAACAAGCGATGAAAACAAAAAATGCCCTTGTGTTTCTGTTTCATACAGAGTGCTTTCAAATGTTTGCGAACAATTATTATTGAATTCGAAAGGTCAAGGAGAATTGTTTTTAGAAATACTTAAAAACCACATTGATAAATTAACCAACAATCAAAAAATGGAAAAAGAAATCTCTGAATTAGTTAAAGAACTTTATTTTGATAAAGAGAACAGACTAGCAATAAAGCTTATAAACCAATACACCCCAAATGTTAAAAACGTTTTTGATGAAATTGAAACTCGAATTATGGCATCAAATAATTTGCCTTTTAGTTTAAATAATATCTTTTTTAAATACCATCCTGAAAAAAGTAATACCCCAAAGGAATTTAAAATTTACATTCCTGAGTTGTACAATATTGGCAACAAGAATGGTTTTCATGGTTTATACATGCTCCATTCTGAACAAACAAAACCAGATATTGATGATTTCTTTTCTTTAAGACTTATGGTTGGTTTTTATGATAAGAGATATAACACATATGATAAGCAAGCACATAGAAATAAAACACTTAGCATGTTTAAGCTGCCTGAAAGCTTTGGCACTAATAAGCATTGGTGGAACTGGACATGTGTATGGACCAGTGAAAGCTACAAATTAGTCGATTTAGGGAAAAAAGATGTAGAAGGCCTCTATAAGCTTTTGATAAACGGAATTAATGCAACATTTGATGAATACAAAGAAGGGCTTAAAAAATTAGCAAGAATTAAACTATGAACAGAAGCACAAGACATAACCCAAAAAACATAGTCACGATGAAGAAACTCACATCAATATTAATCTTGACAATTCTATTTATCGGACAGAACTTCGGACAATCTAAAATGGTAGTTGGACATAATCACACAATTTTTGTTGATATTCCTAAAGATTGGCTACAAGCTCAAAATGACCAATTGCCTTTTTTTATAAAGCCTGATAGAGAAGCAAGTTCTGAAACTTATATGTATGTTTATGGTATTGACTATAATAGCACACCTGAATTAAATGCTTGGATAAAAGGAAATAACGATTACATATCAGACAAATTTAGGGAAGTAAAAATAGATACTTTAAATCAAAAATTTGACAACATCAAAAGTGATGACTATTTGACTGGAAATTATATGACGATTACTTATGAATATCCGAATGGAAGAAATGAAGTAATACTAATTATTGAATGCAAGAATACAATTGTTACAGCAGTATTATCAACAGAGGATAAAGTTGAATTTAAAGAACTTTTTCCTTCATTTATTGAACTTTCTAAAACGATAAAAATATTAGGAACAACATTAAAAGAAGAATAAAGCCAGCCACCAATCAAGCAAACGGCTGACATATAAGACCATGCCTCCCTCCCTGCAACAGATTTCAATAAAAACACCCTACTGAAAGGCTGATTATCATAAATACATGAATTGATTTCAGTTCCCAAAATTTTACTTGTTTTTCGGTCAGTAATGAAAAATTAGTACCTGTTCAGTACTATTATTTGTGTTTGTACAAATTTTCAGCAATACAAAAGGCTATGTTTGTTTTGAATCAGCAGTAAAGAAAACTTGTTTTCTGTTGCAGCTGTCTCAAAACCAACATCTACCGGAAATTATTATTGCCCCAACTTTAGGGTGTACGCTGATTTTCAGCGACTTACTCCCTTAAGGGAAGGGGCAAATAAGTCGATGAAAATCAAAAAATGAGCGTTTTGAGACAGCCTCAAATAGTGATAAATTGGTGAGCTGTAACAAAAATTATATTTACAGAACAGTTACAAAAAACCCTAATCCTCTGCAATCACAATCAATTTATCCTGTTCTGTAAACAAAATTTGATCTGATTTAGCAGGGTTCAGAACCACCCCATAGCCTTTTTTCGGCATATGAAATTGTGAATGGATTAAATATCCTATGGCAATCTGGTTTTTTTGTTTTGCGCTTTCCAAAAGGGTATAAAAATTCACTTTATCATTTATTTCAATAAAATCTGTCACTGGTTTAAGATAAATCTCACAGCCTTCTTCATCAAACAGGTCATTAAATACTTCTGAAAGTTTTTGATTCTCCGAAATCTGTGCCATCAGCAAACTAATCAGTTTGTCACTCACAATAAAATCATCTGCCTTGGTCACTACTGCCAGGTCTCTGTTTTCAACATTCAGCATTTCGCTGACAATTTTTACTTGCTTTCCTGTTTCATCACAAATGCGCCTTAGGTGAAGCAGTGTAATCAGTGTTTGTGAATCAGCCTGATCTGCATCCATATGTCCGGCATAACACAACACAATGACTGAATCAAAGGCTGTTATATCAATGCTGTCAAGCACCCCTCTTGATGTTGTGTCGGCAATGTATGAATGAAGTTCAATATTTTTCAAAGATTTTGATATGTCAGCTATGGTTTCTTTACATTCTTCAAGAGCAGAAACAACTTTCATATAAGAACCTTTCATTAAATATTTATCCATTTCACGAATAATTGTTTTTGCTCTGTCGTTCCATCCTAAAACCAGAATACGTTCGGCAGATTGATGATTATCGGGGCTATCGATGATTTTTGTTTTATCAATTTCACCTTTTTCGTCAGAAACTACCATGGTATCATCGTCTTCTGAAATAAAAATCAATTGCTCCCCCTTTTGCACAACATAATCTGCGGGAGGATTTAGCACACACCGTCCATTGTTGGTTACAATACCAATGACACAAGAATCTTCATAGGCAAACAAACATTCTCCAAATGATTTACCAAATAGTTGTGGTTCTTCATGAAAATAAATTTCATCACCAGCAAAACCCATAAGTTCAGTGTACACAACACTGAGTCCGCTTTGTCTGCAGGTCTGTGCCATGATTCTTGCAATAATATCATCACTTAGAATAAGTTTTACTTCGTTTTTTCCAACCATTTTGCCAACTTCAATGTTTTTTTGAAACATTATTTCTGCGACAATATGATACGGTTTTTTTCTTCTTTCAGGATTGTTGATAACTGCCAGCAATGTTTTTATTGTTTGAGGGTCTGTATTTTCACTGTCTTCGGAAAGGACAATAATTGATTTGCTGCCAGCTGCATTTACTATGTCCACATCTTTCATATTGTTTGGATTGCCATTTCTGCAGATGACTTTTGTGTTTTTAAAATCAGCAATCATATCTTTCAGTTCATCTTCCATTTCCACCTTATCCTTGTTGGCAAGAACAACAATTCTGGGTCTTCTTTGGTTTTCGTTGGCAATAATCAGTTGTGAAATAATTGAAAAAATCTTTGATGACCATCCTAGAATAATTGTATGATTGCTTTCAATAACAAAACTTCGTCCTTTTCTGAGGTTTTCAAGTTTTGTCTGTATCCCGGTAGAAATGACCCCGATTAACATTGAAATAATGAAAATTCCACCCAATGTAATAAAAAACCCGATAATTCTGAATTCCCATCCTTCGCTAGCAGCAACATTCCCTGTGTCTATTGCATACATTACACTAATCCAAAGCCATTCTATAAAATTGATAGATTGTGTTCCATCGGGAGATATTCTTAATGACCAAAGAGAAAAGCCGGCAACAAACACGATTAGCAAAGACATAATTCCAAGCAGAATCATCATTGCACCTGCTCCTTTGCTCATGAGGTTATCAAAACGATAGTGCAATTTATTTCTAAGTGAGTTTTTTTTCTTCATGTTTTTCTTAAATTAAAAAAACTTGTCTCCATATGAGTACAATGAAAAAAGTACGTTATGGAGACAAGTAAAATATGGTAACCCAATTTTTTTATTCTACAACAATTTTTCTTTCAACTTTTTCTTTTTCCGTTGAAATAATTACAGTATAAATACCAGCAGAAAGGTCGTTAACTGAAAATGAAAAATTATCCGTTGCCGGGGCAAATGCTTTCACAATTTGACCTGTAATAGAATACACCTCAACTTTCAAAAGAGAGGTATTGGCGTTAATATTAAACATTTCAGAAACAGGATTTGGGAATGTCATGACAGCAACATTTTCGCCATATTCATTGACAGATGCTCCAATTGTAAGATATACTTCAACTTCTGAATACTCCTGAGTTTGATCGTTACATCCAATAACAATTTCAGCATAATAGTTTCCATTGGTCATTCCTGTAGTATTAAAACTGGCTGTAATTGACTGATTTCCACCCCCATTAATGGTTCCGCTTTGTGGACTTACACTCAACCATTGATACAAAGATGATCCCTGCAATGTTCCCATTATATAGAGATTATTATCAATTGTGGGGCTCATTTCAGACCAACCTGGTCCAACGGCCAGCCAGTTTACTCCAGGAAATCTCGGACCTTCGTCTATTCCAATTGGGTAAGTTGAGGCAAGTGCATCTCCAACCCATCCAAGCCATATTTCATTACCGTCAAGATAAATGGGGCTATCAAGTGTTACTGTAATTTCTTCGCCAATTGTTGTGGCAGTAAAGTTTTTCTCATCAATAAGGGTTCCGGCGCCAGGAGTTGTATAAGAGCCTCTTCCCCAAACCTGAACTTTGGTTGTTCCAGAGGGAAGATCATTTACTCCAATGGTAATTGACACCAATTCTCTTCCTATGTATTGATTGATAAAATTATAATCAAAAACAACTGCAGAGCGAACTCCGTTTATAGTGGAGGCAAATCCAACTCCACCGGTAAGCAATCCCACAACATATGATAATTCATTTGCTTTATCTGTTTTGTCAAAGCCCTCTGCATTATTATAGCCAATTGATACCAATGTACTTGTTTCATTGGACAACGCTTTGGTTCCACCCTGAGGATAAGTAGGATAAGCAATAAAAGTCATTTGCTGATCTCCAAGATTGGAAATTGTAAACACTTCATTTGCCGAACCATCAGTGGCAATATTCGTTGTGCTTAGTTGAATCTCGGGAGGATTTGAACCAGCAACAACTTGTGTAAATGTTACATCGTCAAAAAAATACTGTGGTGTTTGTCCTGTAATGGCCCCTCCGTAGAAGTTAATTCCTCCAAGTTGTTTTGTTCCTGTTGGCGCTGATGCCTGCATACTAAAAATCCATCCTCTTATTAAAGAACCATTTAAATAGAACCAGGCGGAATCAAGATCAAGATCAACAACCAGTTCAATTTGCAACCATGTGTCCATGGCATGTGAAAAGTTTTCTTCCACACTATTCACAACAGTGTTTCCTGTACCGTTATTGCCAAAATATGTTTCCATAGCCCATTCTGTTCCGGGAGCTTCAAAGTGCTGAATATTAAAATAAGCACCATAGCCTGTGGGGATAAAATAATAGAATTCAACGGAGTATTTTCCGCTTGTTTTGTTACCCAGTTTAAGGATAATGTCATCCGAAGCATTCTGGATATGAACAGATTTTGTAGGACTGTTTGCCTGTACTGTTGAAATCACTGCATCCTCAGCTCCTCCGGGTTGATTGCTCCATGTTGTCCATGGATTACCTGCCTGTTGAACTAGAAAACCACCATCTGTGTAACTTTCAAAATCTTCATCAATTAGCACTGTCTGTCCATGTGTTGCGATGAAAAACATACACAAGGAGATCAAACAAAATAGAATTCTTTTCATACTGATTATTTTTTTGGTTAGTGATACAAATGTAAGGGATTATTTCCAAACAAAATGGCTTTTTATCGAAAAAAAATTATAAAAAAAATCTTCTGCACTAAAAAATTACTGCAGAAGATTTTGATGTTTACATGAGGAATGTTACTGTTTTATTAACTTCAGCATGACAAAACTATCATCTATATAGTTAACTTTTATCAAATAAACGCCTTGTGTAAGATGGGCAATATTGATAGAATGATTTGTTGAATATGTCTTTTCTTCAGGGATAACTTTTTTTCCATTCATATTATACACTGCGACTGAACTGATTGATTCATATTTTGAACTTAACAGATATATTACGTCCTGAGCCGGGTTTGGATAAACAGATGTTTTTTCCCTGAAACTTATAATCATATCTGTGCATGCATCAATAATTACAAGAGAAGTATCAACATTTTGACAATTATTAATATCTGTATAAGTGTAAGTTAGAATATGTGTACCAATTCCTGCAACTGAAGCATTTATGTAGTTTCCAGAAACGCCAGGACCTGAATATGTTCCGCCGGCAGGCAAGCCACCCTCAAGCAGCACATCTCCCCATCCTTCACAAATTAATGCAGGTGTTTGTGTATAAGTTACCACAGGTAAATCATTAACAATCACATTGGCTGTATCAGAAGCAGGTGAAACTCCGCAGAAATTTTCAAGCGAAACAGTATATTGGCCTCCGGCCAGGGCAACAAAGGAGGGTTGATTGCTGCCCGTGGGGACGCCATTATGAAACCATTGATAATCTGTTGCTGGAATATTTGATACACTAAGCTGAACATCATTTCCCTGGCAAAATTCCAGTGGTCCGTTTGCATTGATGCTGACCACGGGGGGAACTGTCGTTACTGTTACTTCAATCATATTAGAGCTTTGTGCACTTCCGCAATGATTTGAAATTAACAAGGTGTATTGGCCTGCCTGATTGACAATTAGAAAATTTGTGTCTGTTCCAATGGTCAGCCCGTTTCTTCTCCACTCGTAATTATGGTTTGCCATAAGAGGAACGCTTAATTCAATTTCGTCTCCGTCACAAATATCGGGTTGACCTGATGCCACTATTAATGGGGCTGAAGGAACAGCTCCTGTTATGATAATCTCACTGCTATTTACAGAAGCTACTGTTCCACATGCATTTGTAATTTCCACATGATATACTCCCGGAGTTCCTGTTAAGAGAAAATGCTGATTTGCTCCTGTATCAATGCCATTGTTTTTCCATTGATATGAAACTCCACCCAGAGAATCTGTAACTAACAACACCTGTTGCCCATCACAAATTCCAGTGTCAACAGGTGCATAAATAACCGGGGGAATAGGAAGCAAAACAGCATCAACAGTAACAATATTTGAAGAAACTGTTGCACATGAATTTTCCAGTTCAACAGAATACTGACCACTTGTTTGAGCAGTATAATATGGCAAATTGCTTCCAACAGGATATAATCCGTCACGATACCATTTGTAATTAACCCCTGACTGGGGAGCAACTGAAAGCAAAACCTCTTGTGAACCACTGCAAATCTGAACCGGCCCGGAAGGAGAAACCACAGGAACAGAAGGAGCTGCATAAACAATCATTGGATTTGGAGAGGGGTTTCCAATCTGAACAGGCACTGATGACATAAGCCTGATTCTGTATCCGCTTCCTGCAGGTGTGCCCGCTGGTATAACCACCTCCATTGTTCCTGATGTCTCTGAAGCAAATGTGCCAATATTTACAGGTGAGCCAAAGCTTCCGTTCATGTCACTCAATTGTGCAGTGAACACGTTTCCTGCTCCAACAGTATCGTTGAGTTCATAGTGAATCAAAAGAGTATCACCTGCACAAACAGGACTTGTTAACCACAAAACATCAATTGGATTACCTGAGAAACAATTAATACCGAAATCCCATCCGGCTGTAGTGCCCGCCGACATGTTGGTGCTGTTGAAAGCAAATGTTAAGCTTGAACCTGTGGACTGAAATACAGCAGGAGGAAATGCAAAATTTGTATAAGTACCAATGAGTGGCGATGCCGTTGAAGGTCCGTCATACACTGAAAATGGATGACCGCCATTGTTTCCGTTCACATTGAATGAGTTACGGGTAAACCTCAACCTTTCTCCGTTGTATGAAGTATAGGTTTGAACCCAGGTTCCTCTTGGATAGTTGCCTGTTCCGCCCGGGTCAAGAAATTTTCCGCTACACACATAACGCACACCTGTACTCATGTTATAGCTTATCTGAGCAGGAGGAACGGTTATGCAGGATACTACACCCTGCCATCCACGATGTTGGTTTGCATTGTCTGAAGAGAATACAAAAGTAAGACATGTGCCCGAAGAAACGATCTGATCAATTCGCGACCCTGTTATGTACATTCCAAGCGGAGGCGAAAGTGTGCTGCTGCCGTCGAAAATCCACAATGTGTCTCCGGCGGCAAATCCTGTTTCGTTATGGTTGAAAATAACCTGTAATAGCTGACTGTTGTCTGAACATACAACTGTTGTGTCTTTTCTGTTTGTTCCGTAGTTTACAGCAGGGCCGGCGTGATCATAAATAACAGCATCACATATGGGGCTTGCACTGTCTCCAACATAAATATGTGGTAATGAAGGAGTGGTACATTCCCAGGTGGCTTCCCAGCCGGGACGACTTCCTGCTGATGTATTGGTTGCATCAAACACAAACGTAAGATATTCTCCTGTGGACTCAACTCTGCTGTTGGGAGGCCATGCCCATTCATTATAGCTTCCAATGTGTGGATAAGCTGTGGTGGGGCCATCATACACCCTTAGCCAGTGTCCGCCATTGTTGCCGTTGATATTCAGCATGGTGAAATGAAGCTTCAGCCTCTGTCCGTCAACCGAACGGAATGTTTGCGTGCGATGGGTATTAACGGAATAATTGCCACCACCTCCAGGATCTCTGAAAAATCCGTCACATACAACCCTGACACCGGTGCTCATATCATAGGTAACCAAAGGAGCAGGAGCATCAATGCATGACAAATAACCCTGCCATCCACGACTATTTCCTGTGCCATCTGAATGAAAAACAAAAGTAAAATCTGTTCCGGAAGAATATATGGGATCCATACGTGAATTGGTAATATACATTGCTTTCAGATTGGCTGTTGCATCCGATCCATCATAAACCCACAAAGTATCTCCTGCGCCAAACTGCGTGTTGTTGTGATTGAAGGTCAGACAGAGTATTTTCCCGGGCATTGCACTCAATGTTATTGTGTCTCTTGAGTTGTGGGCATAGTTTGCACTAAGGCCTCCGTTGTCGCAAAACACTGCTTCACAGATAGTTGTATCGTTATCCTGAATGCTTATTACATGCATGACAGGTGTGGTACATTCCCATGTGGCTTCCCAACCGGGACGTGAACCTGCTGATGTTTCTGTTGCATCAAACACAAAGGTAAGATATTCGCCTGTGCTTTCAACTCTGCTGTTGGGAGGCCATGCCCATTCGTTGTAGCTTCCAATGTGTGGATAAGCTGTGGTGGGGCCGTCATAAACCCTAAGCCAGTGACCACCATTGTTGCCATTGATGTTCAGCATTGTAAAATGAAGCTTTAGCCTCTGTCCGTCAACCGAACGGAAAGTTTGCGTGCGATGGGTGCCAACTGAGTAATTGCCACCACCACCGGGATCTCTGAAAAATCCGTCACATACAACCCTGACACCGGTGCTCATATCATAGGTAACCAAAGGAGCTGGAGCATCAATGCATGACAAATAACCCTGCCATCCACGACCATTTCCTGTCCCGTCTGAATGAAAAACAAAAGTAAAATCTGTACCCGAAGAATAAATGGGATCCATTCGTGAAGTGGTAATATACATTGCTTTCAGATTGGCTGTTGCATCCGATCCATCATACACCCACAAAGTATCTCCTGCTCCAAACTGCGTGTTGTTGTGATTGAATGTCAAGCTGAGAATTTTTCCGGGCATTGCACTCAGTGTTATTGTGTCTTTTGAGTTGTGATCATAGTTTGCATTAAGGCCGCCATTATCGCAAAACACTGCTTCACAGATAGTTGTATCGTTATCCTGAATGCTTATTACATGCATGACAGGTGTGGTACATTCCCATGTGGCTTCCCAACCGGGACGGCTTCCTGCTGATGAATTGGTTGCATCAAACACAAAGGTAAGATATTCTCCTGTGGATTCTACAACACTTCCAGGAGGCCATGCCCATTCATTATAGCTTCCAATGTGTGGATAGGCTGTGGTGGGGCCATCATACACCCTGAGCCAGTGTCCGCCATTGTTACCGTTGATATTCAGCATGGTGAAATGAAGCTTTAGCCTCTGTCCGTCAACCGAGCGGAAAGTTTGCGTGCGATGGGTGCCAACTGAGTAATTGCCACTACCACCGGGATCTCTGAAAGTGCCACTGCAAACTGTTCTGAATCCAGTACTCATATCAGTTATCTCATTTGGAACTGAAGGGTCGGTCATACACCTAAACTCTGCTTCCCACCCTGATGTAGTTGCTGATGCATCACTTTTAAACCTGAACGTCATACAAGTACCTGACGTCCAAACAAAATCGCGGTTTGAATTTGCAATATACATGGCAATAAGTTCAGAATTTGTATCGGGTCCGTCAAAAGCCCAAAGGGTATCACCAGTCCCGATACTTATGGATTTGATGTTGAATTGCATGCGTTCTCCATTATCTGAACAAAATGTTAAAGTATAATCTTCATTGTTTTGATAATTTGCTGTTCTTCCGCCTGAATCAAAAAAGCCACCCCAGCAATCAGTGATGATGTTGTTGTCCATAAGATATCCTTGTCCCACAACAACAATACTGTCGGCTGTTGAAACGCACCCAGCAGTATTCATATAGCTATAAATAATATTGTGATTTCCCACTCCTGCTACAGTAGGATTAAAAACATTTCCTGTAATTCCGGGTCCATTGAAAAAACCACCTGATGGCGTGGGGGTTAGAGAATTTGTTGCTGCTCCTGTGTAAGTATATCCTGGTAGTCCGGTAAACGAAGGTGTTGTTTGAGATGCAGCTGTAATAACAGATATTTCTTTTTCAGCATTATTAAATACACATGCATCAATTGACACTGTAAGATGATATGTTCCAGACATCAAATCAACAGCGGGAGAAAGTTCGTTCATTTTTGTAGTGGAAGAAAAACCCTGAGGGCCCGACCAGGCATATGAGGCATTGTTAATACTGACAGCATCCAAATGAAGGATATTTCCTTCGCAAACAGGGCTATTTGAAAAAATCAGTCCATCATTTGCCAGTACCTTAATTTCGTCATGAGTTAAGGCTCGGTTCCACATCATAAAATCATCAAATGCAGCATTTGCATATTCGTTAGAAGCTGTAGTACTTCTGCCAATATAACAAGTTGTTCTTGATACAAGTCTGGGTGCATCGCAAGTGGTAGTTGCACTGAGGTTTCCGTTAATATAGATTTCTAAGTTACTCCCATCAAATCGAAGAAGAGCATGAGACCATTTGTTTAGCGGTAGTTGTCCTCCTGTCAATGACCCAACAGTTGTTGAGCCTCTTCTGACACTGGCAAAGAGATTGCCTGTGGTTCCGTTTGATAAGGTGAAAATTATATTTTCGTTTCCGGCACCAATTCCAAAATCCATTATTCTGCTCCAGTTATTATATGAAGCAGGATTAACCCAGGCAGCAATTGTGAAATTGCTTCCGTCAAACCACACATCCTGAGGAACATCTATATATCCGTTTGTACCGTTGAGTTGAACGGCAGAAAAGGCATTTCCATGTCTGTCATCAATCCAGCTTGTGCCTCCATAGGCAACCCCGTCTCTTCCATAACCGCTGCTGTCAGCTGTATTCATATCAAACATATAATACAAAATGCGATCTCTTTCCAAAGTGGAAAGTCCCAGAGAAGGGTTGTTAACAATAAGAGTCTGACCCGACTCAGCACCCTCATGCATTGGTTTGCTGCTCACAACTCTTAATTTATAGTTGCTTCCATTGTTAAGATAGTGAGGAACAGTAACATTAACAAACGAACCACTGCTGTTGCCTGTTTGATTTGCAAGAATTAAAGGACTAGAAAAACTACTGTTTTCGTCACTGAGCTGAAGAGAAAAAACATTATCTGCAGGAATACCTGTGCCTATAACCGTATAGTCAACATTGATCTGAGAGCCTGCACAAATTGTAGTTTGTGAAATATTCTGAATACTGTATGTAAGAGAAATTGAAGATGACAACAAATTAACTTCTTCCTGATTTAATACCCTGTTGTAGAATCTAACTTCATCAATTTTTCCTCTGAACCATGTGTTATTGTTTTGATTGACAACATTTCCTCCAATTCCTGGGATAAAGGAGTTACTGCCAAGCGAATAATTGCCGTTGAGTGTATTTACAAGAGTACCATTGAGATAGATTTTCATTTGTGTTGACGAACAGGTGACTGCAAGATGCTGCCAAACATCAACTCCCTGAGAAAGTGTCACATTCACAGCACCTGAAGTTGGATGCCAAACTACCACACGAGTTGAAGATGTATAAAAACCAGTTTCAAGGATATTGTCCTGACCCACAAGGCTCATCCCGTTTGTGAGTGAAGCCGGATTAAACCAATAGCTCATACTGAACTCTGATCTGCCGTTAATCAAAGTATCGGGCATTTCAATCATTCCCTGTTCAAGAGCTCCATTGAAAAAAACTGCTGAATTTGGATTACCTGTTTTATCCCTGATCAGATAACACCCTGTTGAAGATACAGAGCCGTGATTATTGTTTCCGCTTTCATCAAGAAAGTTTCCACTAAAAGGGTAGTATAACATAAGTCCGTTATCAAGATTTATCTGGGCTTGAGTAACTTTGACGAAACATGATATTAGCATTGTGATTGCTAAAAATGTGAATAGATAGTTTTTTACTTTCATCGTTTTAAGTTTTTTTGCGTTTGCATTTTGAAGCAAAATAACAACCAAAAGAAGCTTTTGACCAAATTTGTTATCTCACATAAATCTCACATACATAGATTTTATCTATGTTTTTTTCTCATGGATGAAACTGTAAGTGTCTGTTATTAAGAGCCTTTTATCTCACAAAGAAGCGAAATAATTGCTTAGGCTTAAATCATCAGAAATGCTCAGTTTTTTCCTGATAGAAGATCTGTAGTTGTCAACTGTTTTGGGTGAAATGTTCATTATTCCTGAAATATCCTTAGAAGAAAAACCAAAAGACAAAAACACACACACTCTTTTTTCAGCCTCTGTGAGATTGGAAGAAACATGCTCAATCTTTGCAAAAAAAGCAGCCCCAGTCTGATCGATAAGAGAATCAAGCTCTTCACGTTCTCCTGGCAACAAAAGATTAAGCCGGATACTTGAAAAAATTTGTGACATTTCTTTTTTTCCTGATAATCCCATTTCTTTCAGTTGAACACTAATTTCTGACAGCAAGTTGTTTTTTTCTGTAACCCGAAGTGCATAATTAAGTAATATTTTTTTTCTTAATTCTAGTTCCAGTTCTGTTGCTTTCAGTTTTTCTTCTGATATTCGTTTTTCATTCTTTCTGATAATTCTTTGCCTGTTAATAAAAACAAGCAGGGAAAAGAGTATTATAAAAGCCGTTGCAGAAAAAAGCATCATTTTTAATTGGAATAGTTTTGCTTCAGCTGTGAGATGTTCAATATGTCTTTGTTTTTTTTCAGACTCAAACGAGAATTCAAGGCTTTTAATAATGTTCAGTTTTTCCATATTCAACACGCTGTCACTCAGCTCCTTGTAAAGAACTGAATAAGCAAATGCTTCCTTAAACAGCTTCATTTCTGCATATGTTTCGTAGAGCTCCCGTGATGAGTTCATCTGCAGATTTAATGCATCAATTGAAGTTGCAAGATCGAAAGCCTTTTTCAGAGCCTGAATGGATTGCTGATAATTCTGCATTAATCTGTATAGTATTCCAAGACCTGTTTGTGCAACAGCTTCCCCATAAATATAAGATTCTGTTTGAAGAATTTTTATTGCTTCTGAATAATAATTTAAGGCTGTATCAAAATCTCCTTTTTCCCGAAAAATATCAGCTACAAAACTTTGAGAAACACCAACATTAATAGATTTTTCAACTGATTTGTAAAAATCAAGGGCTGTGGAATGATAATATAAAGAACTGTCAAGATTAATATCAAAAAACATCACTCCCATGTTGGTATATAAATGTGCCAAACCTGCAATATCATCTGTTGATTTGTATATTTGTTCTGATTTTCTATAATACTCGTCTGCTTTTATTAATTCATTAATTTCCATAAAAACAATGGCCGTATTCAGATAATTATTGGCCAAAATTCCTGGCGATGCATCGGGCATGGTTTCAAGTATAGAAGCTGATTGCAAATAGTTTCTCAGAGCATCTTCTGACCTGCCAACCAAATAATATACAACTCCAATATTTTGTAATTGCAGTGCTTTTCCTTCATTATCTCCATCTTCTTCATACACCTGGAGTGCTTTTTCGTAGTATATCAATGCCTGTTCGTAATTTCCCAGATCCACACTGGAAAGTCCAATTGCATTATAAATTCTTGCTTTTAATAAAACTGTTGTTGTTTTGTCAATCAGTTCTTCTGCTTTAAATAAAAACTTAAGGGCAGATTGTGGCTTTCCTCTATTGAACAAACCGGAGCCGAAATAAAAGTTTGCTTTACATTGTGCTTGTTTATTTCCGGATGCGTTTGCAATTTGTAAGGCCTGTTTTGCATAATCAATTGACTGT
Organism: uncultured Bacteroidales bacterium; assembly: GCA_964526285.1. Taxonomy (GTDB): domain Bacteria; phylum Bacteroidota; class Bacteroidia; order Bacteroidales; family DTU049; genus CAYMAZ01. The sequence goes on along the minus strand of CAZGIW010000001.1, from coordinate 104,248 downwards.
TTGCTGTCATATGTCCGTAATTGCCAGGACCAGGCACAAAGAGAGTCAACCTGTCTGGCTGAATCCCATGAAGGATTTACTGTTTTCTGTGGTGCTTGCCCATAAGCTTTATGTGTCAAAACCGCTGTTAAACTAAACAAAAACAAACAAAAAAGTGTTCTCATTCTCATTGTTATTCTTCTCTTTTACAAAGATAGAGAATTATCCATAACTAAACGTTTCCTCTTATTTCTAAATTTTTCATTGTAACTTTGTTTCATGATGAAAAATTTTATCATCAGTCGCACAGATAAAATCGGAGATGTGATACTCACTCTGCCGCTGGCGGTGATATTGAAAAAACAATTTCCTGAATCCGAAATAATCTTTTTGGGTAATTCATACACAAAGCCTGTGCTTGAGTGTGCTTCATACATAGACAAAATTGTGGAATGGGATGAGATGGAAAAAAAACCTGAAAAAGAAATAATTCAACAATTGAAGGATTTAGAAGCACATGCAATTTTGCATGTATTTCCTCAGAAAAAAATTGCTAAAACTGCTTTCAGCGCTGGCATCCCCCTCCGTATTGGTACTTCTCACAGATTATTCCACCTGTTATATTGCAATGGTCTTGTTAATTTCGGTCGCAAAAACTCAAAACTACATGAAACACAGTTAAACCTGAAGCTTTTAAAGCCTCTTTTTACCAACAATGTTTTTTCTCTTGAAGATTTATCTGCCATATGTCTGTTTGACAGACTTCCAGCTATTGATAATGCCGTTTCTCTATTCATTGACAAAAACAGAAAAAACATAATTTTTCATCCTCACTCAAGAGGAAGCGCACGGGAGTGGCCTCTTGAATATTATGTTGAATTGTCAAATCTGCTGCCCGAAGATGAATATAATGTGATTTTTGCTGGAACAGAATCCGAAGCCATAATCTACCGGAATGTTTTTCCTGAAATAAAAAGACAAATCACTGATGTTGGCGGGAAGTTAAGTCTTCAGCAATACATTTCACTCATTACAGGATGTCAGGGACTGGTGGCTTCCAGTACCGGACCACTGCATATTGCTGCTGCTGCTGGCATTCATGCCTTTGGCATATATCCTCCCATCCGTCCCATGCATCCCGGAAGATGGGCTCCGCTGGGAAAAAATGTGCATGTGTTTATGCACAATAAAGAATGTTCTGATTGCAGAAAAACCGGAGATTGTCAATGCATGCGTGAAATATATCCTCAACAGCTTGGAAATGTGATTGTGGAGAAATTGAGTTTCAAATAATCCTATTTTGTGGCTATCCCTTTATCACAGCCAGAGGCACAAGTTCCGTCACAATCTCAACTAAATCATTCTGATTTTGCATGACTTCATCAATGAGCTTATATGCCCCCGGAGCTTCATCAAGGTCTTTTACAGTTCTCACTGAGTGGATAATTCCTTTGCTTTCAAGTTTTGATATCTCATCCTCCAGACTAAGTTCTCTCTGAGCCTGTTTTCTGCCCATAATGCGACCAGCTCCGTGTGAGCAGCTTTGAAAACTCATTGGATTGCCCTTTCCTCTTACAATATAGCTCTTTGTTCCCTGAGAGCCCGGAATTATTCCCAATTCTCCATTTCGTGCACTTGTTGCTCCCTTGCGATGAACAATGACATTTTCTCCAAAATGAGTTTCATGCTGAGCATAATTGTGTGCAATGTTAATGAATTGAAGTGTTTCAATCTTTTTTTTCACATGTTTCTGAACAGCCTGTGTAACTGTGTCCATCATATGTTTTCTGTTGGCCAGCGCAAATTCAACACAATAGTTCATTTCCTGCCAATAGGCCTGCGCTTCTTCCGTTTCAAATGGCAAAAACGCCAAATCTGACGGCACATTATAATCCGGCTTGTTTTTCATAATAAAACTTTTGGCTGTTTTATGATAATATTCAGCCACTTTCAATCCCAAATTTCTGCTTCCTGAATGAATCATCAGCCAAATGTGCCCGTCATTTCCTTTCTGAATTTCAATAAAATGATTTCCTCCGCCCAACGTTCCGATTTGATAAAGAGCTGAATCATACTCTCGTTTAACTATTCCCTTCTCAGGCAAATTTTTTGTGTCTGGCATAAGGTTTTCGTTTTGTTTTTCCTTATGATGTTTAAAGCCCAGTGGTACTTGTTGGCGGATTTCATTCATTATCTTCTTTAAAGATTCCTTTTTAATCTCATGCAAAGACAATTGAACAGCACACATTCCGCAGCCGATATCCACACCCACTGCATTGGGAACAATAACATTGCGGGCAGCAATCACACCACCAATGGGCATCCCATATCCAGAATGGCAATCGGGCATCAATGCAATATGTTTAAACACAAAAGGCAGATTGGCCAGATTTTCAGCCTGCTGCATGGCTGAAGGTTCAACCTCATCCAACCACATGATTATTGGAACAAGTGTATTATTGTGTATTGTTTTTTTCATCCTTCTATTAAAAAGGTGCACCCCCTGCAGATTTTTTCCACTCAGAAATGCACCTCTGTATAATATGTTCAGTTTCTATTCTATACTGATTTTTGTTGTTGCAGTGAAATCATTTGCAATAATTTGTAGCAGATACACTCCTGAAGGCAAGTCAACTGTAACAGAAACCGGCGTTCCGGGAATAAAATCATTAAATTGTTTATCAATGACTTTCAATCCGTGAACAGTAAACATGTGTAAAGTAAATGAACTTTCTGACAGTTGGGGGATTTCAATAAAGAATTCGTCGTTTGCAGGATTTGGATATACGTTAATATTGATGTTCTCCTGTTCTTCAATTGAAGAGCAATCCAGCACCGTTGCTACCACAACATTACTAAATTCTTCACAAATTCCTGAGGTTGCTTTTCTTCTATACCATGTGGTTTGAGTAATCATTCCAGGATCATAAGTAACATTAATTTGTCCGGGAATATTAGAGAACCCTGATGTTGCGTTTGTTATACTATATTGCCATTGATAGTTTAGTATTCCTGGCACACCTCCTGTTGCTGCAGTAGATGATGTAATTGGTGGAACATCTCCGTAGAAGCAAAATTCAGGATCTGTAAGAGCAATTGCACCACCAGCAAGTGCAACATAGTCTGGATTAATCAAATCATTTCTGTACGTTCCGGGATTTCCTACAATTCCCGATGTAACGCCTTCACCACCCAGACCAGCATTCACTGAGGTAGTTGGGGAAATATTATTATTATAGCATGGATTTGAAAATATTTTAATTCTTCCGCCGCTTCCGCTTCCACCACCACGTGCATCGTCAAAACATGCATCTATTGTGCTTCTTGGAAGTCCTGCGGGTCCTCCGTCTCCTCCTTTTGCATGAAGAATTCCTGTAACAACCATTGGTCCCTGTGCCTGAAGCATAATGCCACCACCGGAACCACCGCCACCGCCGCCGCCTGCACCGCCGGCAGCATCAAATACTGATTCAGAACATATTCCACATGAACTATAACCACTGGAACTGCAGGTATAACTATCATCTGTACTTTCTCCGCCACCATTTCCTCCGGCATATCCCTGCTCTCCACTGCATGTAATTGATCCTGAGAGAGTCAATGGTCCTGCTGAAGTGAGTCTTACCATAGCACCTCCGTTTCCTCCGCGACCTCCGTTATCACCATTACTCCATCCGCCGCCGCCGGCACCGGCACCTCCGCCACCTGATCCCCAGGCAATATCAACACCATCTTCAGACCCAAATGGAGATTTTGGGTTTCCGGGTTGTCCATAATCTCCTCCTGTTGCTCCGGTAAATCCTGAGCCATAAGCTCCCCAACCTCCTGCAGCACCAATACCTCCATAGGCTCCACCACTAGCTCCGCCGCCGCCGCCGCCTCCACCATTCAATCCATCACGATTTCCTGAGCAAAACAAACCTCCACAAATTTGAGTAATTGTACCACCTGCAAGACCTGCTAAACCTGCATTGCCACCACCGGGGCCTGTTCCGGCCAGACCACCAAAACCACCCTGACCCGGATTGCCACTGCCATTGGCCATGCCTCCTCCAACTCCTCCACTACCTCCTGCATCACCAGCATAATTACCATTGATAATTCCTGCTACAATGATGGTGTCTGCCTCAATAATTAAATATTTACAAACAGGATCAACACTAAGAGTTACACCACTGGAAACCTGAAATTTTCCAATATTGGTATGCTCTCCACCCAAAGTGGTGTTTGTGCTTATAATCAAGTCAGCTCCGGCATGATCAACCGGACCACACTGGCTGTATGCCGAATTCATCACGGCAACAAAAAACATCAGTGCAAATAATACTTTTGCACTGGGGGAATACATGTTCTTCATAAAATATATTTTAATTGTTGTTACTTTCGCTGGGTTAAGAGTGTAAAATTAACTAAAAAGTTTAATTTAAACATTAAAATTACACTTTATCGGAGTTTTTTTCAATTTCCTCTATCTCAACCGGAAAATGCTTCATCAAATCAACCGGAGTTTTGTCCACCAGAATCATATTTTCTATTCTTATTCCAATACTCTCTTCTTGAATATAAATCCCAGGTTCACAGGTTAATACCATACCTTTTTCAAGAGGAATATGTTTTAAGCCAACATCATGTACATCAAGGCCAACAAAATGGGCAGTTCCATGCATAAAATACTTTTTAAACAATGGATTTTCAGGGTTTTGATTTTTTACTTCCTCTTTGGTAAACAAACCCAGTTCAATCATTTCTTTTTCCATCCATTGGTTTACCTGTGCATTGATTTTGTTTATCGTATTTCCTGGAACATAGAGTTTTTGTGCTTTTTTAAACACTCTTAGCACAGCCTGATAACATTGTTTCTGTCTTGCTGTAAATTTTCCGCCCACGGGAATGGTTCGTGAACAATCAGAGGCATAATACTCATATTCTGCTCCAAAATCAATCAACATCAAATCCTCTTTGTTCAGCTTTGCATTTGGCGTTGTATAATGCAGCACACATGCATTTTTACCACCGGCCACAATTGGCTCAAAAGCATGTCCATTGCCCCCGTTCCACAATATCTCTCTTGTTATTTCGGCTGCCACCTGATATTCCATCAATCCTGGTTTCAATTGTTTCATCACTTTGTGCAATGCTTTTTCTGTAATTGAGATAGCCTTTTTAATCATTCCCAACTCTTCTTTCTGTTTAATCAGCCTCAGTTGCATCATCACTGGAGAAAGTCTTCCATAGCGGTGCAGAGGATATTGTTGTTGTATGGCTGTGATTAACAGGTCATTGGCGGTTGGGTAGTCCGAAATAAACTTTGGCGCTTCGTTTGTCAGCATCAACACTTCTGCACTGATTGTCATAAAATCTTTTATCAATACAGGAAAATCACTGAGAGACAATACCGTTTCAATTCCACTGATTCTTTTCACATCGTCTTTTGTATAGCGATACCCCGTCCATATTTCCATTTCGGGCGATGCATTGAGCAAAAACAACACCTGTCGCATGGCAGGATCGGGATGTGACTTACAAATACATAAAATGGATTTTTCCTGTTTCAGCCCTGTGAGATAATAATAATCCTGATTTTGATATAATGGAAAAGTCTGGTCAGCACTTTTGGGCATAAAATTATTTGCAGAAATAATTGCCAGACTATTTTCTGGCAAAAGAGCTGTAAGTCTCTGTCTGTTTGATAGAAAAAACGAATTGTTAAAACATGTTTCTTTCATATATTATATTAATTTATGTTAATTTTAGTCAGGTTATTGTTTTTTGTAAAAATAATTATACTTTTGTCCATCAAATATCTCCTGATTTTTTATTTTACAAATATATAAATATTACTAGTATGGCAACTTCTATTCTGAAATCGGCAACCATCATCAAAAAGATTACAATGGGCATCGCAGGATTGTTCCTTATGTCTTTTCTGGTGGTACACCTCGGCATTAATCTTTTGATGCTGAAAGGAGACAGTGGTGCAGCTTTCTCCAAAGCTGTGCATTTTATGTCAAGCAGTTTGTTTATCAAATTGTTTGAGTATGTTTTGTTTGCTGCATTTATTATTCACATGTTAATCGGAGTGATTTTGCAGTTGCGTAACTGGAGAGTCAGGCCTGTCCGTTACAAAGTAGCTCCCAAATCGGATTCATCTTTCTTTTCACGTTACATGATCTGGACTGGGCTATTAATTCTCACATTTCTGATTATCCACTTTATGCACTTCTACTTTGTTAAACTTGGTATTGTTGCCAAGCCTGAAATAGCTGCAGATACTCATGATTTTTATCCCATGGCCGTGGCCTTATTTTCAACTCCCCTTTATTCGTGGTTATACATCGTTCTCTTTGTTGTTTTGGGATTTCACCTGTATCATGCCTTTCAGTCATTTTTTCAAACACTTGGCTTTCAGCACAGTAAGTATTTTGGATGGATTAAAGGTATCGGAGCAATATACTCCATTGGTATATCAATAGGTTTTATTATAATCCCTGTTTGTTTTATGTTTTTTAAATAATCAATTAAAATTATTTCAATATGGAACTGAATTCAAAAATTCCGGAAGGCCCTCTGGCCGAAAAATGGACTCAATATAAGAATAATTCAAAACTTGTGAATCCTGCCAATAAAAAGAAACTGGAAATAATTGTTGTTGGAACCGGTTTGGCAGGTGCAGGAGCTGCATCTGCACTTGGAGAGCTTGGATACAATGTGAAAGTGTTCTGTTATCAGGATACGCCCCGCCGTGCTCACTCGGTTGCAGCACAGGGAGGCATTAATGCTGCCAAAAACTATCAAAATGATGGTGACAGTGTCTTTCGTTTGTTTCATGATATGATAAAGGGTGGAGATTTCCGTGCACGCGAAGCCAATGTTTACAGAGCTGCAGAAGTAAGCAATCAGGTGATTGATCATTTTACAGCGTTGGGAGTTCCCTTTGCACGTGATTATGGTGGCACAATTGATAATCGTTCTTTTGGAGGAGTACAGGTGTCAAGAACCTTTTATGCAAAAGGAGCAACCGGACAGCAATGTTTATTGGGCACATATTCTTCCTTGTCCAGACAAATTTCTCTTGGTAATGTAAAAATGTACAATCGTCGTGAAATGATGAATCTTGTAATCATTGATGGAAGAGCAAGGGGAATTATTGCGCGTAATCTTATTACCGGCGAAATTGAAAGACACTCTGCTCATGCTGTTGTGCTTGCAACAGGTGGTTATGGAACAATTTATTATTTGTCAACTCTTGCTGTCAATTCACATGCTTCAGCTGCATGGCAGGCATATAAAAAAGGAGCTGCTTTTGCAAATCCCAGTTTTATTCAGATTCACCCCACCTCAATTCCGGTATTGAATCCATATCAGTCAAAACTCACCCTCATGTCTGAATCACTGAGAAATGATGGACGTGTTTGGGTACCCAAAGAAAAGGGTGATAACCGTCCTCCGGGACAAATTCCCGAAGAAGAACGAGACTATTATCTGGAACGTCGTTATCCTGCTTTTGGCAATCTTGTTCCACGTGACATTGCCTCACGTGCTGCTAAAGAACGCTGTGATGCTGGTTATGGTGTAGGAGAAACAGGCCTGGCCGTTTATCTTGATTTTAAAGATGCCATTGCAAAACAGGGAGAAAAAGTAATTGAAGGAAAATATGGCAATCTGTTTGAAATGTATGAAAAAATTACCGGAGAAAATCCCTACAAAGCCCCTATGAAAATTTATCCTGCCGGACACTATACCATGGGTGGTTTGTGGGTTGATTATGAGCTTATGACAACTATTCCCGGATTGTTTGCTGCAGGAGAAGCCAATTTTTCCGACCATGGGGCTAACAGACTAGGTGCCAGCTCATTAATGCAATGCTCTGGTGATGGTTATTTTATTTTGCCTGTCACCATGACCAATTATTTGTCAGATCAGATAAAGGTTTCCAAATTCACCACTGATACTCCTGAATTTGAAGCTGCTGAAAAGGAAGTGAAAGAGAAAATTGACAAGTTAATGTCAGTAAAGGGCAAACAATCTGCTAAAAATTTTCACAAACGTCTTGGAAAAATCATGTGGGACTATTCGGGTTTGGTTCGTAACGAAGAAGGCTTAACAAAAGCTTTGGGGTTGCTGGATGAGTTGAAAGAAGAGTTTTGGCGTGATGTAAAAGTGCCCGGTGATGTTAACGGAATGAATCCTGACCTGGAAAAAGCATGCCGCGTGGCTGATTTTATTGAGCTAGGGAAACTCATTGTGACAGATGCACTAAATCGAAAAGAATCGTGCGGAGCACACTTCAGAGAAGAAAGCCAAACAGAAGAAGGAGAAGCTATGCGGGATGATGAAAACTACACATATGTTGGTGTTTGGGAATACAAAGGAGAAGCACAAGCACCTCAACTGCACAAAGAATCACTGAAATTTGAAAGTGTTGAATTGAAACAACGCAGTTATAAATAATTTTTTGTTGAACATTAAAACAAGACCAATATGAAATTCACACTCAAAATATGGAGACAAAAAGATGCCCAATCAAAGGGTAAATTCCAAACCTATCAGTTGGATGATATTTCACCTGCTTGTTCTTTTCTGGAGATGCTTGACATTCTCAATGAAAAGCTTCTAACAGAGGGAGATGAAGTGGCCTACAGCGGTTGTCCCGTTTCATATGACAATGATTGCCGCGAAGGTATCTGTGGCATGTGTGGTTTATACATCAACGGACGCCCTCATGGTCCTGAAAAGGGAACTACCACCTGTGAGTTACACATGCGCAGTTTTAAAGACGGACAGACAATCGTTGTTGAACCATGGCGTGCACGTCCTTTTCCTGTGATAAAAGACCTTGTTGTTGACCGCACCGCTTTTGATGAGATTATTCAGTCGGGAGGATTTATTTCTGTAAATACAGGTAGTGCACAGGATGCCAATGCGATTTTGGTACCCAAATACTACGGGGATCTGGCTTTTGAAACAGCCACATGCATTGGATGCGGAGCATGTGTGGCAGCTTGTCCAAACGGAGCGGCCATGCTTTTTGTTGGTGCCAAGGTATCACACCTGGCATATCTGCCACAGGGAAAATCGGAAGCCATTACCCGCGTAAAAAACATGGTGGGCAAAATGGAAGAACTTGGTTTTGGAAGCTGCAGCAATGTTTATTCTTGTGAAGCAGAATGTCCAAAAAACATTCACAAAACACATATTGCAAAAATGAACCGTGAATTTTACTGGGCCACATTTGTGGGAGAAAAAAACCAGTAGAAGTTTGTAAGTTCATCACGAGGTTGTCTCAAAATCAGTGTTTAAATGGGACATGTAAAAAATCTGGGGGAAAGTTGGTGGTTTTGCTGCATGTATGAAAAGTTTACATAACAATTTTAAAAAAAAAATCGTTGCTGCCAGCAATAATCTGTTTTTTGCGTTATACGGTGTTGGGTTGCCATGCTATGCATGGTGAACTCCTGCGCGTATCGGTTACGTTGTTCGGTGATCGGCCGTTATACGATAAACGTAAAACGTTACCATCCTTCGTTAACTTCGTTAACTTCGGATGATAATACGCACCTCGCAAACGTATACCGAAAAACGCCATTGCAAGGCGGGCTATGTGATTCCCTTGCTTCAATCGGGATGCTTTTGGCATGGCATAGAAAAACACATATTGGAATATCCAATAACGAATATTCAATGATGAATAATGAAATAAGTTAAACCCAGGTGCGACGATGTTTAAGTTTATTTATTTTTCGTAGATAACACTTCTGGAATCAAGCATAACTTTTTTTCTGGTGTCATGCAATTGAATGATATACATTCCTGAAGGATTTCCGTTGGGTTTCCATATGATGGAATTTTTTCCCTGCACGGGTTTGATGTTTTCAATTTGTCTTCCCATGCTGTTGAAAATCCTGATGCTTGTTTGCGGACTTTCAGTTTCTAGCTCGATCGTAAAATGTCCGTTTGATGGATTAGGATACACTTTCATGGTATTTAATTTTTGAGGTTCATACTGATTTATGGATGATTGGCCTGGCTCCCCAATTCCCAGGGTATACTGTCCTGGCAAAAGTTTTGGTGTTACCATATATCCCACATTGGCATTGCCTGTGCGTGTAAAATTGATAACTGTCCAGTTAAATGCTGCATTTTCTCTGTATAAAAGGACCAGAGAATCTGTTGATGCAGTTGTGGGTAATAAATTGTTGTCCAGATTACCATTAGAAGTTGCAGTACGGTTGTAGTGAAACTCTGCACTAATATCGGCATCCTGTGGAATAACACCATCTATTTCCCAATATCTGTAATCGGAAATTCTGTAGATATTCTGACTAATGTCAAAGTCATCATCAGGGGCTACCCAGTGATGTCTTACAAATAATCTGGCTGAATCTGACCCTGGATTATTAATTGTCATTTTGCAAAATGAATGAAGAAAGTTGGGCGATTCTGCACTTGTAAAAATTCTGTCATATTTTGTTGTGGCAAAAACAGTTTGATCAAGAGGATCAATAAGCATTGCCACTGGAGTAAACGGAATTGTAAACGTCTGATTGCCTGTAGGATTAGCTAAAAAGACATGATGTGTATATGTTTCATGGTTTTCACCCACAAACAAAACATCAAATTTATTGCTTAGAGCATATTCTGTTGTGCCTTTCAGTTTTTGATTAAACCAAACAGTAACATCAAAATCAGGTCCGTTTGGTTCCACGTGAAAAGAATCAACAATCATTGCAATAAAGCCTGGTCTGAAAACCCAGGTATCGAAAAAATGATTCAAATCAACACCTGACTGCCATGAGAAAAAATCTCTCAGTTCTAATGATGAAATAGTTTTATACTTGAAAGAATCTGTATAGGCAATCACAGTTTGAAAAAATAAACTATCTCCGATATAATATCTCAGGGCATTGGTGACAACACCACCTTTATCATATACAGTACTTCCGTAAGTATAGTCATGGGTTACACCGCTTACAGGAAGATATCCATTATCTGTTATATGTGTTTTATGCAGAACGTCTCTGTGTTTACTTCTGAAGTATTCCCTTCCTGTTTCTTTATCATAAATAATTTCTCTGTATATGATTTCTGAAAACCGGGCCCATCCTTCATTAATCCACATATCTGGAGCTGTGGTACAGGTAACAAGATTACCAAACCAGGAGTGTGCCAGTTCATGTGCCAACAACGACTCATAAGTATTAAACCCATTTATTGCAAAACGGGGATACGCAATATTCATGGCATGTTCCATTGCGCCATAATTAAAAGGAACACCAACATAGCCAACTCTGTCCCATCCATAAGGTCCAAAATGATTTTCAAAACCCACAAGCAGTGTATTCAGGTTGGCAAAAGAACCAGCTACTTTTGATGAATCGGGTTGTCTTACATAAATATCAATGGGAATATTTCCCATAACACTTGCAAAAGTATCAGTAACCACCACGAAATCAGAAACAGCAACAGAAATCAGATAGGGAGGTGTTTTTTGGTTCATTTTCCAGTGAGTTAATGTAGTGCCGCCAGGCACATCATCTGTTTTGCTAATCATTGTTCCTCCACACACAGCAAACTGAGGAGTTGTTGTTGTAATGTAAAAGTCATAAAGCGATTTGTGAGTAAAACTGTCAATACAAGGGAACCAAACTCTTCCGTAGCTGTGTGGATCATCTGAAAAAGCAACCCCTAAGTTGTAAGCGTATAGGTTGTCTCCTGAAAAATAAAACCCGCCAAAACCACTTGGGTCAAGTATGGGTTGTCCCTGATAAAACACAGTTACAGTAAAAGTATCTCCAATATTGTATGCCGCTGGCAGTTCAATTTTTATAATACTGTCATTGTCATAAACAAAAGAAGTATTGAGGTTTCCGTTTGTGTGAATACTGTCAATCTGCAATTCTGACAAATACAGAAACATACTATCCAGTCCATTAACTTTTGAAACAGTTGTGACCTGGGTATATCCTGAAATTTGTTTTGATGAAATGTCTGTAATTGAAAGGTGAATGTCATAATGATAAATTTCAACTTCATCCCATGAAAATGCTTGTGCATTTAAATAAAAAACTGAAAATAGTAGTAGTAGTGTAATCTTGGTTTTTATCATTGGTGCATAATTTAAATTTACAGTTTTTCAATTGGCAAAATTATGGAAGAAATTTTTGTTCTAAAAAACTGCTTAACAATTTTTAACATATGGTGTTTTTTAAAATAGGAGTGTTCATCTGCCTCAGGTGAAAGATTGCATCTTGCAAAGCTCATGATATTTTCCCTGCAAATTTAACAGTTGTTGATGTGTTCCTTCTTCAATAATTTCTCCATTTTGCATAACAATAATTCTGTCGGCATGCATAATTGTTGAGAGCCGGTGTGCCACCACAACAGCGGTCCTGTCTTTCATAAGTTTATCCAGGGCTTCCTGCACCAGGTGCTCTGACAAAGTATCCAAATTTGAAGTGGCTTCATCAAGCAGCAGTACAGCAGGATTACGAAGAATTGCACGAGCGATACTAATTCTTTGTTTTTCACCTCCTGATAATTTTGAACCCCTGTCACCAATAAACGTTTCATATTGTTGTGGGGTATTTATAATAAAATCATGTGCATTTGCCATTTTTGCGGCTTCAATCACATCCTCGTCACTTACGCCATGTAATCCGAAAGCAATATTGTTTTTAATCGTGTCATTAAACAGAATTGTTTCCTGCGAGACAATGCCAAACAAACCTCTCAGGTCTTCGATATGAATTTCTTTTATGGGAATATCATCAATAAGAATTTGTCCTTCAGTGACATCATAAAATCTTGGAAGTAAATCCACAAATGTTGATTTTCCTGCTCCCGAAGCTCCAACCAAAGCAATTTTTTCTCCTTTTTTAATTTCAATCGAAATATGATTCAATGCATCCACATCAGAATTATCATACTTCAGGCTTACATTTTCATAAAGAATGGATTTTTCAATGGTCTTTTTTCTAACTGGATTAACTGCCTGCAGAATTCTTTCTTCTGCATCAAGCACATATTTAATTCTTTGATAGGATGCCATCCCTTTTTCAATGTGATAAAAGGCATTGGCAAAGGCTTTGGCGGGGGGTATCACCTGAGAAAAAACAAGTATAAACAATATAAATAATTCGGCACTGAAATTATCTGGTTGTTGAATCACCAAACGGCCACCATACCAAATAAGAACAACGAGTATCAGGGCTCCCAAAAATTCACTCAATGGTGATGCCAGATATTTTTTCCTGTAAAGACGATTACTGAGTCGGTAAAAATTTTGATTTACTTCTTCAAATTTTTGATTAGAAAAACTGATTGCATTGAACCCTTTGATAATTCTCAGTCCCGAAATTGATTCCTCTACAATTGAAAATAAAACGCCAAGTCTTGATTGTGCTTTAACAGAAGTCCTTCTCAGGCTTTTGCCAATAATACTAATGAGCCAAATTGCAAGGGGGAGTAGAAGAATTGAAAACAAAGTCAATTTTGCACTAAGAAGAAACAGTGTCAAAAAATAAAACACAAACACAAAAGGTTCTCTGAAAAGAATTTCAAGTGACGTGAGAATATTCCATTCTACCTCTTGTACATCTGAAGAAATTCTTGACATTATATCACCTTTTCTTTCTTTTGCAAAATATGATAATGGCAGAATAAGTATTTTCCCATACATACTGTTTCTGATATTTCTTACTACTCCATTGCGGAGAGGAGCAAGAAAAAACATTGCAAAATATTTTGTAAGATTCTTCAAGAGAAAAAGGACGACAACGATGGCGCAAACAAACATAAGCGCCTGATTTACACTGCTTTCGGCAACCATTTCATACATCAAAAAATAGAAAATTCCCAGCAATGCATCTTTATTCATTGCAAACTCGGGCATTGTTTGGGGTACATTTGCAACTGCATCTGGGATAAATAAAATTTGGAGAAATGGAACAATCATTGTCAGTGAAAAAAGGCCAAAAATTACAGCCAAAATATTGAAAAAAATGTTCAATACAGCATGTTTCCAAAAGGGTTTTATATAATAAAGCAGTTGTTTCAGCTTTTTCATTTGTTGATAACGCTTATAAGTTTTTATTCTTATGTTTATTCTGCGTATTTTTGCAAAACAATCAGCAAACGTACAAAAAATTTCAAACATTGTTCTTATGGAAAGCATCAGACAGCAGAAAGTTGGAAAAGTGATACAGATTGATTTATCTGATTTACTTCAAAAGGATTTGAAACATTTGTGTGAAAAATCTCTTATAACCATCACCAAGGTTCGGGTGACAGCCGATTTGGGAATAGCACGTGTTTATCTCAGCATATTTGCCACAGAAGATAAGGATGCTGTATTACAAAATTTCTCTACACATTCTTCTGAAGTACGTTATCATCTTGGAAAAAGAGTAAGGCATCAACTGCGTCACATCCCTGAATTGCAATTTTATCTTGATGATTCTCTGGATTACATCGAGCGGATTGATAATGCGCTGAAAAAATAACTCTCTTGCTTTTATTTGGTTGAATATCTGACCATTAGGCCCCTGTTCCACGTGAAACATCATTTTTTAAGAAACACAATAAGTACATTGATGTCTGAAGGAGAAATTCCCGGTATTCTGGAAGCTTGTCCAATATTTTGAGGTTTGTGTTTTGTTAGCTTTTCTCGTGCCTCCCATGATAATGACTGCAGTGAATGATAATCAAAATCTGGCCGCAGTCTGATATTCTCAAGTCTTTGCAGTCTTTCAGATACTTCCTGCTCCCTTTCCATATAAGATTTATACTTCACTCTTATCTCTGCTTCTTCAATTATTTCATCTGTATTCAAATAATCCGGAATGTCAATGAATCCCTTTTTTATAAATAAATCTGCATTAATTTCGGTTCGTAATAGCAACTGATACAATGGTGTTTTTTGAGTCAGTTTGCTTGATTCAATTTTTTCAAAAGCTTCATTGGTTTGTTGGGGAGAGACACTGGTCTTTCTGAAAACTTGTATAAGTTCTTCAATCATACTATCTTTTTTTGTTGTTGCATCCGCCATTGCCTTGTCAACCATTCCAAGCTCATAAGCTATTGGGGTGAGTCTTATATCTGCATTGCTTTGTCGCAATAATAACCGATATTCAGCACGAGATGTGAAAAGTCTGTAAGGCTCATCAACTCCCTTTGTAACCAAATCGTCAATAAGAACACCAATATATGCCTGATTTCTTTTTAAAATTAAAGACTGTTTGTTGTTTATTTTTAATGATGCATTGATTCCAGCAATTAAACCCTGAGCTCCTGCTTCTTCGTAGCCTGTTGTTCCGTTTACCTGACCTGCAAAATATAAATTTTCCAAAATCCTGCTCTCAAGTGAAAATTGTAATTGTGTTGGAGGAAAAAAATCATACTCTATGGCATAACCCGGGCGCAGTACTTTGGCATATTCAAGACCCGGGATGTGCTTTAAAGCATTAAGCTGGACATCAAAAGGAAGAGAAGAGGAAAACCCATTTATATAATACTCACTTGTGTCCCATCCTTCAGGCTCAAGAAATAAATGGTGTGAATTCTTTCCGGAAAACCTTTCTACTTTGTCTTCTACCGATGGACAATATCTGGGTCCTGTCCCTTCAATGCGTCCTGTAAATAAAGGACTCTTTGAAAATCCGGTTTTTAAAATATCATGTACCTGCTCATTGGTATGGGTGATATGACAACTTAATTGTTTATCGGGTAAGGGAACATTTGAATAAGAAAAACCAAAAATGGGTTCATCTCCTTTCTGCTCGGTCATTTTTGAAAAATCAATAGTGCGCCCATCAATTCTCACTGATGTGCCTGTTTTTAATTTATCTGATTCAATTCCAAATGCATTCAGTGATGATGTTAGCCCATAAGCACCCTCCTCTCCTATTCTTCCCCCTTGTGCTGTGTATTCTCCAATATATATTTTTCCAGCCAAAAAAGTTCCGGCTGTAATGATTACCGCTTTTGAGAAAAATTGAAGATTCATCTGCGTTTTTACTCCAGTTGCTTTTCC
This sequence comes from uncultured Bacteroidales bacterium, assembly GCA_964526285.1. Classification (GTDB taxonomy): domain Bacteria; phylum Bacteroidota; class Bacteroidia; order Bacteroidales; family DTU049; genus CAYMAZ01. The sequence continues at coordinate 88,239 of CAZGIW010000001.1, read as the reverse complement.
TCCTTTTTCAACGATGGCTGTGACAGTATCCTGCCAAAAATCTATCTCTGATTTTGATTCAAGTAATCGTCTCCAGTGAAAACTATACAATCGCCTGTCGTTTTGTGTTCTTGGACTCCACATTGCAGGTCCTTTTGATCTGTTGAGCATTCTCACCTGCAACATGGATAAATCAGCGACAACACCAGTCATTCCTCCTAAGGCATCAATTTCTCTCACCAGTTGTCCCTTTCCAACACCCCCAACAGAAGGATTACATGACATTATTCCCACATTATTTAGATGTTGTGTAATAAGCAATACTTTGCTGCCCATACATGCTGCAGACCATGCTGCTTCACATCCTGCATGACCTCCACCCACAACAATAATGTCATATTCCGGAAACATAAACCAATTGATAATTGTCTTGCAAAGTTACAAATTTTCCTGCTTTAAAAAGGCTTCAATGCACTTGTCTTCCTGTATTCGTATTTCTTTAGCAGGTTCCTCTGTCTTGTCATCAAAGCCCAACAAATGCAACATTCCATGACAAAGAACTCTTAACATTTCTGTTTTATAACTCACGCCATAGGATTGCGCATTCTGCTCAATTACATCCGGACAAATAAAAACATCACCTCCAAAAACCCCAAAATCATCTGAAAAATCAAACGTTATCACATCTGTTGCATAATTGTGCCTCAAATACTTTTGATTCATTTCTGCAATTTCTTCTCTGCTTAAAAAAATAAAATTCAAAAGAAATTCGTCTTTATTATAAGTGTTTAACAACGTGTTTTTTAAGAATTTAATCCAGACCTCTTCTTTATCTATCTTATTTTCAGCAGATTGGGCAAAAAAATAAATTTCCCTTATCTTTTCTTCAGTCATGAATTTTCTTTTTATCTTCTTTTGTTTGTCCTGACTGTTTCAATGCTGAAATGCGTGATTTACTCAAAAGTTCATTTGCTGCTGCAATATTAAATATAACTGTGATTTTTCTTCCGTTCTCTTCAAATTCTAATCCGTCAGATAATGCATAAACAATGGATAATCCATTTTTAATGTTGAGATCCGTAAGCATCTCTGATGGCTGGGGTATAGGAAAGTCAAAACCACTTCCCTGATCTGTGACAGAAAATTTAAGATTTCCTTCTTCCTGTTTAAATTCAACAAACACCTTTTTCTGAGAATCATTCTGATTTCCATGAAGCATGGCATTCTTTACAAGTTCTGTAAGGGCCACAATGATATTTGAAAAATATGTGTGTCCAATATTAAACTGGTCACTGATATTTTCAATAAATTCTTCAAGCCTTGCAAATTCATTTGAACGGCTGTAAAGAACAAGAGTTTGAGCTTCTTCTCTCATTTTCAGTTATTTAATTCAATATAAAAGTTGTTCACCTTTTGTCTGTAGAAACTATTGAACATAGGGGGTATGGACTTAATAATTTCTTCAGAAGTGGTTTTCTCTCTTTTATACTGAAAAAATTGCTCAGGGTTACTTTTGTTAATAACTTTTGCAGTTCTTGATGTACGATTTTCATCTTTTTCCCGTTCCAACTCAGCTTTCTCAGATTCCATGAGTCTTACCAAAATGTCATTCTGCCGTTTAAGAGTGTTAATATCTAGTTTTTTATTTACAAGATCCCTTTCTGTTTCTTCCATTTGTCGCATAATTTCCTGAAGTGTACTCTGATCCATTTCCCCCAGCGATTTTAACATTTCAGAATATTCCTGAAGTTGTCTTCTCAATGCTTCCTGTTGTGCAGCAAGTTTGGCAAACTGCTCACTGGTTCCCATGCCTCCAGGGCCTGACTTTCCTTCTTTCATTTGTTGCATAAGCTGTTCCATTTGCTGATTTATTTGTTCCTGCAATTGTCGCATCGTTTTTGCACTTGGTTTTCCAGGCTTTTGTCCGGAACATTGCTTATTTGGATTATTACAAGAACCTCCTCCCCCGCCCTGTTGCTGCATCATATTGTTCATGTTTTCAAGAACCTCTATTAAAAGGAGTGCAAGATTATTTACAGATTGTAAAAGATATTGCTGGTGCATCATTGCGGGGCCAAGATGTCCATAGCTAATATACGTGTCTATCTTTGCTGCATTTTCTCTAATTGTTTTCAGGTCATTTTGAATTATTTGCTGCACCATGATTTGTCTTTTTCCCAATGCCAGCAAAGAATCTTCTACTACCTTAAATCTACCCATCAGTTTTTTTTGATTTACCACATATTGGTTAAAAATCGGATCTCTAGAAACTAGTTTTTTTCCAATATTCATGGTTGATTCCTGAGAAAAAGATACATGAAGCAAGTTTTTCAGAATGCGTTTGAGATTTTCAATATCTTCTGCCAAACTTTCATTTGCTTGTCCTTCCATTGCCATTTCCATCATCTCTTGCATCTTCTGCATATTTTCAGATCCCTTTTTCTGGTTTTTTCCAGCATTTGAATTTTTGTTCTTTGTCAGGTTATCTTTGGCTTCCTGCAGATCTTCTGAAATTTCATCCATAAGTTCTTCCATGTTGGGAAAATCCATGGGATCTACAAGCTCTTCATTCATCTGCTGCAGGTCTTCAATTTCTTCTCTAATTTTTTCAAACTCCTGATTGATTTGCTCCTGCTCTTTTGACAACTGGTCATTTGGCTTTGATTTATTTTCTGTTTCCTCATTGAGTTGTTGCAATTTTTCTCTTAAATCTTCCAAATCAATGAGCATTTCATTCATTTGCTTTTCAAATTCAAGTTGTTTATACAACTCCATGGTTGCATCGAGAGACTTTTCAATGTCTTCATTTCTCAATTGCATTTCCTGCAGTTGTTCCATTATTTTGTCCTTATTCAGTTCCTGCATCAATTCTTGCAATTGCTTCATCATTTCCTTCATTTCATCATCAAACAATTCGTTGAATAATTCCTCCAACTGTCTTTGTTTTTCCAATAAATCTTCAGGAATGTCTTTCATCAACTCTTCAAGAATATTTTTATCTTCATTTTGATTAATTAATTGATCTATTAGATTCTCAAGCTGTTGTTGCTTTTGAAACAATTGTTCTACTCTGTTCTTGTCTTCCCAGTTTAAGTTCTTCTTGTTTATCAAGTCCATTCGTAAGGCATCAATTTCAGTTTGTAAGTTTTTGGCTTCTTCAATTGCAGTATGCATATCAGAAAACACATTTGTGTTTTGTTGATTATAAAGGTCCTGTAACTGTTCAATATCTGGCATTTTAAAAATTCTTGTTCCTGATTTTGCTGTTTTTCTTCCATTTACTGCGTCGTTGTCTGTGACAGAAAAATAGTATTCAATTTCTGATTCTCTCCAATTGTCAAATTGAGAAAAATCAAACATATAGAAGAACTTTTGTTCTTGAATTTGTTGGGTAAACGGTATACTCATCTCTGTAAAGTCCTTTTGGTCCTTTGGTTTAACATGAAACTTCAGGTTTGTAAACCCATAATCATCAGAAATTTCCCCTTGAAAATAAATTATATTAAAAAAAGCCGAATCTTTTGCTTCCTGAATATTTATTGCTGGATACATATCAGGAATCACATCAAAAAACATCTGAATAGTATCAGAAAATTGAACTTTTTTATTATTTGCAGTAAAAATGATGTTACTACTGCTTTGGCAAACATGTAGAAACACAAATGCATTTGCTCCTTTGGTTAACATTGGAATTTGCTTTGTTTCTTCATTCATATTGGCAATCATGAAATCCACATCCTTTCCTTTAAACTGGAACTTGAGTTTGCTTCCCTGAGGGACCAGATAATCCGTTGAATTCTTCTTAATTTCGTTTTGTATTCCTGTGTATGAGGGATAGATAATTTCGGTTGTAAAGTTGAGAACTGTAGGCTTAACAACTACATTATATTTATAAGAACGGGACTTAAAATCATTTGCTTTAAAATAAAATGAAAAATCTTCCTGCAGCTGTTGTATAGTAAATTGAAAAGTGTTATGATTGGTCTTTTGCATTGGATATTCATTTCCATTTAGAAAAATTTCAGCCTGGGCAGGGACTATGTTTCCCTCAATCTTAAGCATTAAAATCTCGGAATTTCCCTGTACACCTGTTAATTCCTCATTAATCAAAACAAATTGAAATGGAGCTGGTTTTTCAAATTCAGTATTAAATTTTACAATTCGTTCAAGTGGCTGTGAAATTAGATTTGGATTTACAAATGCCATTAAAAGAATTCCTAAAATGATTGGAATAAAGAATAGAACTGATCGTTTCAGAGAGTTTAAATTCAGGGCTTTTTGAAAATGAAAAACACCAAGTTGTGAAGATTTTTGAGTTATCGCGGCATTCAAAAGTTGAATGTTTTCACGTGAAACATTCTGTAATTCATTCAATTCTAATAAATTTCTAAATCTATCACTGATATCCGGGAAAAAATTTCCGATGATATCTGCTGCCTTGTATTTATCAATCGTTTTTCTAAATCTCGAAAATCGCAGGAACGGTAATAAAAAATACCAAATTCCTGAACAAAAAACGAAGAAAACCAAAAGACCAAAAATTATTCTTCTGTATAAAGAGTCAAGCCATAGTGAATATTCAACAAAGGCAAAAAATGCAACAAGAAGGCCAATAAATGTAAAAAAGAAAAATACATTTTTTATAAATAACGAAAAATGATATTTTCTAATAAACAAATTTAATTGTGAGAGTATGTTTTGCATCTTTTCAAAAATATAAACAAACGAAATTACAAAAAAAATTTCAAACAATCACTATATGATACCTTTTTTAAAAATTTTCATATATTTGCATTCACATGGCATATGTTTTGTTAACAACGTAATTTAAAATTACAAATTATGAAATCACTAATTTTTTCTCTACTCTTCATCTTTTCTTCTTGTTTTATATTTGCACAAATTGCAAATATTCCTGTTGACGAAGATACAAAATTAATCACCTGGCAGGAGGTTGTCAATGAAAATGGAGAACCCATCGTTCTTTATAACAGGTGTATTGAATGGATTAATACCGAGTATAAAAACTCACAGGAAGTAACAAAAGTGAGAGATCCTGAAGGGGGTCGTATTGTTATTCAGCATCGAATCAGACTTTTTGACAAACAGGAAGATGGCAGTGAAATTGCTTCCAACACCGTTGTTAATTATGTTTTAAGGCTGGAGTTCAGAGAAAACAGGTTCAGATATACCTTTTCTGAATTTACAATGAAAGCACAATCGAAATATCCACTTGAAAGATGGCTTGACAAAACCGATCCCACCTACCATCCCAAATATGAAGACTATCTTGTGCAGGTGGAAAAAACAGTAAAAGACATTATTGAAAGATTAAAAACTGAGATGAAAGAAAAAGTTGTGAAAGAGGATGTGTGGTAATCCTAAAATATTCTTTCAGATTCTGATTCTTTTGTCAACATCATTTTTCTCTTATTAAAATTTTTAATTAGGCATATACCCGGTTTATATCCGGGTTTTATTTTTCCCATTTTTTTCTGTTGAAAAAATTCAGCTGGAAAATTTGTTACCATTGATAAAATTTCTTCTATGCTTTGATTGTAATAATTTTGAAATAAAAACATTTCATAAAGTATTTGCATTTTTTTATTTGAAACCTCTCCGTCTGTTCCCAAAAAAACTTTTTTTGAATATTTTTCAATAATTTCATTTTTTGCCATTTTTCCCTCAAGTTTTAAATTGGAAGACGGACATATGCAAATAGCTGAATTTTTGTAGTGTTCCCTTATAAAATCACACTCATTTTTGTTCATATAAATTGAGTGTACAAGTAATATGGCTTGATCAATGTGAAATAATGCTTTAAAAACCTCTTCAGTATTTTTTTCTCTATAAAACTTCGTCTTAAATGTTATTTCATTGCTGGTTAGAGTATTATAGAGTTTTTGTTGCAACTTCAAAAGATCATTCTCTTTAGAGCATTCCTTAAAGTGAATTGTGCTAATACATTTATTATCTGTATTATATTTACTAAATATTTCTAACATTTTTTCAGATAAAGAATACATGGCATGAGGTGCAAGAGACGATAACAATCCATTGTTTTGAAAAATCTGTTGAATTTTTAATTGGTTCTTAAATTTCTCATCTGTTTTATCAAAATAACTTTCGAATACTTCAATGAAATTATAAAACGTGATTTTTGAATTCTTTTTACTTTCAATTGAATTTTCGGTATTACAAATATCTGCAACAAAATTTATCCCTTGTTTATAAAAATCATCCTGCTGTGTTTTAATTTGCTTTGTATTTTTTGAAAACAAACCTGAATTGTATGCTTTTTTCATTTGTAGCAAAAAGTTTTCAACACCTTCAGTATTTTCAAAATGATGACCCGCAAGCTCCATATGGGCATGACAATTGAATAACCCGGGAACCAGTATTCCTTTATATCTAACAATATCTGTTTCTTCACCGGCAATAGTTGTTACTTCTTTGATAATACCATTATCCCCAACATCTATACAAATATCAGAAACAAGTTTGCCTTCTGACAAAAAAATATAATCGGCTGTGATTTTCATTTTCTTTATTTGATATTGACAAAATTAATATCTTTGAAATTAAAAACAATGAAAACTGTAACAATTGAACAAGTAAAAGCAGCAATACGCGATGTGCCTGATTTTCCTAAAGAGGGAATTCTGTTCAAAGACATCACAACTGCATTAAAACAACCAGATCTTTTTGCTTTTATTGTAGATTACTTTTACGAACTTTATAAAAATGCAGGAATTACTAAGGTTGCCTGCATTGAATCACGGGGTTTTATTATTGGTGGAGCGCTTGCTTATCGTCTGAATGCTGGTTTTGTTCCCATTCGCAAACCAGGAAAACTTCCTTCTGACACCTATTCTGTAGAATATGAGCTTGAATACGGAACGGACAAGCTAGAAGTACATAAAGATGCTTTTAATAATGACGATATTGTACTAATTCATGATGATCTTTTGGCCACAGGGGGTACTGCAACAGCAAGTTATGATCTTGTTTCTATGTTTTCCGTAAAAGAAGTACACTTTTCTTTTCTGTGTCAATTGGGCTTTTTACAAGCAGCACCTAAGCTTTCCTCTCTTGCTCCTCTACACTCAATGTTTGAATTTTAGAAAATAAATTCAAAAAAATATTGTTTTTGTCCATTTATTAATATCTTTGCATGGGATATTAAAATTATAAACACTATGGCAAAATACGTTCTGGATCCAAGAAAATTGGAAGAAGCCGCCAGTAAATTCAGGGCAATTTCTCATCCAATGAGAATAGCAATTATTCAAATGCTTGAAAAAGAAAAGCAACTCAATGTTACTCAGATTTACAATCGTCTTGAGATAGAACAGGCTGCTGCTTCTCACCATTTGAATATTTTGAAAAGCAAGGGCGTTCTTGAAGCAAAAAGAGCTGGAAAAAATACTTTTTACATGCTAAGACCAAACATCATTAATATTATTAAAGAATGTTTGGATAAGTGCTCTAAGTAGATTTTTCTATTTTCTTCCGAAATCAGCTGGGATTTCTCCCCATTGCTCTGTATTCCACTTCAATATTGTATATTGAGTGATGTTGTTTTTATGCAACCACTCCAGGGCTTTGTCTATTAAAATTTGAACCGATTCTCCTGTTTCAATTTTGGTATTTATCTGTTTTTTATTAACCCAGCTCATTGCAGTCACTGAATCTGTATAAACAGGATAATTGATTTTGTTTTTTTTCAGATATGAGAGTGCATGTACAATTGCCAGAAATTCACCAATATTATTTGATCCTCCCTGAAAAGGACCTTTGTGAAATAATATTTTTTCTGTTTTACAAAAAACACCTCTGTATTCCATGATTTGTTTTTGCACAGAACAAGCTGCATCAACACAAATGCTTCTTTCAATGGCCCCCCCCTCCCCTGTTAATATTCTCTTCGCTGGTTTTTTGGTTTTTACTATATGTTTTATATAGCTCTCTGTCATGGCTTTGCTGGCCTGTTGTTCTGTTTCAAATGATTTATATTTTGCATCTTTAAAGCCTTCAACTGATTTTCTGCATTCTTCCCAGCTATGGAACAATCCGGGAGTTCGACCCTCCCATACGACATAAAATTTTTGTTTAGACTTCAATCTAATAACGATATTGATTATTTACAATCAGCAAATTTAAGCTTTTTACTCATTTTTTTTTAATATTGTAAAAAAATTCTGAAATGGAAGGACAGGGACTTTTGCTAACTGTAATGATTATCTACATGCTTTTCATTACACTGGTTGGTCTATACGTTGGAAAAAAAGTAAAAAGCTCTGAAGATTATGCCATCGCCGGCAGAAATTTACCCGGTTGGGCTGCTGCATTATCAGAAAGGGCAACCGGAGAATCTGCATGGGCACTCCTTGGATTGCCCGGTGCAGCCTATGCCCTGGGATTAACAGAAATTTGGACAGCCATTGGCTGTGTTCTTGGTATTTTGCTTGGTTGGATTTTTATTGCTGTCAGGTTACGCGATGAAGCTGAAAAATACAATGCAAATTCCTTTATGGAGTATATTTCTAAAAGACATGGTATTGTAGGTAAATATATGCAAATTACGGGCAGTCTTATAATTGCATTTTTCTTTTTCTTTTATATTGGAGCTCAATTTATTGGAGGCGGTAAGACAATTAATGAAATGTTTCAGCTTGATTTGCGTTTGGGCATTATTATTATTGTGCTTTTTGTTGTTCCATACACAATTTATGGGGGTTTTAAAAGTGTTGTATATACTGATGTGATTCAGGCAGTATTGATGTTTATAACACTCGTTATTGGTCCAATTGTGGGTTTTATTTACCTTGCCAACAATCCGGACGTATTTGCATCATCCATCTCCGAAGCTTTGCACAAATCAGGACCTGAATATTCATCGTTTACCGGCGCAGCCAAAGGATTTGGGGCTGGTGTTATCATTGTCAGCGGCTTCAGTTGGATGTTTGGATATCTGGGAGGAATGCCTCAGTTGGCAACACGCTTTATGGCAATTAAAAACAGAAAACAGGCTATCATTGGAAGAAATATCGGGATTTTTTGGACTGTTTTTGCATATACCGGTGCACTGCTTCTTGGTTGGATTGGACTGGCTATGTTTGGGCCACAAGCCATTCCCGACAGAGAAACTGTAATGCCCGCTGTCATTCTAACCATCTTTCCTCCTGTAATTGCAGCAATACTTATTACAGGGGCTTTTGCAGCAATGATATCAACTGCCAATTCTCTTTTGATTCTGTCTGCAACAGAAATCAGTGATAGCTGGAAGAATAAAAATAACGAAAACCAATTGAAAAGGTCAAGAATAATAACAACCATACTGTCATTGCTTGCTTTTGGATTTGCTCTGGCTGCAAGAGAAAACCTAATTTATAATATTGTGAAATATGTGTGGGCAGGAATTGGTGATACTTTTTCTGTAGTCATTATACTATCCCTTTTCTGGAAAAAATTTCATGCAAAAGCAGCCTTTTTAACAATTATTACAGGTATTGTTTTTACAATTGTATGGATACAAACCGGTATGGAAGAATTTATTAGCTGTCTTATTTTAACTTTTGTCGTGTCTCTTATTACTGCAATAATTGCTACACACCTTATTAAACCTACAAATTATCAATCAAATATTTAACATTTGTTTGTTAATATTTTTTTTCTTTTATTTTGCTTCTTTAGGTTATTTTTGTCAAAAAAATAAAAAGCAATGAAAAGAAATGTTATTATTCTTCTAATCTGTGCTGTGTTTTCATTTCACAGCTTTTCACAGAATCCCATTCCAAATGCTGATTTTGAAAACTGGACTGATGATAACCACCCTCAATCATGGTATGGGCTCACTGTTGACTTATTTGTATATCAAATTTACACCTTATCCAAAACAACCGATGCGCATACAGGTAATTTTGCTGCATTGATTGAAACCAAAGATGCAAGCCTGATGGCTCTTCCAGGCATTGCGTCCCTTTCTGACATGGCGATCGACTTAATGGGTGGTGGTCTTACTTTTACATCTGCAGGGGCTCCTCTTGTTAATGTGAGACCAACAAAAATTTTAGGCAATTTTAAATATCTTGGTGTTAACGGAGATACCGGAATGATTGCTGCTGTTTTTACCAAGTGGAACCCAACAACCAATCAGCGCGACACTATCGGAATGACAGGGTCTATAGTTAATGCTGTTGTTTCTTCCTATACTCCTTTCCAATTTAATGTAACTCTTACAGAAACACCCGATTCAATGAATATTTTGCTAGTTTCATCCGGAGGATTTAACCCACAAATTGGGTCTGCTCTTTTTATTGACAACCTGAGTATGGAATATACCTCAACAGACGGCATTGGAACCATGCAGCTACTTGGAACTTCTGTTTATCCCAATCCTGCTACAGATCAGGTGTTCTTTTCTCTGCCCGGAGAAGGACAATCTGATGTTTATGTGTATGACATGACAGGAAAACTTGTGATTAATGAACAAATGCAAAATAGCTCTTTCTTCCTGAATGTTCAGCATTTATCAAATGGTATTTATAATGCCGTTATTCAACAAAATTCAAATACCTATCATTACAAAATTAAAATTTTAAGATAATTTATTTTGAACAATCTAAAATATTTAATCCCGGCTGTTCTGCTTTTGATGGTATCGTGCAATATATCATCAACATCTGAAGAACAGCCGGAATCTGTTTCTAAACAAACACACATTGAACTAAACCATCACATTCAATCAGATGATGGTCTGTTTGAAATCTCATTTCCTTCTGAACCTCAAATTTTTTCTGAAATTGTTGAATCAGATTTGGGAAATCTTGAAACTCATTTTTACTATTGTGAGTTTTCTGAATCAATGTCGTTTATTCTTTCTTACACTGATTATCCGCAAGAATATATCAATAAGTATGATGCAAATGAACTTCTGTTTACTTCCATGAATGGTGTGGCCGACAATACCGGTGCTGATATTATTGAACATCAAACCCTGATGTTGAATGATTGTCATGCCATTGATTATGAAACAACAAGCACAATGATAAGATCATGGCACAGATCTGTTCTTGTTAACAACAGACTATACCAAATAGGAGTGCATAATACAGCCGTTGATATTCAGCAAAACATTGTTGTTGATTACTTTAACTCCTTTCGTTTTTAATTTGATTGGGATTTTTACTTATTACAAAATAAATTTATTATTTTTGTATTTCAATATTGGTTTAATTTTTGTTACAATTGTCTTTTTATAAATACTTCACATTATGAGAACAATTCGAATACTTTTTGCCATTTTTATTGCCGGAATTTTTACTTTTACTTTTAATTCTTGTGAGCCTGATAATCCTGATGATGGCGATCCTGCAAATGCCCGTGAAAAATTCATCGGAACGTGGACATGTGTTGAGGCTTCTCAGCTCACATATACTGTTGTGGTTGAAGCAGATCCTGCAAATGAAACAAATGTATTTCTGAATAACTTTCATTCTCTTGGATCGGCAGAAAAGGCCATTGGCGTCATTGCGGGTTCTTCTGTCTCAATTGACCAGCAACAAATGTGTAACGGAGATTACACCGTTAAAGGAAACGGACTGATGGAGGCCAATCAAAAATCCATCGCGTTTTCCTATACCGTTAAAACAGGAATTGACACAGATACAATCACAGCAACTTACACAAAACAATAGGATTAAAATGTAATCATAGGGAGTAGTGCTCCAACAACGACGCCTCCAATATGAAATAACATAATTCTTTTTCCAGTATTATTATTTTCTTTGTTCAAAGATTCTTCCAAATAATAGACTCTTTGTACTGGTAAACATATCACTATATATGCAAATCCCAGTAAAATAACTGACAAAATATCTTTTATGGGCATGGAAAAATTCATTTGAGAAATATTGGATATCACAAGGTTTTTCCATACAAACACCAATGAAAAACCAGCATATAACATCATCAAAATATCAGACAAAACTTCTGGATGTCTGGGTTTTTTATAAGTTTGATTTTTTCCCTTGTTTTGAATTATCGACAACTCATAAAACCAAACCGCCAGTGTTGCAATTATTAAAAGAATAAAAAGCAATTTCACATAAACAGGAGCTTCGGGGGTATCGGGAATAACACCAAACAATGATTTCATGGCAACCAAAGACAACAGAATATTCATAAATACACCTGTGTAAAAAAGCATTTTTACCAATTTTCCAATCTCTGTAATTTTGTCTTTACTACTATTTTTATACTGTATGTGTTTTAATTTCACGTTGACTGAATACCAACCACAAATTATTAAAAAAAGAAGAAGACAGCCTGTTATTGTGCTTTTTTCATTTGTTTTAAGCTGAATGTTGAAAATTTCAAAATCAGCTTTTATTACTATAAGAGACAACAAAGCAGTAAAAACTATAGTAGCGCTGTGTTTAATAAATACTGAGACATGATGTTGCTTCATTATGTCCTATTCAGTTTGTTCATCTTCGGGTAATGGTATGTTTTTTAACCAGGCTGGCCCAACATTATCATGGGGCGTAGCTTCTTCCGGCATTCTGTTCTGATCTCCGGCAACACTTAAATCAAGCTCAACCAAAAGCGTAACAACCTGAAGAATAATATCTTCCATCATTTTGTTTGCAGAATAGTATTCCGTTGATTTATGTATTCTGTGTTTAGAAACCTGATGTTTTTTGAAAAAAAAGTCATAGTAAAAAGCAGTATATTCCTGAACACTTCTTCCCTCCGATTGGGCTTTGTACAAAGCAGCTTCAATAAGAAACGCATCCACAAAAATGTCAATCATTTTTGACTTTTCAATTAATGAATCAGATGGAAAATCTTCAATTTCTACAATTTTTACTTTATTTCTGCATGAGAAAAAGAGCAAAGAAACAACACATAAAGCAAGCAAAATATGTTTCATACTATTTTTTATGTAGTCCGCATTCTTTTTGTTCTGGCTTTTCCCACCACCAGCGTCCCGCTCTAATATCATCATCTTTGTTCACTGGTCGTGTGCATGGCAAACAACCGATACTTCTAAATCCTTTGTTTTGTAATTCATTAAATGGAATCCCATGTTTTTCAATAAAATCATAGGTTTCCTGTTCAGTCCAGTCGGCAAGAGGATTAAATTTTACCAGCCCTGACAGTGTATCTTTTTCAATTTTCTTCATACCAAACCTGGTCACCGACTGTTCTCTTCTTAATCCGGTCATCCAGGCCTCATAATCCTGCAGTGTTTTAAGCAAAGGTTTGGTTTTTCTTATGGTACAGCATTCCTTCCTGTTTTCTGCATTTTCATAAAAACAATTAATCCCTTTTTCATTCACCATGTTTTCAACCTGCTCCTTTTCTGGAAAAATAATACGTATGTTGATGTTGAAAAATTTATTTGTTTTTTCAATGGTGTCGTATGTTTCCTGAAATAAGCGACCTGTGTCCAAAGTGAAAATATCAATCCTGGAGGAAACCATAGAAAGCATATACGTAACCACCTGATCTTCAACAGACAGGCTGGTGGCAAAACTCAATTTATTTTCAAAAATCTCTATTGCAAGCTGTATTATTTCTTCAGCTTTTGCACCGCGATATTTCTTTTCAAGTTGCTCAATTTGTTCTGTATTCATTAACACAATTCTGTTTTCTGCAAAATTACTAAATTTTAGTCACCCTAAATTCAGTTCTTCTGTTCAATGCCCTGCCTTCATCCGTTTCATTTGTTGCTATTGGCATTGAGTCTCCATAACCTTTATATGACAATCTTTCTTTTTTTATTCCTTGCTGAATGAGATAATTATAAACTGACATGGCTCTTCTTTCTGATAAGCCTTTGTTGTAGTGTGCTGTTCCTACATTATCTGTGTGACCCCGTATTTCAATGTGCATTCCGGCATTATCATTGAGCAACTCAATAAGCTTTTTCAATTCAATAACAGATTCCGGTTTCAGCTGATCACTGTCAAAATCAAAGAAAATATTTCTCATCACCACTATTTCCCCTGTTTGAATTGGTTGCAGTTTTATGTTTTTTACAAAAGGTTCTGCAATATCCGATGTTTGACCAAATCCAAAATGCTCTGACCAGAACAAAAATCCCTGTTTGCTCACATTAAGCGCATAATCTGTATTTACGGGTAAACAAACAAGAAAAGATCCGTCCTTTTCATCGGAAAATGATTTCACCACCAATGTTCCTGAATTAATATCAAACAATTCAAATTCTGCCCTGATGGGTTCGTTTGTTACCCTGTTTGTAATAATTCCTTTCAGATAATACACCGGGTCTGGTCGTACTTCTTCGGGCAGTTCAAAACTGTAGAGATCATAGTGTCCATATCCTCCCAATTGATCTGAAGCAAAATAGGCGGTAGTACCCGAAGCACTTACAATAAAAAACCCTTCATCCTTGTGTGTGTTGATTGGATAGCCCAGATTGACCGGTTCAGACCATGTTCCGTTGGGTTGTTTTTGGGTGAAAAAAATATCATTTCCGCCCATGCCCGGATGACCGTCAGAAATAAAATACAAAGTTCTGCCATCAGGATGAATAAAGGGAGACATTTCCTGCTTGTCTGTATTTATGGGTTTACCGAGATTTACTGGAGTTTGCCACTGTCCGTTATCATCCATCACTGAAACATAAATATCCATATTTCCTTCTCTGGCACTGGCAAAATACAGCGTTTTACCATCAGGCGCAATGCTGGGCTGGCTGTCCCATTTGCTGCTGTTTACAACAGGCCCCATGTTTTCAGGTCTTGTCCACTTCCCTCCTTCTCTTTCGGAAATATACAGATCACAACTACCGTGTCCGTCAGATCTGTTGCAGGCTGTATAAATAAAATACATCCCATCGGGCGAAATTGTGGCTGCTCCTTCATTACCATGAGTATTAATGGGATGCCCCAATGGCCTGGCCTGAGTCCATTGCCCGTTAACTTTTTGACTTACAAAAAAATCTTCTTCGTATTTGCAGGTGGCACACATGGTATATTCGTCTCTTGGCCTGAGTTTGGTAAAGTATAATATTTCCTCGTCTGCAGTAAGGGTGGGAGAGTACTCTCCGTTTGGCGTATTAATAGCAGAGCCTAAATTCTCCGGTTGAAATGGCACCGGATTTTTTTTCATTTCAATTGCAAATTGTGCCGGTGGAATTTGCTCTTCTGCGGATTTTTTTATTATTTCACTTACATTATTCAATGCCACAAAAGACTCATAGTTTTTCAATGCTTCTTCATACCGGCCCTCTTTCATTAATAAATTCCCAAGTAAATAATAATTATTGGGGAAAAAATCCGGATTTATTTCCTGAATTTTTGAATACTGTTCAATTGCAAGCTCATTTTTTTTTGTTTCTTCATACAATGTTGCCAGCAATTGCCTTGCTTCAAGAAAAGAAGGATCTATGCTGATGGCCTTTTTGAATTCTTCTTCAGCCTGAAACAGTTTACGACTATCAAAATACTGTAAGCCATTATTATATGCTGAAATGGCCTTTTTGTTTTTAGTGGTCAGTTTTTGCTTCTGCGCACATGCGGGCATCCCTGAAATAACAGTTATCAGTATTAAAATCAGAAATGATGTATAAAATTTTTTCATGATTTGTTTTGTATAAAAATATGAATCACGGAATATTTATAAACTTATGAACCTGAACAGATAACCTCCATTTTGGATTTTCCTTTATATAACGCACAATAAGGGGCAAAATTTCATCAAAACACCCCCACTCCGGCTGAAGATATAGCACAACATGAGATTGTACCTTAGAGGCGTTAATTTCTGCCCATCCTAAATCTTCTTCTTTTTGTATAACAACTTTGAGTTCATCTGCGCGAAAATAATTTTTTTCAATGGGAGACTGGTGTTGCTTGGGAGAAAGTGTAATCCAATGCCAGTTTCCACTAATTTCTGCTGTGCCCGATGTTTCAGCCATGCATCTGATATTATTTGAAACTAACGCTTTTGTTAATTCTGTCAGGTTATGCCTGAAAGGCTCTCCTCCGGTAATAACAACTGTATTTGCACCGCTTGTAATAACTTCTTCAACAATATGCTGAATGTCTGTTACAGGAAAAACCGATTCATCCCATGCAATTTTTTCATCACACCAGGTGCAGCAAACATCACAACCGGCCAATCGTATAAAAAATGCCGGCTTGCCTGTGTGTAAGCCTTCGCCTTGTATGCTGTTGAAAAGTTCTACAACAGGCAGATGATGTGATTGATTGATATTCATTTTGCAAATATAAATATAATCACTGAGCAGACAAATCAACCATTTGTCATCAAATATTGTATCACATTTTTTATGTTAATCACATTCAATAAGTCGGCAACACTTATAATAATCACAACCACAATAATCCATCTCACGAATCCGGTTCCCCATTTTACGGCATACTTTGAGGCAATCCAGGCACCAATCACATTGCCAATAGCGTGTATAAGGCCGTATTTCCATATTACCTGATCCTGCCAAACAAACACAACAAGAGTAAAAGGCACATAGAGCAATACCAACAGGTTTTTTACTGCATTGGCTTTTACAAGATCATAGCCACAATTCAACACCAAAGCAGCAAGCAAAAAATATCCAACACCAACATGTATAAATCCTCCATACAATCCCACCAGAAAAAACAAAATGTATGTCTTCCAGTTAATTGGCTTATTAAATAAAAGCTCATTTCCTCTGAGCCATTTTTGAGGTTTTGCAATGATAAACACAAGCATGATAATCATAACTATTGCTATTGCCTTTTCAATGAGATCCTGTTGCAAATTCACAGCAATTTTTGCCCCAAGCAAAGAGCCAATCACGGTGGGAATGCCCAACCATAATCCTTTTGCCGAGGTGAGCATCCCGCTTTTTTTAAAATTTCTCACTGCTACCATATTCTGAAATAGCACTGCAACCCTGTTTGTGCCATTGGCAACAGGGGCGGGGAGGCCCAAAAAAAGCAAAAGAGAAAGAGAAATAATTGTGCCTCCTCCTGCCAAAGTATTGATGAAACCCACCAGCAAGCCTGAAATTATCAAAGCAATAACTACAAATTCTGACATAACGCAAAAGTAGAAAAAAGCTTAAAGCGAAATCACAAAAAGTGTTTTATATCATTTCCCATCAGTATTATTTGGCGAGGGGGGTTCTTTCTTTTCTTCATCTTTTCTTGCAATCTTGATTTTCAGCATTGCAACTAAAATTGTCATAAAGGGACTTATAATATTGAAAAAACAATAGGGCAAAAAAACAATGGTGCTGATGCCAAGTACTGTTGATTGTGTGGCCCCGCAAGTGTTCCATGGAACAAGAACCGATGTCACTGTTCCGCTATCTTCAAGTGTTCTGCTTAAGTTTTGAGATTTGAGTTTTCTTCTTTTATAGATTTCAGCAAACATTTTTCCCGGGATTAATATACTCAAATACTGATCACTTGCTGTTACATTGAGAAACAAACAGGTTGCAGCAGTTGAGGCAATGAGAGAGGTTGTATTTCTGGCAACTTTAATAATCGAAGATGTGATTTTTTTAAGCAAACCGCCGGCATCCATCACTCCGCCGAACACCATAGCACTGATAATCAACCATACTGTATTTAGCATTCCCTTCATTCCTCCGGTTGATAAAAGGCCATTCACCAGTTCATTTTCTGCAGGAATATCAGTGTTTGTGTACATTGACTGAACAATCACTACATATGATTGCTTTAAAAAACTACCGCTTTGTTCGCTTAGTAGCCCTATTAAATGGGGTTGAAAAATCAGGGCAAAAACAGCACCTGCCACTGTACCAATAAATATAGCAGGAAGTGCGGGTACTTTTTTCATAATCAGCAAAATCACAACCACGGGTACTAAAAAAAGCCATGGGGTAATATTGAAAATACTATCAAGAGAAGACTGAACCTGGGCAATATCGGTTCTGCTGATGGCAGAAGTGTCTCTGAATCCAAGAAATACAAAAATTACAAGAGTAATCAAATAGGATGGAATAGTGGTAATCATCATATATTTGATATGAGTAAACAGCTCTGTTTCAGAAATTGCTGCGGCAAGATTAGTGGTGTCTGAAAGTGGAGAAATTTTGTCTCCAAAATATGCCCCGGATATAATTGCACCCCCTATCATTCCGTCGGGAATTCCAAGTGCGCGACCAATTCCTAGCAATGCAATTCCTATAGTTGCCACTGTTGACCAGCTGCTGCCAGTTGAAAGAGAAACTATTGAGCTGATTATTGCTGCCGTAACAAGAAAAAATGTGGGGTGCATAATTTGCAGTCCATAATAAATCATTGCAGGAACAATGCCGCTGATGAGCCATGTACCCGCAAGTGCCCCAATCATAAGAAGTATTAATATTGCCGGAATTGCAGAGCCGATGCTGTTGACAATGCCCTGAAGCAAATCTTTCCATGTTTTGCCGTAAATCATACACACCAACACTGCCACTGCGGCAGAAAACAAAAGAACAATCTGATTAGAACCTGACAATGATTGTTCCTGAAAAATAAATACATTCAGTGATATTGCTACTGTAAGAAATATCACAGGAATAAGCGCTGCCAGCAATGAAGGATTGCGTTTTCCGGATTTCATAATCTCATAAACTCTTCGTTGCAAATATACTATTTCTTTCAAATCTTTAAATAACACATTGTGCTAAGAAAATCATATTTTTGTGGAAGAAGACACCGCATCATAATAACTCAAGTTTTTTATTCATAAAACCGTATTTCGTATTATCTTTGCAGCCGCTATGAAAAACATTCGAAATTTTTGCATTATTGCTCACATCGATCACGGTAAAAGTACTCTTGCCGACCGTTTGCTGCAATTTACTGACACCCTCACCGAAAGAGAAACGCAGGAACAGGTGCTGGACAGCATGGACCTTGAGAGAGAAAAGGGTATTACCATTAAAAGCCATGCCATTCAAATGGTTCATAAGGACGAAAAAGAAGAATATATTTTGAATCTGATTGATACTCCCGGACATGTGGATTTTTCCTATGAGGTTTCACGTTCTATTGCTGCCTGCGAAGGAGCTTTGCTTGTTGTTGATGCAACCCAGGGTATTCAGGCTCAAACCATTTCTAATTTATATCAGGCTCTTGAACACGACCTGGAGGTTATTCCCATTCTCAACAAAATGGATATGCCCTCTGCCATGCCCGATGAGGTTAAAGACCAGATTGTTGATTTGCTTGGTTGTTCAATTGATGACATTATTGAGGTCAGCGCCAAAACAGGGTATGGTGTTGATAAAGTGCTTGATGCAATTATTGAGCGAATTCCTGCCCCAACGGGTGACCTCAATGCACCACTTCAGGCCCTGATATTTGATTCCATTTTTAATTCATACAGGGGAATTATTGCCTATTTCCGCATATTTAACGGAACAATTAAAACTGGTGATTTTGTAAAGTTTCTTTCAACCAAAAAAGAATATCATGCTGATGAAATTGGTATACTACAGTTAAAATTTGTTCCCCACAAAACATTGGGTGCCGGTGATGTGGGATATATCATCAGCGGTATTAAGCTGGCAAAAGAAGTGAGAGTGGGAGATACAATTACACATGTTGAAAAACCTTGCGAAAAAGCCATTGAAGGCTTTCAGGAAGTAAAACCTATGGTTTTTTCCGGCCTGTATCCTGTTGATGCTGATGATTATGAAGAACTGAGAGGTGCAATGGAAAAACTTCAGCTGAATGATGCTTCTCTTTCTTTTGAGCCCGAATCTTCGGTTGCCCTTGGATTTGGCTTCAGATGCGGTTTTCTTGGCCTGCTTCATATGGAAATAATTCAGGAAAGGCTTGACAGAGAATTTGATGTGGATGTGATTACAACTGTTCCCAACGTATCATATATTGTTCACACAAAAAAGGGCGAAAAATACGAAATTCACAATCCGCTTGGTCTTCCTGATTCCACAAAGGTAGAGTATATTGAAGAGCCATATATAACAGCCAGTATTATTACAAAGTCTGAATATATCGGACAAATCATGACCCTTTGCATTGAAAAAAGAGGAGTGTTGAAAAATCAGGTTTATTTAAGTACCGATAGGGTAGAGTTGAATGTGGAAATGCCTCTTTCGGAAATTGTGTTTGATTTTTACGATAAACTAAAAAGCATTTCAAAAGGTTATGCCTCTTTTGATTATTATCACAGTGACTATAAAATGGCCAAGCTTGTTAGATTAGATATTTTGCTCAATGGAGAAAACGTTGATGCCTTGTCATGTCTGATTCATCAGGATAATGCCTATCAGTTTGGCAGAAAAATTTGTGAAAAACTCAAAGAACTTATTCCTCGCCAGCAATTTGATATCGCCATTCAGGCTGCCATTGGTGCAAAAGTTATAGCCAGAGAAAGCATCAGGGCATTTAGAAAAGATGTGACGGCCAAATGTTATGGGGGTGATATTTCAAGAAAAAGAAAATTGCTGGAAAAACAGAAAAAGGGGAAAAAACGCATGAGACAAGTAGGCAATGTTGAAGTTCCACAGTCTGCATTTCTTGCTGTTTTAAAAATGGATTAGATTTAACTTTTTTCTGCAAAAGCCTTGTTTGGCAAAACAAATCAGGTTTTCTTTTTTTTCTCCTTTTTTTTAAGTTCACAAAAACTTTGTTTTGCAATCACAGGAATTTCTCTTTCTTTTCCCCATGATTTTTTCAGAAAAGTTCTTAATACTGTGTTTTTCAGAAACACAGAACCATCCATGCGCTTGCGTTTTAACAATTTTCTTTGAAGTTTATTAAACAATCTTCTTTCAGAGCTACTATTATATTTATTGTCAACAATATGTTTTCTTTTATGAATAAGCAATGAAGTAATATTCATATCAACTGGACAAACAGTATTGCATTTGCCACAAAGAGTTGAGGCAAAGGGCAAATAAGCAAATTCATATTCTCCAAAAATATAAGGAGAAATCACCGATCCTATGGGGCCATTATAAACAGTTTGATAAGCGTGTCCGCCTATTTGTGAATAAACAGGGCAAAAATTGTGACATGCACCGCATTTAATACAATACATGGCTTGTCTCATTTGCACACTTTTCATTATTTCTGTTCTGTTGTTGTTAATGACAACAAGATATACTTTTTCTGGTCCGTTTTTATCGCTAGCTGCTGCTGGTCCAAACACCAGATGATTATAAACTGTCATGTTTTGACCAGTAGCATGAGATGACAGCATGGTTTGAAACAATTCAAGCTGATCAAATGAATGAATTATTTTCTCAATTGAGGTAACAATAATATGAGTTTTTGGAAAAGAAGCAGAGAGTATGGCATTGGCTTCATTTTCACAAATAGCAACCACCCCGGGATCTGCAATCATAAAATTGCAACCTGTAATACCTATACCTGCAGATGAAAAATCTTCTCTCAATAAATTTCTCACAAATTGAACAACAGCTTCAACAGGTGTTGATTCATCAAATACCTGATCATATTTTTCATTCAGTAGTTCATATATTTCCTTTTTCGACTTATGAAGAGCGGGAGCTGTAATATGTGATGGTGATTCATTGGCAAGCTGCACCAGAAATTCCCCGAGGTCTGTTTCCAGTAAATGAATATTGTGTAGATTGAGAAATTTCTCAAGTTGAATTTCTTCACATACCATAGATTTGGATTTAACAATCTTTTTATTTTCTGATTGTTGAACAATATCAAGTATATACTTTAGCGCCTCATCTTTTCCTGCTGCAAAAAACATTTTTCCACCCCGGGAACAAAATTTTGCTTCAAATTCAATAAGATTTTTTTCCAGGTTTTCAATACTTCTGAATTTTGCATAATGTAGCTTTTTGCGCGCATATGCTAAATTAGAAAAACCACTTTTGCTATTTTCCCATTTTTTATAAAAATGATTCAGATTTTTCTCAAGAATTGCTTTTTTTTCAATATCCCTGCATCTTTTTGCAGATTCTGAAATAAATAATTTTTCCGTTTCTGATGCCATTATTGTACAATCTTGTTAATTTTTTCCACTCTGTTCTGATGTCTTCCTCCTTCAAATTCAGTATTCAAAAAAACATTGATAATTTTTAATGCATCTTCGTTTGAAACAAATCTAGCAGGAAGAGCAACTACATTAGCATCATTATGTTGTCTGGCCAAAGAAGCAATTTCTTCTGTCCAGCAAAGAGCACATCGAATAGCACCATATTTATTAACTACCATACTTACTCCATTGCCGCTTCCGCAAATAATAATTCCTTTTTCACAAATTTTTTTTTCAATACTTCCAGCAAAAGGATGAGCAATATCTGGATAATCCATGCTTTCTTCAGAATCAGTACCAAAATCAATAACTTCAATGCTTTTTTCTTTCAAAAAGGAAATAATTATCTGTTTTAGGTGAAAACCTGCATGATCACAGGCAATTGATATTTTTTGCATGGTTTTTCTTTTTTATTTCACTATTGCAAAGATATTGTTATTTATTCAAATTTCCTTTGTTGTTTTGTTTTTTTACCTTTGTAAAAAACAAACAACTTTTGTGTTAATATTTTTGTTCATAAGTACCATTCTTTTTGTGAATAAAAAACAATAAGTTTTTATACACTATCAAACTGATAAAACCATGAAAAAAACAATCACTTTTATAAGCTTCTGTTAGAAAGTTATCAACCAAAAAAAATAAAAATAATAAAATTATAATTCTTCGACTAACAATTCACAGCATGTTAATAAGTATGTAATAACATAAAAATAAAGTATTTTTGCAATTGATTTATTAACAAATAGAGTTTGTAAGTTTTAGAAAAAAAATTATCAACACAATTAACACCATTATAAATAGCACATATGTATTTTTTAAAAAATTATAAAGAAATTATAAATAGTATTGAAATTGTTAAAAAGAAAAAAAATGCTATCGTTCTAGCACATTATTATCAGTTGCCAGAAATACAGGAAATAGCTGATTATGTTGGTGATAGTTATGGTTTATCAAAAAAAGCGAAAGCAACAAAAGCAGATGTTATTGTTTTTGCCGGAGTGAAGTTTATGGCAGAAACAGCAAAAATATTAAATTATGAAACAAAAGTGTTATTACCTGAGCCAGAAGCAGGCTGTTCATTAGCTGATTCATGTCCTGCTGAAGAATTTGAAAAATTTGTTAAACAATATCCTGATCATATTGTTATTTCGTATATCAATTCTTCCATTGAAGTAAAAACATTAACAGATATAGTTTGTACATCAAGTAATGCAGTAAAAATAGTTGAATCATTGCCAAAAGAACAGAAAATTATTTTTGCTCCTGATAAAAATTTGGGAAATTATATTATAAAGCAAACAGGAAGAGATATGGTTTTGTGGGACGGTGCTTGTCATGTACATAATCAGTTGCATGTTGATAAAGTGATAAAAATGAAAAATAAGCATAAAAGTGCTTTATTAGTTGCACATCCTGAATGTCAGGGACCAATATTAGAAATTGCTGATTTTGTTGGATCAACTACTCAAATTATTGAGTTTTCAGAAAAAACAAAATCGAAAGAACTAATAGTAGCAACAGAAACAGGTATTTTACATGAAATGCAAAAGAAATCACCTGAAAAAACGTTTTATATTGTTCCTGCTGATGAATCATGTAATTGTAATGATTGTAATTTTATGAAAATGATAAATCTTGAAAAAATTCTTTTTTCTTTGGAAAATGACTTTTTTGAAATAAAAGTAGATGAAAAAACAAGAGATAAAGCATTGATTTCAATTGAAAGAATGATAGAAATAGTAAAATGAAAAAAATAATAGTATTAGTACATTTTTGTTTTATGTTTTCTTTGGTATATTCCCAAAAAGACACAATGCAATTTGTACAGTTTTTTTTCGCTGATGGCAACATTTCAAGTGAAGGATTTATGAGAGAAAACAAACCAGATGGTTATTGGAAAACCTATTGGGAAAACGGAAATTTGAAATCAGAAGGAAACAGAAATAATTTTTTATTAGATAGTACCTGGATATTCTATAATTCAGAAGGGAAAATCATACTTAAGATAAATTATGAAAACAATTTGAAGCATGGAAAAAGAATAGTATTTCTTGAAGAAGAAACAATAGAAGAGAATTATGAAAGAGATGTTAAACAAGGAAATACAAATCATTACTATCCATCTGGACAAATAAAAAAACAGATTTTTTTTGTTGATGGTTTGGAAGAGGGATATATGAAGGAATATGATGAAAATGGGATTATTATCACCCTTTATCAATACAGAAAAGGGTTTATAATGAGCAGAGAAATAATTAACCGAAACAATTCTTTGGGAAAAAAACATGGAATGTGGATGGATTTTTTTGAAAGTGGATCTGTTAAAAAAACAGCAGAATGGAGAAATGGCATTTTGAATGGTTTTGTAAAGGAATTTGATGAATCAGGTAATTTGAAAAGTATTCAAAAATTTGCCAACGGAGAAATTGTACCTGAAGCAGAAGAGCTGAAACAATATGAAATAAGATATGATTATTATCCTGGTGGGAAAGTAAAGATAGTAGGAAGTTATAGAAATGATTTACCAGATGGTGTAAGAAGAGAATTTGACGAAAACGGAAAAATTGTGAAGGGATATATTTTCAGAGATGGTGTTTTAACAGAAGAAGGGATCATTGATGAAAAAGGATTAAAACAAGGACAGTTTAAGGAATATTTTGAAAACGGTGCATTGAAATCACAAGGAGAATACAAGGATTCCAAGCCAATTGGAGAATGGAAATATTATTATGCAGACGGAACAATGGAGCAGGAGGGAAGGTTTGACAGCAGAGGAAGACATGTGGGAGAATGGAACTGGTATTATTCAAATGGAAATGTTTGGAAAACCGAGTTTTATGAAAATGGATTATTGGAAGGAAATTATATTGAGTATGATATTTCAGGAAAAATAATAGTGAAAGGAGAATTTTTTGATGGAGTTGAAACAGGACAATGGTTTTGGGAAATTGGTGATACAAGAGAAGAAGGAAATTTTATTGACGGACAATATAGTGGTGTATGGAAAACAACAGATGTTGATACAGAAAAAACAATATTTGAAGGAAAATACCTGGATGGATATCCAAATGGGAAACATACTTATTATTGGCCAAATGGTCAAAAACGAGTTGAGGGTCACTATGTTATGGGTCAGAGAGAAGGAGAATGGGTTCATTTTGACGAAGAAGGGCGTATATACTTGAAAATCAACTATAAAGGCGGAATTGAAAGAAGATATGATAATGTGGTAATACAGCCAGAAATCAACGATTAATTAAAAATCATTAAAAAAATTTGTTTTTACCTATAGTTTGGTTATATATTTACAAATTGAAACAAATTTTATAAACTAGCCCTTTTGTGTAAATGAAAAAAGGAAAACAATCTTTTCTTTCATTTGAGAATATTCATAAAAAAATACTGGAATCTATTCCGGATTTGATATTTGTATTTGATAAAGAAGGAAAATTTCTGGAGTTTTATAATTTGGACAAATCATTATTATTTCTGAACCCTGAAGATTTTTTGGGCAAACCAATTAAGGAAACAGAATTACCACCCATAGTAAAAAACACGACACATATATTAATAGGTCAGGTGTTAAAAAGCAAGCAAGAAAAACAATTTCAATATCAATTAGAATTTTCGGGAGAAAAGAAGTATTATGAATCCAGAATGTTTTATTTGGATGATAATACCGTTTTTGCTCTTGTGAGAGACATTAGCAACATAAAAAATGCACAAATTGTGCAGAAAAAACTCAAGGAATACTATCAGAAAATTTTAAACAGAGTCAAACAGGGTATTATAGAATGTAATAACAAAGGAGAAATTCTCTATGTAAACAATTCTTTTGCAGAGATGAGTGGTTTGCAAAAATCGTTTATTGCAGGAAAGAATTTTTATGAATTATTTGATTTGAATAATATCAAAACATTAATAAATAAGGAATTTTCTCAAAAAAATGAAAGGCAAAAAGAAATATTTACAACAACAATAAGTCGTTTGGGGGCTATAAAAAACAGGAAATTTAAACTTTCAGTAATTAAGCAGGAAGGAAAAGGCGCAATAAAAGAAAAATTATATAATATAAGCATTGAGGATATCACAATAGAAGAGCAACGACAGGAGGATTTGAAAAAAAATGAAGAAACTTACAGAACTTTAGTAGAAGATTCTCCAAATGGAATATTATTAAGAGATTCTAATAAAATTTTATATGTCAATCGGGCAGCAATAGACATACTTGGATTAAAAAACCAAAGGGAAGCAAAAAAACTGAATATAGATGAGTTATACTTGCCAGAATATGCTCCAATAATCAGGAAGAGAATAAAAGATTTGGATGAAGGCAAAGAAATATCATATATTGAAATTAAGATAAAACGTCCAAATGACGGAAAAATCATTGAAGTTGAAACCATTGCTTCAAAAATTTTCTTTCAGGACAAAGAAGCATATCAGATTTCCATTAAGGATATTTCACTAGAAAAAAAACTTATTGAAGAAAAACTGAGAGCAGATTTAGCCGAAGAGAGTTATTCAAAACTACGGGAAGAAATAGTAATAAGACAACAAATTGAACAAGAACTTTTCAAATCGTTAGAAGAAAAAAATATCCTTTTAAAAGAAGTTCATCATAGAGTAAAAAATAATCTTCAAATTATTTCCAGTATATTGAATTTGGAAATAAGAAAAGAAAGCAATCAGGATATTTCAAACGCATTCAAACGTATTCAAAACAGAATAAATAGTATTTATCTGATTCATGAAATTGTATATCAAACAGATATGTTTAGCAGGGTAGATTTGGGGGAGTATATAAAATTGATTTCAGAAAATTTTAAAAGAAATTCAGATTATAAAGATTTAAAATTTAAGTTTTGCATGGAAAAAGTATTTGTTTCATTGGATATTGGAGTACCATGCGGCATGATAATAAACGAATTATTTTATAATTTTTTAGAAAACCAAAAACACTTTGAAAGCGAGTGTGTACTTAAAGTTACAATGAAACAAAAAAATATGCATACAGAACTACAGATAATTTACCCAAAAATGAAATTATTTAAAACAAAAGTTTCTGTTATAAAAAATTCTTTATCATCCCAACTTGTTGATGCTCTGACAGATCAAATAAATGGGAACTATAAAATTATGACAGATAATGAAAAAAACACAATATTTATTTTGCAGTTTTAATAAATGTATGTATCTTTGCAGATAATTTAATTTTATCTAAAAATAATTTTAATTCATAAAAAAATGGGAAAAATAAAAATCGTAGTAGTAGAGGACGAAAGCATTGTTGCAAAAGACATTCAAAACAGCCTCAAAAACATGGGTTACGGTGTCCCAGCAGTGGTTTCTTCAGGAGAAAAAGCCATCGAAGCCGTACACAAATTTAGACCAAATCTGGTTCTGATGGATATCATGCTCAAAGGAGAAATGAGTGGAATTGAAGCAGCCAAAGTGATTAAGGATCGTTTTGATATTCCTGTAATTTTCTTAACAGCATATGCAGATGAAGATACTTTGGACAAAGCAAAACCATCTGTTCCTTATGGGTATGTTATTAAGCCATTTAAAGAAAAAGAGCTTGAAACAACAATTGAAATGGCCATTAACAAGCACATTGAAGATACTGAAGTCAGAAAAGAAAGAGATCTTTATCAGGCTATAGTATTAAGAAAAGATGAGCCAGATAGTATTTTTGTCAGAGCAGATTACAGACTGAACAAAATTAAATTTTCAGATATTTATTTTGTTGAAGCTCTGAAAGACTATGTTGTTATCAATACATCTGACAATATTTATACAACTCATACAACAATGAAAGAAATGATGAGAATTCTTCCGGAAAAAGATTTTGTAAGAGTTCATCGTTCTTTTATTGTTCGTCTTGATAAAATCTTTTCCATTAAGTATCCTGATCTTGTTATTGAAGGAAAAATGAAAGTGATTCCAATTGGCGGACTTTACAGAAAAGAATTATTCAGTCGACTAAATCTTGTATAATTACTTAATTATCAAATATTAAAGGGACTGGGCTTATCTCAGTCCCTTTTTTTGTGCTCTTTCTAAAAAAAAAAAAAGTAATTTTGAAAAAAAATTCTATGCCCATTGTTGGTTCAATAGTTAGAAGAGCACTTGAGCTGAAAAGCAAATTGCCAGTAAAAAGAAAAGATTTTATTCCAATTACTGCACAAACTCAACAACTGAAAAAACTATTAAAGAGAGCACAAATTACTTCTTTTGGAGAGCACCATAAATTTTCAGAAATTCTTAAAAGCAGACAGATGATTAAGGAATTTCAAAAAAATGTGCCTGTTTTTGATTATACAAAAATGCATAATGAATGGTGGTTCAGATCATTAACTGGTGAATCTTTTGTCACCTGGCCCGGAAAAGTAAAATATTTTGCTCTTAGTTCAGGAACAAGCGAAGCATCCAGCAAGTATATTCCTGTTACTCCTGATATGTTAAAAGCGATAAAAAAAACAAGTATCCGCCAAATAGTTTCTTTGATTTATTATGATTTACCAAAAGAATTTTATCAAAAAGGAATATTAATGCTCGGAGGTAGTACACACTTGCATTATAATGGAACCTATTATGAAGGAGACTTGTCTGGAATTACAGCAGGAAATATTCCTTTTTGGTTTCAGCATCATTATAAACCAGGCAAAAGACTGAGCAAGGAAAGGGACTGGAAAACAAAACTCAACGAAATTGTATCAAAAGCACCTCAATGGGATATTGGGGCAATTGTGGGAGTTCCAGCATGGCTGCAAATTCTTATGGAAAAAATTATTGAAAAATATAATGTTAAACATATTCATGAAATCTGGCCAAATCTCAGTGTTTTTTGTCATGGTGGTGTTTCTTTTTCTCCTTATGTGAAGTCTTTTGAAAAATTGATAGGAAAACCAATTACTTATATTGAGACATACCTTGCTTCAGAAGGTTTTATTGCATATCAAAACAAACCCTGTCCAACAGGAATTATGCAAATGGTTCTGGATGGAGGTTTGTTTTATGAATTTGTCCCCTTCAATTGGGAAAACTTTGATTTGGAAGGAAATGTGAAAGATAATCCAGAGGCCCTAACCATTGATCAGGTTAAAGAAGGAGTAGATTATGCTTTATTATTGTCAACGGTTGCTGGTGCCTGGAGGTATTTGATAGGTGATGTTATCAGATTTGTGTCGGTTAAAGACTATCAGATACAGATAGTGGGTCGTACAAAACATTATCTTAGCATGTGTGGCGAACACTTGTCTGTGGAAAATATGAACCGCGCAGTTGAAATGTTGGAAAATGAATATAATGTGGGCGTTCGTGAATTTGCTGTTGCTGGTGTTCCATATCAAAGTATGTTTGCTCATCAATGGTGGATTGGCACAGATGATTCAATTGACGAACAACTTGCAGCCGAAAAAATTGATGAGTATCTTAAAATTCTCAATGATGATTACCGGGTTGAAAGACTTGAGGCAATTCGTAAGGTTGATGTTAAAGTGCTTCCGGTGAGTGTATTTTATGATTATATGCGCTCAATAGGCAAAGAAGGTGCACAAAATAAATTTCCCAGAGTACTGAAAGGGGAAAAAATTGAAAACTGGAAAAACTATATTAATTCTCATTATCAAAAAAGTTGATAATTATGTGGCAGACAATTTTGGGAGGAATGATATTAGGCTTGATTTTGTCAGTGACACTGGGCCCTGCCTTTTTCACTATTATCCAAACCAGCATTGACAGAGGTTTTAAAAGTGCAATGCAAATATCAATAGGTGTCGTTTTTAGTGATATTGTATTAATTTTTATTTCATATTTTGGCCTCACAACCATTTTAAGTACAGGATATAATGATATTTATGTGGGCATTATAGGAAGTGTAATACTTATCGTTTTTGGCATTTATACTTTTATGAAAAAACCCGATATGCTTATCAGAAGAAGTATTAATATTAAAACACCACAAACCAGGCCAGGACTTTTTACTTTTATGGGAAAAGGATTTCTATTAAATTTTTTAAATCCTTTTGTTTGGTTTTTTTGGCTGGCTGCATCTTCTTCATTGAAACCCAGCAATCAGGCTGAAATTGATGCATATACAGTTACCTTTTTTACTTTTTTTTCAGGAACAGTAGTTATGGTTTTTGCAATGGATTTGCTTAAAAGTTATATTGGTGCAAAAATTAAAAAATATTTGAAATTAAGAACACAATACCGAATTAATCGTGTTGTAGGAATTTCTTTGGTCATTTTTGGTATCATTTTGATTATCAGGATTTTTTTGTAAAAAGTTGACTCTTTCATTAACAGAAAAAATGGGGTTAAATCAGAAATTAAACATTTAGTAATGGTTAAAAAATCCCCTAAAGCAAAGCCTTTAATTGTACACTTCCGAAATGTATCATGTCTTTTCCTTCGGGTTTGCGACCCTCATACATAAAATGAATTTGAAGTGCTTTAGAAACAGCATACTGCATTGTTATGTTCCACGTGAAATTAGTT
This sequence comes from uncultured Bacteroidales bacterium, assembly GCA_964526285.1. Classification (GTDB taxonomy): domain Bacteria; phylum Bacteroidota; class Bacteroidia; order Bacteroidales; family DTU049; genus CAYMAZ01. The sequence goes on along the minus strand of CAZGIW010000001.1, from coordinate 57,717 downwards.
CCCGGCTCCAGAGATTCTAACATTTCAAAGGCCAGAGGAGTGTTTTTGTCTCCGGTATATGTGATATAATGATAAGTAAAACGTATATTGAATGTGTGTTTTTCTGCTATAGGAAAACGAGCCTCTGGCCCCAGTGAAACAATAGAAGCATGTTCATCAAGTCCCGATAATATGTTTTTTGAATCTTTAAATCTGGAAATTAAACTAAATCGTTGTTTCAAATTAGGCTGAAAATGAATACGGGGAAATAGCTCCAGGATTTGAATATCGTAATTACGTAACAAAGATAATTCTGAATTGTTTTCTCTGTTTCCCCAGCGGAACTCAATATCTGTTCCCAGCGTTTTTGTCATGTTCCAAACTATTTGCAATTCGTTTGAAATCATTCTTCTATATTCAAAACCATTCAGCATAAGCATCTTGTTGATGTTGTCAGAATAACGATATCTCATACTAAACACCGGATGTGCCCTGTTAAAGAAAAAGGTGTTGTTGATACCAGAATTTAATGTAACCAGAGAAGAATCATATAGCGAAGAGAATGTTGGAAAAAAACGATTTTCTATGTTGTCTGAAGTGGTTTTTTTCATCATTGAAAATTGAAAACGGTTTGAAAACCGACTCAATATTTTTTTCCAGCTACTTGTATCTGATCTCCATATTCTGGAAGGATCAATCAAAAACGTTTCATTTACCTGCATGGTATATGCTTTAATATATTCAGTCGAGGGCATGAGAATACGGATATAATTGGCTTCATCCTGATAATTGGCTGGCTCAAATTCGTCCAGCTCTTTAATGCCGTTAAGATTATAATCAACCCAGGTGTATTGTCCTTGTCCGGGGGCGACCTCAAGATAGGAAAATTCTTTTTTTGACTCCATACCAGAAGCAACTTCATAATACAAAAATGAACTAATGGCCCCTTCAAATAAATATAAATTATGTTCCAGTCGTGAAACCAAGGCATTGTCATTGCTCACATTTGAAATTATTGTGTCTTGTAAATAAATACTTCTGTAAGCTCCAGTTAGCGCAAAACGATTCATTGACGAAACATCAGACTGAATACGTAATCCATATTCACGTGAATAATAAGCCGGATCAGGATCTGTATTTGTCAACATTTGGTATGTGTTTCTCTGATTAAACCATAATCGAAAATGAAACCCTGAAGAGTCAGAAGCAGATTCAATAAATGGTTCAAATTCAAAAAAGCGGTATGAATTACCAAGCAGACTATCATTTATTAATCGGAAATAGTTAATTTCCTGTTCAAAAACAGAACCCGCAGCAAGAGGTCCTGCTACAGCCCAAAGTTTGCTTTTTTGTTTAAAAAAACGAGTGGTGAAACTTGTTTTGTCAGAGGTCATATACATGGCATCTGAACGAAACCGGAATATTCCTTTTTGTAGATTCAGAAACAAGATGTTTTTAAGACCATTGAAATTTTGACTGTTTAAAAAATAATCTGCCTGATAAGAACCAATGAGCTTTTTATTATTTAAAAGCCTGAAAGAAGCACTAAAAATATGATTATTGGTTGTGTTATCATTGTCCTGAATATTCCAGTCTCTGTTAAATTCTACACTTCTGAAACGTTCAACAGCAGTAAATGTAGCCTCTGTAAATTCATATGAAATTTCTTTTTGTAAAAACAAAGGTGTAAGCAAACTATCAGAACGTAGAAATGAAGTATGCCTGACAAATACCTTACCAGCTACACCTGAATTGTTTTGGTTATCAATAATGGAAAAAGTGTTTAAGTCCTGATTACTCAATGCCAGTTCAGCTCCTGCAAGAGTTTTTTTATTAAATTGATGAGAAAAACGAAGAGTCGCCATTTGTTGTTTTTTTGGGGCTACAAGAATAATATAGGGTTGATGGTCTCCCTGTGGAATACCTCCCATGGGCTCAACCCATTTAAAAACTCTTCCATTTGCCAGACCTCTGTCCTGAATGTAATTTCCGTTTCCCTGGCCAACAAATGAAAAACTAACCCTGTAAGTTGCAACCTGAGAATCAATTGAATACAAAAAAACGGAATCATATCCCAGAGTATCAATCATTGCATAAAGCACATAATCTCCTGAAAACGCAACCGAGTCCCAGCCCGGAGCCACAGCGGCCAAAGGATTATCACCGGCCATTTGAAGTATATATTTGTTATCTTCATCCAGGGTTTGTTGAAGAGGCTGATTTTTAGCATCTTGTTCTGAATAAAAATGAAATGCAAATGTTGTCTTATGATCATCAAATTCATATCCCCCTGTAAACAAAGAACGAACATAATTTTTATCTGAATATTCAAATTCAATAGTAATTCTTGAGTCAGAAGTAATCATTCTGTTTGATGTAAAACTCAATTCAGCAGTATTGTAATCAATTACATAATCGTAGCCTTGTCCTCTGGTCATAAGTTCACCGTTGATAAATACTTTTTCTGTACCGGCAAGAATGATTATAAACATTTCGTTTTCTGCTCCGGTAAGTTTATATGGCCCCTGATTGCCATTGATTCCAATGAACGTTTTTCTGGCAAATTTTCCCTTGGATATACCACCTGAAATATACATATTTTGCACACTACTGTCTCCAGAAAATATAGTACTTGATGAATGTAGAGATGTTTGAAACAGTCCTCCCTGGGTTTTTTTGAAGTATTTTAAAAAATGGGTATCTGGATTGCGTTGTTCAAGATCACCAATTCTTGCTTTTGTTCGGTCTTTACTCAGTTCAATAAACACTTTATCAAATTCCTGTAGTTGTCTTGTGTTGCCATCGGGCTGAATGGGGATATTATTATCTGTAATCACAGCAACAATATCGACATCATTGTTGAGCTTGCCGCTAAGTCTTATATCAAGAGATGATTGCAGGGAGGCTCCTTGTGTATTCCCAACAGAAAGACCTCTGCTGATATTGCCGTTTTTAATGAGGCCGTCAGATGCAAACGGGTCAAAAAGCTCTGTAGATGGAAAAATATATTCAAATGCTTGCTCTGTGCTGTCAATACTTTTTTGCGGTTTTTTTCTTTGTGCCATAAAACCAATGGGTATTGCAATTGTTTGATATGAAACAGACAAAGAGGATACATGTTTGCATAATGAGTCTGAAAAGGACAGGAGGGAGGAGTTGAGATTAAAAGAATAGAGAGAATCATTGATAATTTCACCGCTTGAATCATCATAAATAACGATAGAAGACGGCAAAATATAAAGAGTATCAATTTGAAAAACACAGTCTTTAGCAATAATTTTTTTGTTTTTTTTTACAGAGTGAACTTGGCCACTGGCAGACAGAGTGGTGAAAAATAAAAAAACGAAAATATAGAATATCGATGTTTTCAATACTGAAAATTAAAGAGATTTAACAGGAATGCAGCATACAAATTTACAAAATTTTGTGTGTTATTTGTTCATAGCATGTAAATCGTCTTTTTTTCTTACTCTTTGTAACCACACAGGCAAAACGATACTACCTATAATGATGTATAAATAATAGCTGAGAATTCTCCAGATTACAGCAAGTATCGGGGCAAGACCAGATACAAGAAATACTTTGAGAAAATCTGAAAAAAGATATTCGGCAAAACCACTACCACCCGGTGTTGGACTGATAAGCATAATTACCCACATTACCATTTGAGTTGCATAAATCTGAAAGTGACTTTCCACAGGCATGAATGCAAGAATAAGAAAATTGACAAGCAAAAATCTGGCAGTCCACGATAAAAAAGTATAGGCAAATCCTTTTAACCAGAATTGATATGTTTTTCCTTTTAATTCTTTTGAGGTATTGATCAAATCGTTGCCAGTTGTGAGCGCACCATATCTCCATTTTCTAATCCATCGAAATTTGAAAACACGAACAAGAAAAGCTTTAATTTTTCGGGGATTAATAAATACAGCATAAGATATAAATAAAGTCAGGAATAGCATAAATCCATATCCAATAAGAAAAAGTCCAAATCCGGAAAAAGTTGTGCCAAAAATAACATAACTATTGTTATAAAAGAAGGAAAAATCTGTAACAAAAATCATGATTAAAGGCACAGTAATAAGATAAAACAGCTCATCAAGTAAAGCAGTTATCATCACAATGGCAGAGGCTCTTCCCAGGGGGATTTTTTCTTTATTAATAATAAACATTGCAACAGCAGAGCCGCCAACCACAGATGGAGTTAAGGCCGAGGCAAACTCCCAAATCATAATCACCTGAAAGCTTTTTCTCCAGGACAGTTCTTTATTTGTAAGAAGTCGGAGCCTTAAAATATAACCCAAATCTCTACAGACGACCATAAGAACAGCCATAAAAAGCCAGAAAACAGAAGTATTGTTCCACCTAATATTTGTAAGAATATCAATATCTGTATCTTTAAATATTAGAAATGCCCCAACACCAAGACCAAGAACAACAGGTAACATTACCCGTTTGAAACTGAAGAAACGGGTAATGTTGAAATCTTTTGCCATAGGAAAATATCAAAAAGGTATTTCTGACAGAAGCAATTGCTTTTAGTTGCTGATAATTTTAAACTCTGTACGTCTGTTTTGTTGTCTTCCTTCGTCGGTATCATTGGGAGCAATTGGCATGTCAAAACCGTATCCCTTGTAAGTGAGGCGGTTAGGGCTAATGCCATTTTCAATGAGATAATCAACAACAGATTTGGCACGACGCTCTGACAGTGTTTTGTTGTACTGCGCAGAACCAATATTGTCAGTGTGTCCGGAAATTTCAATTTTTAATGAAGGCATATCGTTCATCAGGGTGACAAGACGATCAAGTTCGTTTTTGGATTCAGGTCTGAGAGTTGCCTGATTGAAGTCGAAGAAAATATTTTTAAGAACGATTGAGCTTCCCACTGCAATTTTTTTCAGATAAATATCTTTTTCAATTTCCTGATAAGCAGCTTTTTCAGGAATATTGAAGTTTTCGGAATGGAAGAGATATCCATCGGCACTCACAGCTATACCATAGTTTTTCCCTGATGGCAGAGAAACCAGATAACGACCTGTTGCGCTATTAGAAGTAAATGTGGCAAGATCTTCGTTTTTATCAATATCAGACAAAAGAATCTTTGCTTCCACTGGTTGCAATGTAACTTCATCAAGAATTCTTCCTTTAAGTAGAGTGAGAGATGCGGTTTCAATATCAATCACTTCTTCAATGACAGTTTCTGTAATAGCCTGTGTTTTCCATGCAAGAAGGTTATCATCAGAGTTATTAACCATTTGTTTTTCAGCACCGAGGAATGTAATTACATATAAATCCTGATCTCCAAATCCACCGGGACGTGCTGAAGAATAATATCCATGTCTGCCGCTTGCAGAGATTGAGAAAAACACATCATCACCAGCGGTGTTAATGGGATAACCTAAATTTTCAGGCTTTGACCATTGTCCGTTTTCAAAAACAGTTTTGAAAATATCATAACCTCCCATGGTATTGTGGCCTTTTGAGCTAAAATATAGAGTTTTACCATCAGGATGTATAAATACAGCTTCTTCATCTAAGGGTGTGTTTATTGTACTGGGCAATAACTGAGCAGGACCCCAGTTTCCTTTTTTGTCCAGTTCAGAAACATAAATATCGCGCCCACCATAACCACCGGGTTTGTCAGAAACAAAATAAAGTTTTCTTCCGTCGGGAGATAATGAAGCACTTGATTCATGGTATTTGGTATTGATGTTTTTATTGAGGCGTTGTGGTTTTGTCCAGGTGTTGCCTTTCAGGTCACATTCATATATATCACCACCGTTATCACCACGATATACAAATAATTTTTGTCCATCAGGAGAAAGACCCACTGTGGCATCATGCAAATCAGAATTGAGAGGTTTGCCAGGGTTTTGTGGAGTTCCCCACTCTTTATTTTCACGATAAGAAATAAAAATATCCTCATAGTATTTCCCATCATTGGGATCAAGTTTGCCACCTGTTGTGGTATTGCGTCTGGTTGTGAAAATTATCATTGATTCATCGGCATTGATAATAGGACTGTATTCAGGATACTGAGTATTTATCACGGGACCCATATTATCAATGAAAACACGAACTGGATTCTGCATGAGCTCAATACCAGTTTGACACTCTTTAATTTTTCTGTCAACATCTTTGCCAATTTCTGCAAGTGATTTTGGAGTTAAAACATTTTTGTATTCACGATATTTATCAATGGCTTTTTCAAATTCATGAATACCATGAAAGGCCTGTGCAATCAACAACAACACATCTCCCTCAACATTAGGCTTAAGCTGATGTGCTTTTTCAAGATATATGATCGCTTTATGCTTGTCAATAGAGTAAAGATAGCACTTTCCAATTTTGTAGTTCAACAAAGCATTGTTTGGATTGAAATTATATGCTTTCATATATGACTCAATGGCATCATAATATTTTCCTGGACCAGCAATATAAAATTTGTCGCCCATTGCGATATTATTTTGTGCTTCTTTCAGTCCTTTTTTATCATTTGGAAAGTTTTGTTTTGTAAACTCAATATTTTGAGCAAATACTCCATTTGCTGCGAACAGAAAAATGAAGAGAATTGAAATTATATGTAATTTTTTCATAGCAATTGTTTCTTTTACTGTTAATTACAAATTTGTTTAGCATAAATATCTGCAGAAGTCACGCCTAAAGAGGATGCTTTTTTCCAGTCATCACAAGCCTCCTTTTCTTTACGTTGCATTTCTTTTGCATTACCCCTGTTCAGATAAGCATATCCATAATTTGGATTGATTTCAATGGCTTTTGTAAAATCAACAATTGCCCTGTCATATTCTTCCATTTTAAAGTATGCATTTCCTCTGTTATTGTATGCATATGCATAATCGGGATTGATTTCAATGGCTTTTGTAAAATCTTCAATGGCGCCCTCATAGTTTTTTGCATCATATTTGGCAATACCCCTGTTATTATATGCAATGTAATATTCAGGATCAACATCAATTGCTTTTGAATATTCAATAATTGCATCATTGTAGTTGTTTTGCTTTTTATAAAGAGACCCAATATTATTGTAAGTGAATGCCATTCTTGGATTAATACGGATTGCTTCTTTGTAATTTTTTATGGCTTTTTCATCTTCATCAAGCATCCGGTATGCACTGCCCCTGTCATTATATGCAAAAGCAAAATCCTTTTGAGAAGCAATTGCTTTGTCATAATCTTCAATTGCTCGCGCATATTCCTTTTGTTCAAAAAACACACTGCCACGATAATAGTATGCCATGGCCAGCATATTATCTTTTTGAAGGGCAAAACTGTAATCTGTCATGGCTCCTTCAAGGTCATTCATTTCGTGTTTGGCACGGCCCCTCGCATAATATGCCATTGCACCAGGTTCATTGGTTATTACTTTTGTAAAATCTTCGATGGCTCCATTGTAATCTTCAAGGTCTGATTTTACAACACCACGGTTGTAGTAAGCTTTCCATAAATCTGGTTTCATTTTGATGGCATCATTAAATTTTCCTAAGGCTTTTTGAAACTCTCCCTGGTCATAAAAACGAATACCTTCATTATAAACCTTTTCTGCTGCCTGTCTGTCTTCAACAGGTATAACAATGGTATCGGACTGTGCTTTTAATGTCGTTGAAAAACACACCAATACAATGATAATCAAAGAATTAAGTGTTCGCATATGATTTAATTTTAATTTATATACTATAGTTTTTGTTGCAAATTTACAGCGAAATTAGAAAAAAATATGATATTAAAGTAAATTCATAAGATAAAAAATGCAAAAAACAATTGAGGCAAGTCCGTTGAAAAGGAAAAAAATGGCATTAATTCGATGATACACTCCTGGATGAATTAAGGTATTTTGCCGTAATAATAGAACAGAAAAGGCAATAATACCAGCCAAAGTAAACCACTCATCCCAATGAAAACAATAAAACCATAAAATGAATAATAGAAAAGCAATGAAATGAGAATATCGTGCAATCCACAATGCTTTGACATCTCCAAATTTTGCAGGAATAGAATGAAGATGATTTTCTTTGTCAAAGTCAATATCCTGTATAGAATATAAAATATCAAATCCGGCAACCCAAAATAAAACAGCAAGACCCAGAAGAAAAATATCAGCTGAAATGGTTGCACTGATTGCCATATATGCCCCAATTGGAGCAATCATCAATCCAAGACCCAAAACAAAATGACACAACCAGCTTATGCGTTTGATATAACTATACCCTAAAATCACGACCAATGCAACAGGGGAAAGATAAAAACAGATGGAATTAATAAAAAATGAAGATGTTACAAACAGAATACAATTGATAACAATAAAAATCAAAGTTGATTGTTCGCTGATTTTTTTTGAGGGAAGTTCTCGTTCTTTGGTTCTGGGATTCAATGCATCATATTTTCTATCCACATATCTGTTGAAACTCATGGCAGCATTGCGGGCAAAAACAAGACAGAGCAAAACAGCAACAGCAATATATGGTGATGGAAGCGTTTCGGTTTTTCTGACGGCCATAAAAAAACCAACAACGGCAAACGGCAAACTAAATATTGTATGTGAAAACTTTACCAACGAAAAAAAAGGAAGTATTGTTTTCATAAATTGAATTTTTTATAAAACGCTGAGGTTTTTGCAATGCAGGAATTTAGCGAATTAAACTCATACCCTGTAATGGTTTTTATTTTTGTCGTATCATAGCGGGAAACACTTCCGGCAATGCGAGCAAACTCAGGAGAATAATTTCGTGGTTTTCTGCTGATAGAAGCACGAAAAGCATCAAATATCACAAGCAGTTTTCTTAGAAAATATCCTGCGTGAAGATGGGGGGGGGGCTTTTCCATGTGCATGGCCATGCAGCTTAATATTTGTTTGTAGGTAAGATTTTCTGAAACAAGCAAAAAACGATTATTTGAGATATCTGAATTCATTAGATGTATCATAATTGCAGACACATCCTCAACATCCACATAACCATTGATTCCTTTTGTATAAAACTTCAAACCGCTATTAACCAGTGAAAACAATTTGCACGTGCCTTTTGACAGATCTCCAGGTCCAAGAATAACCCCCGGCATAACAATAACAGCATTGAGACCTTCAGCAATTCCTCTCCAAACCTCCAGTTCGGCCTGGTATTTACTGACAGAATATGCTGTTTGTTGCTTGTGGTTTTCCCAATATGTATGTTCATTAATCATGTCTTCTTTGTTGCTGCGCCCTAAGGCTGCTATAGAACTCACATGACATAGTTTTATGTGCGGATATTCAAGCAATAAATTCACAATATTTGCGGTTCCGTTTACATTGACCTCAAACATAGTTTTGTGGTCTTTCCTGTCAAATGAAACAGTGGCCGCACAATGATATACCCGGCTTATGTTTTCGAAAATATTTCTCAGTGAATCAGCAAAACATATATCTCCTTCGATAAATTTGAGTTTATTGAAAAATTTTTCAGAATCTTCGCTAAAATGATAAGAAAAAATCATTTTCAGCTCATAGATATCTGATGTGTTTCTTTTTAAAATGGTTACTTCCTGTTGTTGTTTCAGCAGTTTGGCAGCCAAATGAGCACCCAGAAAACCTGTTCCGCCGGTAATGAGATTCATGGGTACAAAGATATGAAAAAGAATTTCGCTGTAAGTAATAGTTTAGAAATATGCAAACAAAAGAACAGTAAAACAGGATTATTTCAATATCAATTGTCGTATCATAGAAACATCATTGTATATCAGCTGTATATTATATATTCCCTTCGCGGGATTTAGGGCAGCAATGGGAATTTCCACCTGATGTTGTCCTTCGCTAAGCGATAATTGTTTTTGCCATATGATTTTTCCGTTCATATCATACATAGAAAGACTTCCTTCCAACAATTCAAAAAGATTGAGTATTACATAAAGTTCGTCTGTTGCGGGATTTGGAAATAGTTCAATACCTGGTTTTTTTCCCTGTTCGGGGATGCTTACCGTGAGTACAATCAAAACGCCATCAGATGACAGTGAATCGCCCAAAAGTTCAGCTCCATTTTGGGCTTTGATACTGACATAATAGGTTTGTCCCTCAATGAGAGAAAGTCCGGTGTGAGTCAGGTTTGTGCTGAGTCCGTTATTAATCCATCCGGCCACATCGTTTGCCCCGGGGGATGTCCCGATTGCATACCAGTAGGCAATGATATCTGAATGAGGATCAATGGCTGCATCCCAGTTGGCATCAATTTGTGTTGTGACATGAGAGGTATCAATATCAACAGAAATACCATCATAAACATATCCAACCATTGATGGAGGCGTCCAGTCCACATTCAAATCATGAAAATAGATGGCAGAAATATTTTGGGCTGAATCAGAAACAACAGACTTCACCTTGGCAGCATGGGTGTATGGATCAGGATTCTGATAGCGAATCATTTTGGTGCTGTCTCCCAAAGTAACAGTAACCTGTGGATATCTTGTACGATAAACTTTAAGCTGATTTACTTTAAGCACGCTGTGTCCTGAGCGGAATGATATCCACTGATGATTTGCGTGGGTTGCCAAAGGAAATGGAGAAGGTTCTTTCCATTCACCAACAAGGACATTGTCCAGATAAACAAAATGTTCGCCGGTAATACGGTCAAAGATTACTTTTACATTGTACCATTGTCCTGCGGTAAAAGTAACAGGATAAAATTTTTCCAAATTAAAGGTATCATTAACAACTTTATAAAATTCCAGTTTTTGTGTCGCTATTCTAAACCAGATAAAATATGAATTTCCTCTGTTTGTTGTATCCGGGGTATCACAGAAATAGTGAAACCCTGCTCTACGGTTTGAGCCTATGCCATCAATATTCATGTTGAATTCATACAGATAACGATTTGACAAATCCTGTTTCAGATAAGTGTAGATATTTGTATTGTTGAGGCCTTCATCTGACTGAACAAGTTCAGTTCCGTTAAATGTCCATGTACCGCTATAAACAGTCCAGTCGGGATTTGAATTATCCATCACATCACAGAAAAATCCTTCTTCAGCATTGGCAGACCACCTTGTTCCATCAAAATCAAGAACCTGATAAAATCGTTTTTCAATACCGCTTAGGTTATCGGTATCCGTAAAATCAACAAGAAAATCATCAGTTTGCCAGGTGTTTGCAACAGAAGAAGAGGTGAGGGGAGATGTCCAGTCAATAAAAACCATTTCAGCCACACTGTTTGACCAGTTGTGATTATTATCAACAATTTGTGTTCTTATTCTGCAGGCATCCTGAGATGAGTTTGGACTTTCATATCTTGCCATTTTTGAAGAAAGATTGCCAACCTCAACAACAAGAGATGAACTTCGATTTTTATACACTTTCATATCATCATATTCGGCTCTGCAACCACCCGAACGAAAAGAAATACCTGAACCAGAAGTAAGCGGAGTTGCATCCTGCCATTGCAAAACGTGTTTATTGTCCTGATATACATTCATCAAGCCTGTGGAAGGATTGTAAACAACCTTGATATCATACCATACACTGGCATCTATTTGTGAGGTTGCCTGGTGTAAAATGCCACTTATGGTGCCACCCGAAGCTTTATAGATTTCAATGTTGTTGGTTTCAGCCCGGAAATATATCATATATGATTCGCCCCTGTATAGTGCAGCAGGATCACTGCAAAAAAAGAAAATTCCTGCTCTTCTGTTGGATCCAGATCCGGAAATGCGCATTTGCCAGTGATACATATAAATATTACCTGATGTTTGAGAAACCAAAGCATAAATATTTGGATTTGTAATGGATTCATCACTCTGCAGCAAATGTCCGGTATCTATATTCCATGTTCCTGAAAGATTTGTCCAGTCAGAATGAATGGCGGTTGTAAAATTATCATTAAAAAAACCAAGAGATGCATTGGCTCTCCATTCGGTTCCGTCATAATCCATCACCTGGACAAAACTATGTTTTACACCTGAACCGCCAGGATTATCTTCATCTGTGAATACAGCTTCAAAGTCAGTACTTTGCCATTTTCTATTCACAGAAATTGTTGTGGAAGGAGGAATTGTATCGGTTGGTCCACTACAATCATCAATAATTTGTTTTGCATCGGCCCTGAGAGAAGGAAGTAGTGCATACAATGCATTGCCAGGGCATGCAGTAGCATTAACATCTCTGTGACCGCAAACACGATGAAGAGTTAACCATTGAGTGCCCGGTTGATTTAGCAGGGATGCCTGACTTGTTGGATCAAACCCTCTGTGGTCGAACCACCATGCCATAAATTCAGCACATTTTTGCAATTGAGCAGAGGTTGGTGCTGTGATATCAGAGTTTCCTAAAAAATTAATGCCAATAGAATATGTGTTTGAAGATCCTGCATGTGCGCCTCTTACGTCAGTTGTGGGAAGATTGAGGTTGTGACGACCCTGAAAAAAATTACCATATTTATCAAATAAATAATTGTAGCCAATGTCAGACCATCCCAAAGAATTCACATGATAATTCCAGTAACTTCTCACAACGGCATATCCGTCTGTGTAATCGGATGAACCTCCGCCATGGTGAACAACAATGTGGGTGGGATTAATGGTTGTTGGAGTATAAGTGGGATTATGACAGGCAGAATAACCACCACACCAGTCAGCACGTGGAATAATTGCAGGAAACGGAGGACAGGTTCTAACGTTTTCAATCACAGTAGATTCATAGATCACACCCTCATATGAAGTAGTAGAACTCATATCCTGAAACACAAGATGAATTTCTGTCAGCACCACACCATCAGGCGGATAAATTACAAATTCCAGAGAATCGTGCAGCCACTGGTCAATACCAAAAATTAACTCTGTAAAATATAAGTCTCTCATGTTTTCATCAGGATGAATATATCCGTGTTCATCAAGAATATCTGACCACCCCTTGGTTTTGTGGTGTACCCTGACATCCACATCAAATTCTCCGGCACTAAACAGGGTGGTTGAAGCTTTCCAGCCAACAGCATATGAAGTAAAATCAACAGGAGACTTCAGCTTAAAGCCAAAACACCCATTGCTGTTCATTGCCAGAGGCTCTTCAATTTTTACTCCCATTAAAGTTGTCTGATCTTCTACAATATGATAAGAAGTTGATAATGAAACCTGTCCTGAAACCATCAGGGCAAGCATCAAAAAACCAAGTACAAAATACAGTTTTCTCATAACTAATAAAACAAAATATTCATGCAAAATTACGAATTTTTTGCTCATAAATCTTGTCTTTTCGATGAGATATGATTTGGTATTGATAATGCATGATGTATATTCTGTAAAAAAAGAAAAAAGATTGTACATTTGCATAGAATAAAACGACAACATCATGAAAAAACATTTTATTTATTTATTTCTTATTACCAGCATGTGTTCCTGTGGCTGGTTTGCATCAGATAAAGACAGCGATAATTTGAACATTCTTATAAAATCCAAACAAGCCGGTGATTATAAAATCGGAGATGATATTGACAAAATTGAATTAACAAATAATCAAACCTTTTCTTCAGTTGAAGTGCCGGTTGGCGAAGGAGAAACAGAAGTCAGATGGTTTTTAAAGGACAACAACCTTGAATTGCTCAAGTTTAGTGAAGGAAAAGGAAAAAATAACACAAAAATTATCAGAGAAATTGAAGTATTGTCACCCCTCTATCAAACAAAGCAAAGAATAGGAATTGGCAGTAACCTGGATAAACTGGTTGAGGTATATGATGATCTGAAAATATGGTACACCTATGTTTCGGGTAGATTTATTGCAGAAACTTCGGAGCTTGAAAATATTCAATTTATTATTGATCCGGAAACATATAGCGGAAGTTGGGAAAGTTTATTTGACTCGGACATGGTAAATCTTGCTGTGAGTGACTTTACTCCAGATGCCAAAGTGATTTCAATCAGAATTTTTTAGCTCAAACCTAGTTTTTTATAAATTTTTCCTGCCTCATTTCGTCCCTGAAATACACTACCAAAACATACATTCCTGACTTAAGGGGTTCAACATTTATGGTATTATCCAGGGTGAAACCAGCCTGAAGAAGTTGACCTGAAAGATTAAATATCTGATAGGTTACTTTATCATTTGTGTTGTTTTCAAACTGAATTATGTCTGATGCAGGGTTGGGAAACACATTGAGTTTTTCAGTTACTAAGTCTTGTTCAGAAATATCAACGGTGCTTTGACGGGTTGTCATAATCATTGCATATTCTCCGCAAAGATATATATCTCCCGAAGGATTTGCGGTCATCTGAAATACTGTGTTACCTGTAAAACGATCCACAGGAGTCCAGCTTCCGCCTTTATTGTTGGACATAAAAACATAACCATATTCTGAAGCAACATACATTGTGTCGGGTGAATGATTACAAATTGTTCTGAATGCACGGTTGGTTGGTAATGTTGTGATTGTCCATGTAGTTCCTCCATTAACAGAGCGTAAAACCCTGCCTGATTGAGCACAGGCAATCACAGTATCAGCTGTGAGATAGCAAATGTCATAAATTGACAAAGTTGTGCCAGAAGTGACTGTTGTCCATGTAGCACCCCCATTGGTTGTTTTCACCAAAGAGCCATTATGGCCGCCCGCAAGTCCGTTTTGTGCATCTGCAAAGTCAATGCAATACAGCCATCCTGTTGTGTTTGATGTTTGTGCTGCCCAGTTCTGTCCTCCGTTTGATGAATATAGAATTGTGCCCGCTGATCCGCTCACCCACATATTTGCATTGTCATAAATATGAATATCATACAAATGACTTGTTGTCCCTGATGTTTGTGCTGTCCAGTTCTGCCCTCCATCAGTTGATGTGATAATTTCTCCACCGATTGCCACAGCCCATGCATTTTGAGCATCACCAAAAACAAGCTTTTGAATTTCAACAGAAATGGGGGTTGTGGATGTACTCCAATTTTGGCCTCCGTTGACAGTTCTCATTATAATGCCTTCTGCGCCAGCAACACAGGCAATATTGTCATCGGCAAAATCTATGGTTTTGAAAGTCTTTGCACTGTTTATGTCTGTAAGATAATTTGTCCATGAAGTACCCCCGTTGGAAGATCTCCAAAGCCCGGCTCCTTCGCCCACAGTATGTATGTAGTTGGCATCAATGGCATAAATTCCATACAGATAATCATACGTTCCAATGTTGAAAATTGTCCAGTTTGTGCCTCCGTTTGTTGTTTTTAAAACATCTCCACCTGTTGCAGCAATATATCCTGTGTTTGCATCTATAAAACTGCATGCAGACATAGTTTCTGTAGAGCCGGTTGTTTGAGTGGTCCAGTTTGTGCCTCCGTTGGTTGTTTTTATAATCGTCCCCCAATTTCCAGCCAAATAACCGGTATTTGCATCAGCAAACCACACACAATACAGGTCATTCCCTGCTCCTGTGTCATATTCTGTCCAGCTTGTGCCTCCGTTTGTTGTTTTTAAAAAGTAACCATTGCCTGCAGCAATATATCCTGTTGAAGCATCAGGAAAATAAATTTCATACAAATCTTCAAATGAACCGGTAGAAACTGTATTCCATGTTGTTCCTCCGTCAGTGGTTTTTATAAGCAAACCCGAATAACCGCTTGCAAATCCGTTCATCTGGTCAATAAAAAAAATATCATTATACATTTCATCGGTGTGAGGTACTGTTTGTGTAAACCATGTTTGTCCACCGTCAGTGGTTTTTGAAATACACGCATACCCACATGCCCATCCGGTGTTTGCATCAGTAAAATGCACTGCAGTAAGCAACTCCTGAGCTATGTTGCCTGAATGCTGCCAGTTCTGTCCACCATCATCAGTTGTAAGGAGTACACCTCCCCAGCCCACCGCGAATCCTTTGGTTGGACTAACAAATGCAACATCGTTGAGCCCGCCTCCCTGGGGTTTTGGATTTAACCACTGCCACTGAGCAGACAAATTACTGCAAAGAGCAAATATAACAATCAGAAGCTGTAATTTTTTCATCTTAATTTTTCTTACAAAGGAAACAGACTATTTTTAAGAAATCATCAGTATTTTTACGGATATTTCTATGAAAAAAAGCAATTCTTAATAAATATGTTTGTATTTAAGTTTTATATATTTTTGTACTGAATTTTTGCCACTATTCAACAATGAAAAAGGTCTGCTATTATTTGTTTTTTACTAAATAACTTAAAAAGATAAAATTTATGAGGACAAGAAATTTATTATTACCCGCATTGTTAATTCTGACTGTCTTTTGCTCTGCAGGAAAGACACTTGCACAAAAGACTGAAAACTGGGAAACCCTTATTGTTAAAGAAGGAGTATCCATGTATTATGAACTGGGAAATTGCCTGAAAAGAGATGTGATTTTCCTTAAAATTGAAAACACAGGAGAAAACGACATTAACCTGATTTGGTCTCTTTGGGAGGGCCAGGACAAAAAATCTGTCAGAATCAATGCAGGCCAAACTATTACCGGAGCCTGTGTGAATCGCTTGCCTGAACACTCACTAATAGAATTCATCCCTGACGGAAAATCCGCTGAGGATATTCATCCGGTGATTGAAATAATAGTACTTTAAATAAATAATTGATAACAGATTAAAAAATAAAGAAATTATGAAAAATCTTATAGTATCATCGATATTCTGTTTGTTTACAATAACATCTTTTCCCCAATTGAGAGTTTTGTATTTCAATGATTATAATCTTGGCACCGATCAAATGGCCATAGCATTGGCAAATCAGGGATGTGTGGTATATTTCACTGACGATAATTCTGTTTTTCTAACAGAAATTGCCACACCTTCAAACTATGATCTTGCAATTTATTTTGCTCAGGACAATAGTCCAGATTTAACCTCAGTTCAGGCTTTGGTTGATTTTGTTAACCTTGGAAAAAAAGGGATGTACACCGATTGGACAGAAAACAATTCTCTTGGGGCATTAGTTGGTGTAAATTATGCAGTTTCTATTAACCAAACAGAGATTTTTATAACTGACCCATTGTTGTCGATAGGGTTAACGGCTAATCCTTTTACAATTACAAATCCCGGAACAGGATGGAGTGTATTCTCATTCGGATTGACTCCTCTGGCGGGGAGCACCTCTGTTGGCATATTTACATCTAACAGTGAATCTGCAATTGTCAAAAGTATGTCGGGAAATATGATTGTTTTTGGATTTCTTGCAGATGTAATGGCATGGCCTGATCTATACGAAAACATACTTCAGGATTTTGGGGACAAGATATTGACTGAAAATATCAGTGGATCTCTCTGTGCCGGTGACAGTCTTAAAGTTGGCTATTTTGCAAACGGAACTTTTAATACAGGCAATATATTTACAGCTCAACTCAGTGATGCCGCCGGAAGTTTTGCCAGCCCCACTGTTATAGGCTCATTGGTAGCAACTGTTTCCGACACCATCAGTTGTTTTATTCCTGCAGGAGCATCATACGGTTCAGCACACCGAATCAGGGTGGTTTCATCTGACCCTGTGCTTGTGGGATACGACAATCAGAATGATCTTGCAATAATTGTTGTTGATACATCTGTTACAGTGAATCTGATAACACTCACCGCCAACGGAACAGGCACATACCAATGGTATAATTGCGGCACAAACTCCATTATTCCCGGTGCAGATACAGACACCTATACAGCAACTGTTAATGGTTCTTATGCAGTTATTGTAACATCTTCAGGATGCACTGATACTTCGTCCTGTCACACAATTGAAGTCGTTAACATCAATGAATTTCAGTCACTTATGCAGATCAGCTTATTCCCAAATCCCGGTACTGGTGATTTTTCACTAATCCTGGAAGAATCTGCGCTGATTGAAATCTACAATACTGTTGGAAGCATGAACTATAGTGTTTTTCTGGAAAAAGGTCATCATCAGATGTTTCTTGATCTGGCAAGCGGAATGTATTTGCTGAAAGCAACAGGTGAAAATTCTACAGCAATGCTGAAGTTGCTGATACAAAAATGATCATCTGGAAGCTCCAGAAATTTTCCCTTCATTTCCTAATTGACAATTATTATCCTGTACTATTTCCAAATACGAAGTAAAAATACAGGCATGTTTCTTGTTTCTTTTTTTCACAAAAAACAGATGAGAAAATTATTATTACTAACCATTGTAATTGTGGTTTCTGCATTTTCCGCATGGGCACAGCATATCAGATACAAAGACTGCTACGGAGATAAACTCTATTTTGTTGAAGACAATACAATCCGGGCAAAAGACTGTTATGGTGATAAATTATATTTTTTAGATGGAAACACAATACGACGCAAAGACCAGTATGGAGAGAAATTGTTTTTTCTTGACGGACAAACTGTTCGTTTTCGTGATACATACGGAGAGAAAATCTTCTTTTTTGATGAAAACACCATACGCGCAAAAGACAGTTATGGCGAGAAACTTTATTTTATTGATGGAAACACAATAAGAAGAAAAGACTGTTACGGAGATAAAATATTTTATTTGGAAATGCCTCCTCAAATGTGGGTGCTGGTTTGTATCATCGGGCTATAAAAAGACTTTTCTATTTTACAACCTGAACTTTTTTTGAATCAATGTTCACCCGGTGTTTATTTGAAAAAATATTGCAGTATTCCCACTGCACAGTGAATTCTTTTGCATAGGCATCCTCAACGAAAATCCACCATGTATAAGTGTCAGTTTCACCATAACCCAACATATGGTCTCCAATTGTTTCTATTCCGTTGTACATGCTTAGTGGATTGTTTTTTTTATCATCAATATAAAAATTTACATATTGTGAACGATTTGAAACACACAAATCAGGAATCTCTGATTTTCCTATATTTTTCACATTCAGAGTGAATTTTATTGCGGGTTCATTAATTTTTTCATGTTGCCCGTAAGGTCCTTCATACATAAAGAACTCAACTGCAGAAGAAATTTGCACATCCTTTTCTTGAACTGAAAGATTGGTTTTTTGTGAAAATGAGCAAAGGCAAAGAAAAAAGAGAGTTAAGAAGGCAAATATGGTTTTCATGGTTATTTTGTTTGAAGGTGTTTAAGAGAAAGGATTTATTGACATTCCATAACAAAATTAATAAAAAAATTTCGGATATTATTATATTTTGAACAGTTATCATTTTATTATGAATATTTCTTACTTTTGTAAAGAATCAAAAAAATCTGAAAATTATGAAAAAATGGGTTTTTCTTACACTGGGCATCATATCTTTCGTCTCGTCAGGAGTCATGTTCATTCTTGGCAGCACTTCATCACATATTGATGAATTGTTGTATTTTTTCTATTTGCCAATTTTTCCGGGAATTTTATTCTTCATTTTGTTTTTTGTCGGCTTAAGTAAAAAGCCAGTGAAAAAAGCAGAATAGTAATATCCAGTAATTAAAAAAAAAAAAAGAAATCGTATGAAACAAATCATTGTTTTGTTTATCATTGCCATGATATTGGTTTGTGGTTGTAATCAAAAAAGCCCCGAAAGCAAAGAAAACACCGTGACTGTAACCGAAGGTGAATATGAAAACATCTGGCAGTCCAATTATTTGGGCGAACACGAATACGGTGCGCCTGAATATGACCTGTATGTTTTGCTAAAAGGAGAAGAATACCTTGTAACATCATCAGTGTATGGAAATTTCAGTGAGCCGGAAGTAAGTAAAGACATGTTTAAGGACGGAAAAATTCCCGAGAATCTTTTGGGAATGTGTATGTTTTACTGGGCAGGGGAAGGGCATTTATTTTATGTTCAGAAAACTGATACAAAAACCTACATAGTGATGAAAGGAGAAATGTGGGAAGGTGATGGCCTGTATGACATTGATTTTCGCAGGTTGAAAGATATTGTGGTTAAATAACAGGTAAATTGTTATCTATTTTTGAGGCTCCCATATCCACCCTTTGTCCTTGTGCAAATATCCGGTTTTGTTCAGAACTTCTGTTTTGTAAATTCCTGATCCAAGATATTCAACACTTTCAAAAGATTCATCAAAGATTAGTCTTCCCGAATAATCAGCTACCCTGAAATACTCATAAGTACAATATGTAAACATCCCCTCTCCAACTTCAACCGGCTGGCGATACTTGTAGGTCATTCCTTTTTCAGTGTGTTTCACTTCAGGATAAAAATAACCCAGCGAGTTGCCTTTCGAATCAAGCAGTTGCCACCTTTTTTCAATTTCATTCCATCCCATAAATAAATTTAATGAAACCGGCCTTATTCCGCTAAACCGGTCATTTTGGATTTTCTCACAACTTGTATTGATGTAAAAAGATAAATTGTAAAATGAACTTTTCAATAATAAATAGCCATCATTAAATCCCTTTGTTGTATAATCGGAATATGTACACTGAATATTTCCGATTTTGTCAATTATTATTACATCTTTGGCTAATCTGACCGCTGTTACTGTATCTGTGAAAGGAAAAACCTGATTGTATTTAACGGGAACTACAATTTCTCCGGTTTTATCAATAAAACCCCATTTTCCCTGATTATATACAGCCGCTCTTTCATTGTGAAAATTTTCCACTCTCTGAAATTTGGGTTCAACAACCATTTTTCCATATATGTTGACAAAACCATATTTTCGGTTTTTACTGAAACTGGCCAACCCTTCTGAAAAGTCTCCAAGATTGTTTGCTTTTAGTTTTCCTGTTTTTTTCCCGTTAAAATCATAGAAAACAAATTTTTTTCTTTTGCTGAATACAATTACTTTTTCCTTATCATAAATGTTTAACCTGCCCTTTACGGGTTTAATTATATAATTGTTGTTCTTGTCAATAATGGCTTTTTTATCCCCTTTTGTCACAATTGCCATGTTGTTTCTAAAGTCATTTGTTTTGCTGTAAACTGCCGGCACAACCATTTCACCCTCTGAGTTGATGTAGCCAAACTTCCCGTTCAAATATACCCAGGCCATTCCATTGTGAAAGTCGCCGCACATTCTGTACTTCATCGGAATTATCTGGTTTCCTTCAGTATCAATATACCCCCACAATGTTTTTTCCCTCACTGCCGCCAATCCTTCAGAAAAATCTGAAGCCCTTTTGTATTTTGTTTCTATTACAATATCTCCCTTTCTGTCTACATAACCATAGCCATCCTCAGTTTTAACCCTTGCCATTCCATCATTAAATTTATATACCGCATCAAAAATGCAGGGTGTAATAAAATTTCCCGCATTGTCCATCAACCCGTGTTTGCGATTGCTTGTTTTAAGAAGATACATACTGTCTTCCGAATTTTTCAAAAATTGTATGTGGTCAAAATTAAACGGAACAATAGTATCACCCTCAACGGAAATCACCCCCCATTTATCTTTTCCTCTGGCAATAACTCTTCCCCGTGAAGGATTGGTTAAAAACATATAAACAGGTAAAACAGAAACATCTCCGTCACTATTGAGAATTCCCCATTTGCCACCAACAAACTCCAAACATTGTTCATGTTCTCTTCTGCTTTCCTGTGGCCTGAATTGGCTGGAATTTGTGGCTTCTCTGTTTCTGAAATTATTTTCTGATACTGTTGTAATACTATAATGATTCCTGAGGGCAGTTGTTTTTTTTCCCTTTATGTTCATAACCGCATAGCCATCATAACACTCTCCGATGTAATTATAATGAACATCAGGCTTTCCCTGGCGAATCAGCTCATAACGAACACCCCGAATGCCTATGAAATAGTTGCAACCCAGGCCCAGCCTCATGCTTCGTATATCAATAATATCATATTTTGGCAAAATTAGCAGTCGGGAATTAAATTTATCAGCAAGACCAATCATTCGCACTGTTTCTCTAATCTCAGGATTACGCTTGCTGCTTCTTAAAACCTCAACAATTCCAACTGTGTATGAACTTGATGGAACATCAATAATGTCTTTAAATATAGGAGCCATAAGAATGCTATCGTTTTCATCTTTCATGCCCCAACGTTTTTTCTGATTACAAAAATACCATCCATAAGATGCATTAACATCATCGCCCAAACTGGCAGAGGCATTCACTTCCATTAATTCTTCGTCTGACTGAAAACGCCTGTCAACTGTAATTGTTCCCACTGTTTCATACTGAAACCTCTCCTTTTCATTTCCAAAATTATCAACCTCAATAATTATGAGTTGGTTTCCGGTATAAACCTTTATATAGCCAAAGTGAAACTGAATTCTTGCGGCATCCACCTTATAAAGAAAATTTCCTGCTGTATTGACAACCCCATATTTGAAGCCCTTTTTCAGAGAAAACAGGTTATTGTCATAAAAAACAATGTCATCATATTCAGGCTCAACAATATATTTGCCTGCATCATTGACAATACCACACAAATTGTTTTTTTTCACAATAAAAAAACGTGCATCACCACTTTCTCCCTGACATGGAATAATTGAAGAATACTCAGCCCTAAGAATTTCTATTCCATCAATTGTTATTAGACCAATATTATTTGACAAAACAGTGAAAATATGTGAGTTAACATTAACCGGTAAACGAAACCCGTCAAATAGATGGTCTGTAAGAAATTCTTGCTTTTTCAAACAAAATAATGCTTTTTTGTTGGTTTTTCGGGTAACCAAAAATTTATCCATTCTTTCTATATCGGTATATTGCTCATCAAGAATTTGTTTTCCCCTGTGTGAATAGCATCCGTTTTTGTATTCACGACGAGTGAAAATCAGTGTGTCATACAAATGAAAGTACTGAAAAATAGGGGGCAGGATTTCTTCTTTACTGCTTATTAAACCACAATACCCACAGTCTTTGGTGATGTACAGGCTGTCATTGAGTTTTGCAATAGACGGATAGGTTTTAAAAATCAACCTCTCGCCCGAAAAGGGAAATATTCCATACATTTTACCTGTAAATCCATCAGCTATTTCATAGGGTTCCTCAATTCCGTCTTCTGCAAAACCACTTTCTTCATCAAAATCTTCATCAAAATCATGAATAATCTCTTCATGTGTTCGTTCAACCATTGCAAAATAGTTCAATGTGTCAGGAATAATAATATTTTCATACAAAAATCCGGCAATGAGATTTCCGTTGATGTCAATTATACCCTCCTTCAGGTTTTTGTGAACAATAATATATTTTTTAAAGTATACCTTCGACACCTGATCATATAATGGCTCAATCTTAATGTTTCCCTCCTGATCAATAAAACCCCACTTTCCTCCTGTTATTACTGGCAAAAGGTCGGGACAAACAATCTGAGCTTCTGATTTGAGACAAAACAGAATGGCAAACAAAAACAAAAAACACCGGAATGTTTTCATGATTTTGCCTATAATGAAGAAATGAATTTCTGAAGATCATCTTTGGTTTCAATCCGGTTATTTTGTGTAACCAAATCCAGAACAACATCAACCTTCTTGCCCTGCTCTCTGTAGCCCAGATACTGATCCAGCTGCATTCTTCTTATGTTTTCATCGTTAATCAAGGCAATTTTATTATCTGCCAAAACAACAAAAATCACATTTTTATCCAACGGATCCAATGTGAAGAAATTAATATTATGCTTATTGTATCTCATCACAACCCTGTCTTGTCCTGTGATGTGAAAAACAGTGCTGGTTTGTTCAAAATCAAGTTTTTTGCCGTCAATACGAATATCAGCATTCATTGCTAAAGCAGTAGGAGAGCTGTAAATATAATCCCAGTTGAATAAACCAAAACCACTAATTGAAAATGACCGAATGAAGCTTCTTTCCATATTTATTATTCTTTGTGTCTCTTCATACTCTGATTTTCTTTGGTTATACATAGCCATTTGGTCATTAAATTTTTCACGCGAACGTTCGTAGTTACTTTCTGAAAGCACGGGACTTACAATGGTTTTAAAACTGTTACTCATTGTTTGCAAATGCATCTGATACTGGTTTTTATCCTCGTTAACCAAAGAAAATTCAATGTTTTGCCATTTCATATCATAAATCCATCTGTTGTTTTGCGGATCATTTGAAGGATCGTTGCCCGAGTATACCCACATCAAACCCTCTATTGCCCTGAATTCAGGATAAAGAGAATAATTAATATCCAGATCAATCACAGCAGCACCTTTTGTTAATATTTCAGGAATTAATGGTTTTTCCGGTTTTTCTACAACAAGTTGGTTCAATGAATCTCTTTCCGGATTGGTTTGGGGTTGATTATTGCCAGACATAAAAACCCAGTTTTGTCTGTCTTCATCCCATGTGTAGAAATTAAAATAATCGCCATCTGTGTTGGTTGCATAGTTTATCTGAATTTGTTTGTCATCGGCAACATACACAGGATTGGAGTTTTGAAATCCATTAATCTCAAACATGCCCGCTGTTTCAAAATGATATGTAAAACCTGCACTGTCATATGCCATTGGAGCACCTGAAATGACAATATCAGCAGCATCATGAAATTCTCTGTACATAATTTCCACACTGCCAGTTATTAGCTTTCCGTTTGCATCTGAAAATGCATTGGGAGGAACAACAATGGTTGTGCCACCATCAATTTTAATTGTACCACCATTTTCAGCTTCAACCACAAATCTGTTGTAGTCAATGTCAAGCCCGTCAAATGCGGGTTTCAAAAAAGATGGAGTCACATGAGTTTGCTGTTTGCAGTTGGCCAGCAGCAAACTCAGCACAATGATGACTAAAACCCCCTTAGAGAATAATTTCCTTTCCATAACCTTGTTTTTTAATGTTTTATTTATAAAAAACACAAAAAACAATTTTATAGTATTAAAAATGTTAACAATTGTTAAAATATTTTTTTTCTTCTTGACTTAAAGGCCATTGGCCTTGACCTAAAGGCACTAAAAAAACTATAAGCCGATTAAGTTTTTCACAAATTTTCCTTCCTGTGTCACCACTTCTACCAGATATTTGCCTGCTGGATGAGTCCATTCAATTGAAAAACTCTGACCGTTAAGTATATTTTCGCTTTGAAGAAGTTTTCCGTTCAAATCATAAATATTTACTACTGCTGTTTCCACCCTGTCCATTGAAAGCAGCACATGCAACAAACCACCACTTTGCAACGGATTGGGATACAAACTAAAAACATCATCACGAACAGAAAGTGATTCAATAATATTCACTGTGCTATCATCAAACAACTGCATGGTGATACAATGCAACGAACCTTCCCAACCAATAATGGCATTACTGTTGATGCCCACAATTGTATATGAAGGAAGCAACTGCTGATAAATATTGTATGCATTGGAATCAAGCACATGATTGAAAAATGGAATCAGCACTGTATTGTTTAAAATCACTGAATTTGCATAGGTTTTCCAATTGTCGGCCATGGGAATTTTCTGAATTCTGTATGGTTTTCCATGAGGACCGGTAAGAGTGAGCAATTTATTGTAATTGGCTTCCAGACTGTCATAATTTGGACCGGAGCCCAAAGTCACACTTGAAATAATAAATGTTGTATCGTCCAGAAGCTTGATTTGCATATCAATATGTCCCCAGTAATCACTATGTTGCGCCTTAAAAGTAACAATATCAGTAATTCCCATATAGGTTTCAAAAACATTGTCAATAACTGATTGTGAGTAAGACGAGTTGTTTGTATAAACTCTGGTTGTGGTAAACAGGGTGTTATGGCTGTTAACCATAAAATTGCCTCCGCAGAAGATGTATGGCAACTGATAGCTTTGAAGTCCCCATGCCAAAGCAAGATTTGTTGGTAAATCTTCATCCAGTCCACTGTTTGCAAGATCATCAAAATCAATATATGCCACTCCGTTATCTGTCATCACTGCAAGCGGACCATGATCACGTATCCACATGCGCTCGCACGGAACATGCACAAAGCTGATATTTGCAAGGGATACTCCATCAGTTGTGAGCAAAGATCTCATCTGATTTTCCTCGGTAAGATTATTTACAACCAGAATAACCGGCACTGCAAGGCTTGATTGCTCAATGAGTTCAGAATACAGACTCCATGTTGAGGAATTGAAATCCCACTCAATTAATACGGCTTTTGATGGAAAATACTCTGGAGGTGTCCATGGATTGAGCGGTTGAGCAATAAGTTGAGAAGTTATTACAAACAATTTAAAAATGAAAAACAAATTAAGTTTCATTGGTTTTTTTATTGCAAAGATAAAAAAAAGTTCAGGCATAATGACAGGCTTTTATTGAATTTTTCTAAGTTTGCAGTCAAAATAAAAGGTTTGAAAATGAGTAAAGAGATTTTGCTGAAGCAGAGAAAACATTTTGCA
Source organism: uncultured Bacteroidales bacterium (assembly GCA_964526285.1). Taxonomy (GTDB): domain Bacteria; phylum Bacteroidota; class Bacteroidia; order Bacteroidales; family DTU049; genus CAYMAZ01. Next base: position 31,562 of record CAZGIW010000001.1, on the reverse strand, counting down.
TATATTCTTTTTCTGTGTTTATATAGTTTATCATCCTGTAAGCAAAACAACAACCCTCCTTTTAATCAGATTAAAGCGGAAATAAACATCTGGGATAATGTCAATACAGATGAAATTCAGTTTCTGGAAACCATTCCAATGATATATATTGCTGGTAGTGGCTACGATGCAGGATTTCAGCATGGCACAATGTTGAGCCAACTGATACAGGAGAATGTGAGAATTATGTATGAGGTAGTGTATGATACTACAACATTTGAGGGACATTACAAATATATGTGGAGTTTATCACAGGCCAGAGAAATGGAGAAACATATTCCAAAAATTTTCAGAGAAGAAATGAAGGGCGTTGCAGAAGGATCGGGTGTTGGTTATGATGATATTCTGTTGTTCAACACCTATGATGATTTGTTGCATCTTACTTCGTGCTCAAGCATTTCGGCTGCAGTTTGCAAAAAGAACAACACACTGTTTCATGCCCGCAATCTCGATTATCCCATTGATGTTTTATCAGACAAGAATGTGGTGTTTCACTATAGAAAACAAAAGTTTATTTCTGTAGGTTTTCCCGGATACATTGGGGCTTTGACATCAACCAATTACAGAGGGATTACCCTCAGTAGTCATACTGCCAGGGTCAACGAAAACAAAACCGGAATTCCATCGGGTATTTTATACAGAATAATAATTGAGAAGTCGGCTAAAGTAAGTGATGTAGAAAGAATACTAAACTCTCACCAGCGTACCATTGGCAACAATCTGATGGTTTCATCGTGCAGAGAAAACAAAACTGTGGTGTTTGAAATTACTCCGGATACAGTTGTTGCAGTAGAAGGAACAGAATTTTCAGTGGCGACAAATCATTTTGTTAGCGAAACCATGTTGAATTTAAGTCCTCCATTTGAATTCAGTGAACGCAGATATACAGATTTGCAGAATTTTTTTGAACAAAGAAATAACATCCAGATCAATGATGTTTTGGATGTTATGTCCGGTTTTGATGGCAATTTGTTCGACTGGTCAAGTGTTGCCAACAAAGGCACAGTGCAGAGTGTGGTTTTTCTTCCCTGCAAAAGGAAGATATACATAGCCAAAGGGACGGAAACGCCGGTGAATCAGGCCGGTTATATCGTATATGACTATGGAAAGTATGTTGAATAATGTTTTTAAAAATTCTTTTTTAAAAAAAAGTGCATGTATTTTAAAAAATATATTAATTTTGCAGTCCGATAATAACATGACATCATGTTATTGACGCATATAAACTCCTCCTTAGCTCAGTTGGTTAGAGCATCTGACTGTTAATCAGAGGGTCCTTGGTTCAAGTCCAAGAGGGGGAGCAAAAAACAGAATGAGAAACAGAATGAGAATGAGTTTTGTTGGATGATGAGAGAGGGAAAATTCAAATGGCGTTTCTCATTTTGTTTTACTTCATTCTGATTCTCATACTCATTCTGAATAATCCTTTATTCGTAATCAGAAGGATGAAGGCGATTTCATTCTTTTTCAAATTTATTTTCTTTAAACTACTATTAATATGAAATTTGACTTTCAAAAGCTTGAAGTGTATAAATAAGCAAAACTTTTTCATGCACAAACAAGAGCTATTATTGCAAAAAACAATGTTAAAGGTAACTACAACGATCAATTTTCACGTTCTTCTTTCAGCATAATACTGAATATTGCTGAGGGTTCAGGAAGATTTTCAAAAGCTGACAGGAAAAACTTCTTTACTATTGCACGCAGTTCTGTTTTTGAATGCGTTGCAGTAGCTGATGTTTTAATGGACGAACATATTATTTCCAGTGGAGAGTATGATTGTGTTGAATCTCTGGCAGATGAGTTGTCCCGAATGCTTTATACAATGATTAATAACCTCAGAGAGGAACAGAATGAGAAACAGTGTCCCCTTTATCCTTCGGATTTCGGGGAATGAAAAATGAGAATGTGTTCCCCTACGCTAAAGCTTCGGGGAACAAAGTTTTCAACGAATCTTAAACAAGTTGCCTCACAAACTTTAACCTGTTTTCCATGCCCCACCACGTCCATGAGGTTGTTATTTCTTCATGCTTGCCGAAAAAAATTCTGGGATATACTGCTTCGCGAAATATTGAATCAATACCTTGTTTACTCAGTAATTCAACCACTCTGCAAATTTCTTCACTCATGGGACTGCTGGCTGCAACTGAAGGAAAGCTTATTCTTTCAACTACAAACAAAAGATTATGATACCAAACATAAATCCAGGGCAGTTTACTTCTCAAACCATCACCTTCTTTGTCGGCAATTATGATTTGTGCTATTTCTTCAGCGCCCATGCTTCTCACAATTCCGCCCGGTTTGATTTGGCCTGTTTTCGTGAAATCGTTGCCCTGAATTAACCGTATTAATGATTTGTCTGCTGAAACGCCATACAAGACACAAAAATCTTCAGGCACAATCAACATCAGAGAAGAAATTTCGTTGAGTGGTGTTTCTTTTTCAGAACGAATCTGCGTTGTGTTGTAAATAACTCCCTTATTATTTATGTGTAAAACACACAAATGAAAAGGATAACGATGTTTAAGAATAATCGGTTCCTCTTGAGGCAGCTGCAAAGCTAGAACCGGCATAAAAAGCCGATGGTCATTATTCAGGCATGCGCGTATTTCTTCTTTTGAGTTTAGTGGTTTTGCCCATTTAACAAAGGTTTGATTTTTTGAATTTGTCATTTCATAAGCCTGTGGCTCGTTTAATTGATTTTGATTTGTTTTCATTTTGCGTTTTTTTAATTTTTTTTAAAACTTAATTATTAACTGATGCGAGCAAAATGAGGTATTTTGAACTTTTTTTAGCCTTACGCTCACATCTTTTTTCCACCGTGGTGTTCTGTCCCGGTTGGCATTCCCCTTCCAATGAGGAAACTCCTGATGCATTTGAATGATTTGTTAATGACCTCCTTTTTTTAATTAATACTCTATTTCCATTGTGAAATAATTTACTGTTAAACAATAATTCCACATGAGGAGAAACACAGGGAAGAGGTGATGACAAATTGCAGAACTTTTTTTCAGCTGTAGCTGCACATTATTTTAGCACCGTGGTGTTCTGTCCCGGTTGCTGTTCCCCTTCCCGGAGAATCTCTTAATGCTTTTGCAAAGATAGTGAATTATTTTTTACATATAACTTTCTGGTTTCAAAACAGAAAATTCTGTTATCACTGATGAACCTGATCGCTTTTCCCATTTGAAATAAAATTTGTAACCATATCCGCCAGGATAAATCATAAAGTCTGTTGTCAACTCACGATTGTGAATTGAGTATGTAAATTCTCCAAAATACTCACCAAAAACAAGGTCAAAGGCCATAAATTTTTCAAGCATTCCATTCACTATATAACGTTTGGAAAATATTCCAACGCGGTTTTCTTAAGATATTCATCTGAAAAGGGCATTCAAAGTGCTTTTGCTTTCCTTGGCATAGTCGGTGCTGAGTGCATACAAATCTGTGATTTTTTGGTAAAACCTCCGTTCACTGGCTCTGATCTCACGTATACGCTCCAACAATTCATCAAAATAATCCTGTCCAAAGTGTTTCCCTTGCTTTAATCGCTCATCATCCAGAACAAACCCCTTGATGATAAAATCATTCAAAGTTTGTGTAGCCCATTTCCTGAATTGTGTTGCCTGAGAAGAGTTTACACGATAGCCTACAGCAAGAACTACTTCCAGCCTATAAAAATCAACAATCCATATAACTTCACGCTGGCCTTCTGTTTGAACTATTTCCATATTGGAAACTGTTGTACTTTCCTGCAACTCAGCTGATTCAAAAATAATCAAAAATCTTCAAAAAAGCGTTTATGAAATGCTATTTATCGCCAGGCAGGAAAAAATGCAGAGAGATCCATGCTGTGAGAATGGATTGCTTTGCTTTGCTAGTCTTCATCTGCTCCTGTTTAATATACTTATAATCAGTCGCTTCACTATTTTCATTTCGTCTGGTTTGCTTGTGGCTACAAACAATGTCAGTGCAGCCAGTGCTTCGCTGCTTAGCAATGGATTATTATTTTCTGTAAAAAGGAGGCCATTTTTGTTTAAGAAATACAAGAAGCATGCTGCTCCTATGCGTTTGTTGCCATCTACAAAAGAGTGGTTTTTTACAATGAGATATAAAAGCATTGCTGCTTTTTCCTCTATCGATTCATAAAGTTCTTTTCCATTGAAACTTTGTTCAATTTGCATTATTGAACCTTTAAATCCTTTATCTTTTGGTTTGGCAAAAACATCTGATTCAATCCCTGATTTCATATTGGAAATCACTTCCAAATACTCCTGTTCCACAGGATAATATGTTTTATCGGTGGTTTTTCCTTTCGCATCAAGGTTTTCATGATCATAATCATCAAGCAATTCAAGCCCTTTAGCAAACAACTGCAACATATTACTATCTTCAACTGTGGTTTGCTCTGTGATAGCACGACTCAAAATACGAATTCCGGTTTTCAAATATTCCACCTGTTGCTGGTTTTCTGCCAATCGCTTTTCGTTTATTGCATACCCTTTTACAAGGTAGTCCTTAAGCCTTAGGGTAGCCCACTGTCGAAATTGGGTTCCTCTTTTGGAATTTACACGATAACCAACAGATATGATTGCATCAAGGTTATAAAACTTAATATTCCTTTTTACCTTGCGATTTCCTTCTTTTTGAACTACCGAGAAAAACTCGGTAGTTGAATCTTCATCAAGTTCTTCTTCCAAAAAAATATTTTTTAAATGTAAGCCAATGGTGTCAGTATCCTTATCGAAAAGCTCCGCCATTTGCTTTTGGGATAGAAAAACGGTGTCTTTTTCAAACTGAACGCGAACTTCGATTTTTAAATCGTTGGCTTTATATATTTCTATTTCCTTCATTAAATTATTATGTGTTTTTAAACTTCAATTTTTCAGTGGATGCAGTTTTCTCTGATAATAACAATTTTTCAATGATAATATTTATTATTCTACCTCAACAAAAATAGTCAAAAATCTCCAACACTCAGTTGGAAAAAACTATTTATCGCTAAGCAGGAAAAAATGCTGAGAGATTTATGTTGTGAGAATGGATTGCTTTGGAATGGGTGGACTACTTTGCTGGGGAATGATCACAATAAGCTAATGAGGTCAATGTTCGTTTATGATTTGGTGTGTAACAAATCTGTTGTATTTTTGCACTATGGACTTATGCATACGCCAGGTTGTGATCGAGGATAATGCAAAACTTGCCCGAATCATCCGGCAGGTGTTTGATGAATTTGATGCACCACATGAAGGAACAGTCTACTCTGACCCAACAACAGATGATTTGTTTGCTTTGTTTCAAACTCCAAAATCTGTGTTGTGGGTGGCCATGATGAACAATGTGCCTGTGGGATGTTGCGGAATTTTTCCAACTTTGGGTTTACCTGACGGTTGTGCTGAACTTGTAAAATTTTATATTGCCCGGAAGGCCAGAGGAAAAGGAGCAGGACAGGCACTGATGCAACAATGCATTGAATGGGCCAAACACAATGGGTATGATCAGATTTACATTGAAAGCATGCCTCAGTTTGAAAAAGCTGTGGGGATGTATGAAAAGCAGGGATTTGAACGACTCACTCACCCCATGGGTAATTCAGGGCACTTTGGGTGCACAATCTGGATGCTGAAACAGTTGTAATGTTAAGGGAAAAAATCAGCCAAATCAGAATAGAGTTCTATTTTTCATCCTTCATTTCCTCAACCAACCTTTCCAGTTCATTGATTCTTTGTTCCTGCTCTTTCACAATTTCAAGCAGATAAATTGCCAGGCGATCATATGATACCGAATAGGGTTCTTCCTGTCCGGGGATGAGAATTTCGTTTCCATTTTCGTCTGTGGAAATGAGTCCGGTTTCACCTTCCCACTGGCGTGCAGGTCCGTAAATGACCAGTTGGGGCATTGTTTTTTCCACCTCTTCGGCTATGAGTCCCACTTCACTTCCTCCACCAAGGGCGGGTTTCAGGTTGTAGGTTACAGGACGTAAAGCAAACAAGTTGGCCTTATTGAACGACAATGGCTGAACGTTCTCTTTGACTTTTATTGTTGAAGATTGAGGTCTGAGTTCACCCCCCGAAGTTCTTACCATCACTGTTCCGGTTCCTGTTGAACTGCTTCCCTGATAGAAGTTTGCATTTGTTCGGATTTCTCCACTAGCAATAATTCCACTTGAAGGCGGAGAAGAAGATGTGCCCACTCTGAGTCCGCTGGTAATATATGTGTGACCATCCACCTGCAAATCATAACTTGTGCTTGAGGTGCTGCCAATTCTCAGGCGGCCATAAATATTTGATGTTGTTGTACTGCCGTTGACCAAAAATCCGTTGGTGCCAATGGTGAGATTGTAGGATGAAGAAGGACTTGTTGTTCCTATTCCAACATATCCTGAACTTGTAATTACCAAAGCATTTGTACATTCCCACCCGCTGCTTCCTGTGCCTCTCACTGTATAATTTGTGTTGAAACTAGTCCCACAGTTTATGGTTGTGCCTGTTCCTCCGCCAATGGATCCGGGAGCCCATGCAGAACCGTTGAATATGAGCACATCATTGTAATTTGGCATGGTCGAGCCAACCGGAATATTTTGAATATAGTTGGCATTCCACAATGGGCTGGTTGTCAGTGCGTTGATTGTGTTTCCTGTGAGAGAAAGGCCTGTGCCCACATTAAAAGGAGCTTCTGATGCAGCAGCATAAAGCGCATATGGAACACTGAGCATTTGTGTTGTGGAAACCACATCATAGTTTGTTCCACCCGTTACATCGGTTTCTGTTTTCAGATAATATACTCCGGAGGTCCAGTCAATGTTTGCAAAAACACCGCTGACAGGTGTGCCAGCGCCAATTTCGAGAGTGACAAGTCCGTTTTGATTTGTAAATGCAGTATGTGTTTCTACATATACAGCAGTCCCTGAGGGTGAACCCTGAAGCACACTAATTCTCATTCCAATGGTTTGCATCACAGCAAGTTGATCGGAAGTGTCTCTTATAACGGCCTGATAGCTCATTTTTTGTGGTGTCTGAGCAAAAGAAGCAAAGAGGAGCATGCATAAAAAGACGAAGGATAATGTTTTTTTCATATGGTTAATGTTTAATTATTTTAAATACTTTTATAATAGATTGGTTATCTGAAACCTGCAACAAATAAATTCCAGCAGGATACTGAAACATTTGAATATTGGTTTTTTTGTCTGTCAGATGAATTTCCTGTAGTAGTTTTCCGTTCAAATCAGATAATCTGCAGAACGTGTTTTCAGGAGAAAGAGAACCAGTGTTCAACACCAGATGCCCGTCGGTTGGGTTAGGAAAAGCGACGATGTCAAGGATTATTTCGGGATAGTCATCAGTTTTGGTAATAACAGAAACTTCATATGGTTGTTGCACTCCCTGGTTTTCTGAGCCGCTGCTTCCGGAGTTGGATGAATAAACAATTTGTCCAACAGTAAAACTCACAGAACCGCTGCCACCAGAAGCATCACCGCCGGTAGCAGGCACTGTCTGTTGTGAAAAAACAGAGAGTGAAATCAGAATACATCCAAAAAGAAGAAGATATGTTTTCATTGTAAATGAATTAAATATGGCACAACAAATATACCATTTTTTTTAAAAAGTTCTTTTGGAAAAAGAATTTATAAAACCACTGAAACTTTCTGCACCTTTCCACCCAGCGGTGGGTTCATTTTTGAAACACGTACACTCACGTTTTCAGCTTCAGGAAATGTTTCAACAATGACATTTCTGATTCGCAGAGCCACATGTTCAATAAGACTTGAAGTTTGTTGCATTTGTTCTGCAACCAAAGTATAGACATTTTGATAATTGATGGCATCACTGATATTGTCAGATTGGGCTGGTATGCTCAAATCACAGACAATGTGCACATCAACATGGAAGTGGATGCCTGTTTTCTTTTCTTCCGGAGTACACCCATGAAAGGCATAAAACTCCATTCCTTCAATTGAAATCATATGTTTTAGTTGAGTTGCAAAAATACAGTTTTTTTCCTCAATTATAACTCTTTCGTTTCGTTGGGAATTCGTAATTTTGCATGAATTTTTTAATAGCTTTCAGCTTATGACTACAAACAATACAGAAGAGAACAAACCCGTTAAAAATTTTATTGAACAAATAATTGACGAGGACCTGTCTTCGGGACGATATAATAAAGTTCATACTCGTTTTCCCCCTGAACCCAACGGATTTTTGCATATCGGCCATGCAAAATCTATTTGTTTGAATTTTGGACTTGGAAAAAAATATGGGGGTTTAACAAATCTGCGCTTTGATGATACAAATCCTGAGACAGAAGACACCATCTATGTTGATGGAATTATGAAAGATGTTCGTTGGCTGGGTTTTGACTGGGATAATCGTTTGTATTATGCTTCAGATTATTTTCAGCAGCTGTATGATTGGGCTGTACTACTTATAAAAAAAGACAAAGCATATGTGTGTCATCTTTCTGCTGAAGATGTAAGTAAAACAAGAGGAACAGTAACTTCACCCGGAGAAAACAGTCCTTATCGAAATCGTTCAGTAGAGGAAAATTTTGATTTGTTTGAGCGTATGCGCAAAGGAGAATTTAAAGTTGGAGAATGTACATTACGCGCAAAAATTGACATGGCACATCCCAATATGCTCATGCGCGACCCTGTGCTTTACAGAATTAACTATACACCACATCACAGAACAGGAACACAGTGGTGCATTTATCCCACCTATGATTATGCTCATGGACAGAGTGATTCAATAGAAGAGATTTCTCATTCAATATGTACACTGGAGTTTGAAATTCACAGACCGCTCTACAATTGGTTTATTGAAGCACTTGAAATTTTCTATCCCCGGCAAATTGAGTTTGCACGCCTGAATCTGACCTACACAGTGATGAGCAAAAGGAAGCTGCTACGACTGGTAAAAGAAGGTTTTGTTTCCGGATGGGACGATCCTCGTATGCCAACAATTTGCGGATTAAGACGCAGGGGCTATACACCTTCTTCAATCAGAACATTTGCCGAAAAAGTTGGTGTGGCAAAAAGAGACAACACCATTGATTTGTCACTGCTTGAATTTTATTTAAGGGAAGAACTGAATAAAACTGCTGACCGCTATCTGGCTGTGCTCAATCCGCTAAAAATTGTCATAACAAATTATCCGGAAGGACAAACAGAAGAGCTTGAAGCAATCAACAATCCTGAGTTTCCTGAACACGGAAGCAGAAAATTACCCTTTACAAAAGTACTGTTTATTGAACAGGATGATTTTATGGAAGAAGCACCACCAAAATATTTCAGACTTACTCCAGGGCAGGAGGTAAGACTTCGATATGCATATTTTATCAAGTGCACCGATGTGATTAAGGATGATAATGGGGATGTAGTTGAGGTGCACTGTACTTATGATCCTGATAGCAGAGGCGGCAATAGTCCAGACGGACGAAAAGTGAAAGGAACCATTCACTGGGTGAGCGCAGACCATGCCAGGCAGGCAGAGGTAAGACTATACGACAGGCTGTTTGTCAATGAAAATCCTGAAGATGTGGAAGAGGGCGGAGATTTTGTGCAAAACATCAATCCTGATTCATTTAAAACAACGACAGCCTATTGCGAACCTGCACTTGTTGATGCTGCATGCAAAGAATTCAGGTGCCAGTTTGAAAGACTTGGTTATTTTATAACAGATGACGACCATACAAAGGAAAATCCTGTATTCAACAGAATTGTAACCCTGAAAGATTCCTGGGTAAAACTGCAGAATAAGGGATAGATTTTCGGATGTTTCCTATTCCTCGTCATCCAGCAAATGCGGAGGAATTGCCTTTTGGGCTTTTACTCCCAGTTCGTTCAGCATTTCCACCTGCCTTATAAGATTTCCCCTGCCAGTGCTCAGTTGACTCATGGCTTGCTCATAACTTTTGTTTGCTCCTTCAATTTTTTTACCGATATCTTCGAGACTTTCCACAAAACCGACAAATTTTTCATATAATTGAGCTCCACGTTCAGCAATCTTCATTGCATTTTTGTTTTGCTGTTCCCTTTGCCACAAATCTGCAACCAGCTTCAGGGCAGCGATGAGATTGGTGGGACTTATGAGTAAGATTCTCTTTTTATAGGCGTATTCCCACAAGCCGGTATCATGTTGCATGGCAATTATGTAGGCAGGTTCAAGAGGCACAAATAGCATTACAAAATCCAGAGATTTTACATGTGTCTGATAATTCTTTGAGCTTAAGCCATCTATATGTGCTTTGATTGATTTCACATGCTCTGCCAAAGCAATGGTTTGCTGTTGCTTGTCTGTAGCTGCCACATATCTGTCATAGGCAACAAGTGACACTTTTGAATCAATTACAATTTGTCGGTCGTCTGGAAGATTAACAATCACATCAGGTTGTAGTTTTCGGCCTTCTTCATCTTTGATAGTTTCTCCGGCCGTATCTCTGATGAATGATTGCACCACATATTCGTAATCCCGTCTCAATCCGGAGTTTTGCAATATACTTTCCAGTAGCATCTCTCCCCAATTTCCTTGTTGTTTAACAGAACCCTTTAAAGCCTGTGTAAGGTTTTGTGCTTCCTGGCTAATTTTTTGATTCAGGTCGGATAGTTCTTTCACTTTTTCAGCCAGAGAAAAACGCTCTTTTGATTCTTTATCATATGTTTCTTCAACTTTTCTTTTGAATTCTTCAATGTTTTTGCCAAGAGGATCAAGGATGGTTTTTAGGTTGGCCTGATTTTGCTCAGCAAATTTGATGCTTTTTTGTTCCAGAATCTGATCAGCAAGAATCTGAAATTCTTTGGTGAATTTTTGTCCGATGTTTTCCAGTTCTTCTTTTTGAGTATTGAGTTTTTCCTGAAGGTTTTTATTTTGTTCCTGAAATGACATCAGAGATTCTTTGGTTTTTGTGAGCATACTGTTTTGTTCCTGAAATTGTTGTTTCAGTTTTTCTGTTTCTTTCAGGAGTTCAGTGTTTCTGGATTGCACAGAGTCCAGACTTGCTGTCAGCTGTGACTTTTCCTTTTGAATGGAAAAATACTGTTGCTGAATTGCTTCTGTTTTTTCATTTGTCTGAATGAGTTTCTGTTCAGTATTTTTTGCAGTATCAATGGCGATATCGCATTTTGTTTTCAGTGTTGCTGCTTCGGCTGCCAGATTTTGAAGTTGCAGGTTGAAATCATCAATACGATTTTGTTTTTCTTTTATTTCAGTTTGAAGTCTTAGATGTTCTTGTTCTGCTACCTGCAACTTAACCTTTTCAGACTCAAAATCTTTTTGCAGTGAGTCGAAGTTTTTTCGTGACACATTTTCTTTGCCAGCTGTAAGGCGTGCAAACACAAATCCTGCCGCAAACCCAATGGCAATTCCGGCAATAATGGCAATAATAAGATAGATGGTTTCCATAGGATAAAAAGATTTTTAAAACAAAATGCTAAAATACAATATTACACTGACATAATTTGACGTTGCCAAAACAATTGAGTTTTATTCATGAAGTTTTATGTGTCTTGATCACAGAATTCAGGAAAACTGAGATAAAACACACTTCCCTTGTTCACCTCAGACACAAAGGAGATGGAGCCGTTCATACTGTCAGTGAGTTTTTTTGTGATTGCAAGCCCCAAACCGGTGCCTCCTGATTTAGATGTAAAGTTTGGAGAGAAGATTTTTTCCTTAATATCTTCAGAAATTCCACAGCCATTATCTTTAATACTAATAAATATTTTTCCTCCGGCTTTTTCAAGAGATATTTCAATATCTCCTGCGTCTCTTGGGGGAATTGACTGAACAGCATTTTTTATAAGGTTATTCATAATTTGAATAATCTGAGTATCATCTCCAAGAACGACATATGACAATGCATCATTGTATTTTAAATCAAAATGTATCAGGTTATTTTCATTCAGGTGAACTATATCCTTCATAATGGGAACCAAATTTACGGGATAGAATTTTGCTTCCTGCAAATTGGCAAAATTGGCAAAAGCGGATGCAATATTTGATAAAGCATCAATTTGCTCAATGAGCGTTTGAGATGTCCGTTTCAGCCGTTGTTCATAATCGGGGGCTTTGTCTTCCCAAGCTCTTTGCAGATTTTGAAGACTTAGCTTCATGGGAGTAAGGGGGTTTTTGATTTCGTGGGCAATTTGTTTTGCCATTTCTCTCCATGCAGATTCACGTTCTGTTTTCATAAGCAATCTTGTGCTATCTGAGAGTTCGTCAACCATTCGATTGTATTCGCTTATGAGAATTCCAATATCATCTTGTTTGTTCCATTGAATTTTTTCGTTGGGCTTGCCTGGTTTGAGTGTTCTCAGCTTTTCGCCGATAATTCGAAGAGGAAGGGTAATATAATTTGCAATGACAAGTGCAATAATAATTGCAAGTGCAATGAGAAATACATAGAAATTGATGAAAGCAATAAGGAATGAAGAAATTTCAGTTTTCAACTCATTTTCTCTTGCAAAATACGGAAGATTGAGATAAGCAATGACATCGCCCCTGAAATTTTTAAAAGGAAGGTAAGAAGACGTGTAGTTTAATTTTCCAATTGATTCATTTTGCATCAGATAAGGAGTGTTACTTTCTTTAAGAGAGGAAAGAGCCCCCGGGTTAATATAGCTGGAAATAAGCCCTTGCTGATACACCTGTGGACGTGATGTGGCAATAAGACGCCCTGAAGTTGAAAAAAGATTAATATCTGTAAAAAAAACATTTGAAAATTTTGCCATCAACTCATTGAGATACTCAGTATCATCATGCCCTAAAGATTCATAATTGCGCAACTTATGTTCAAGTTCAACCAGCAGTGAGTAAGATTTTTCCCTCATTATTTCCCTGTTCTTGTTGTTGTGGTACTTGATAAAAAAGTTGACAGTGATAACCCCTGCCACAATAAAACTAAGAATAACAAGAAAAATACTGGCCGATTGCAGACGTGTTTTGAAAGCAAACAAAGAGAGAAGAGGCTCTCTTTGAATAAGGTTTGTAAAAAGAAAAAACAAATAATGAAAAACAGCAAATAGTAAAAGCAAATATGAAAAAGTAGCTGCATTTTCAAACAATTTCTTTTCAGGGATGCTCACCACAATGGTTCTGTATGCATCAACCGGATATATCATATGAGAATAATCTTCGTGTGATAAAAAAGTAATGTCATGTTTGTTCATATGCTCTCCTAAAATCAGAGAATAATGATAATCACCATACTGGCTGATAAGCTCTCTGTTGAAGTATTTGGCATAAGTATAATCAAAGCGACGTGTTTTTCTTATTATTTTTTCTTCCACAAGCAATTCGGGATATCCAACGACATTAATTTTTGGAATTGCAATCATTTCAAGAAACATGAATATGGTATCTGTGCCTTTTGAATGCGTGTTTTCAAATCGTGTTTCATATAAATAATTAGGTCTTCCTGTTGAATCATCAATAAGCCAGTAGTCAGGAACCATTGTGGGTGTTCCGAAGTTCATCTTTAAAGAGGAAAAAAAATCAGCACAGGGCACTTCTAATTCTGAGTGAACAAGAAAAAGATAATCTCGTGGTTTGCAAAGGGTGACCTGGATGTGGTATTTTGAAAAGTAACCACCCAGATAATACCTTCTCAAATACTCTTCTGCAAAAACCTGAGGCTCTTCAGAAAAAGAAAGACCGTCAGCAAGATTTTGGTCATTCACAATTCTTCCGGCAACTTCCTCAAACAAATATTCACCTATGGGGTCCTGCTCGCTGGATAACTGAATGGCATAAAGATTTCTAAAACTATGTTCTTTTTCCTTGTTCACTTTATTCATTAATTGTCCAAAACTAAATGTAAACAACAGCAAAGAAATAATGCCAAATGCTCCAGAAATCTTAAAAAATCGCCTTTTCAATCCAACAACAACAATAAAAAAGAATATAAATAAAACAATCTGTATCCAATACTTTGAAAATATCAAAGCAAAAATTGAAAACAAAATAATTGTTACAAAGAGTATTGTAAAAATCTCTTTACGAATTTTGAGGTTTTTTCTTATTAATTGAAAAAAGACTGTAGAAAAATAAACAAAAGCAACAGGTGTGAGAATCACAATAAGTAGTCCAGAAAAATCAACAAACTTTAATTTAAGGATATCATCAAAACTTAATAAAAGAGTTGAATTAATAATAAGAGTTTCAACAATTACATTTGTTCCGATAAACAGAAATAATAAAACAACAGATAAAAATATAAGCAAAACAATTCTGCGGAGAGAAAAACGAACATACCGGGCTTTGTTGTTATATGTTGTATAGAAAAATATGCTCAAAAACAGAAAACAATAAGCATGAGCCAGCAAATCACCCAATGATGCAAACCAAATATTCCATGCATAGTGGACAGGACTAAACAGGGCATCTGAATATAAAAACCATGGAAAGAAAAATCGTATCTGAAGATACCGGAGAATAAGCACCAGCAAAACCATTACAGGAATCACAAACAAGGGACTGTTTTGCTTTTTGAACAAAACCCGGGAAAGAAAGATGAAGAAAAAGGTAACCGATCCGAGAAAAAATAGAAAAATCCAGATAAAAGGAACTGTGTTGCGGGAAGCCTCAGAATCAGTCTCAACAGAAAAAATATAGTCTCCGTTGATATTCAAAATTGCAAACCCGCTGTCAGCTGAATTTCCAAGAAACAAGTTGTTTGTTTTTCCAAAAAAAGAAGCATAGCCGTTTTTCAGATATCTGTTTTCATAGGGATACTGATAAAAAACGGGGAGCAATCCTGCGATTGTCAACTCTCCGGATTCTCTGGTAACACAGTAATAATAACCATTGCTTAGTTTAATCAGCTGTTGATTGGAACGGAGTATCTGTTCCTCAAAACCATCAATAGGTATAATGTTACTAGACCATAAAAGCAATTCCTTATTGTCAAAAACAAAAAAAGCAAGTTGTGTTTGTCTTGTTTCATTGTTTGATAGTGTATGTATGATTGCGTTGAAATTGGAAAAAACATCTTCACTAACAGAAAGCTCATCAACAACCTGAATTAACGTTTTCTCTTTCTTTATAAATTTGTCTGAAATACTTTCAGATAAACTGATATAGTTTGGCTCAGACATATTGATACGAGCGAGGCCCCATGACAAAATCCAGAGCAAAATTGCCAGTGTTGCAGGTATAAAAAATCTTAAATACTTTTTCAAAGAAGCCATATTGTTTTTCCAAAATCGGATATAAAATTAACATATTTATTTTTAATGAGAAGAGATTAATAATTATTTGCAGGAAACCTTGAAATTGTTAATAAAAAATTCCATTTGTTTCAGAAAAAATGACTACTTTTGTATATTCATGTTGAAAGATTTAACAAGTTGATTATGAGCGATATAAATGATTTATTACAAAGAGCAGAGGGAGATGAAAATCCAAAAGAAACCAATGGAGATTATTCTGCAGACAGTATTCAGGTTTTGGAAGGTCTTGAGGCCGTCAGAAAACGTCCGGCCATGTATATTGGGGATGTATCTTCAAGAGGACTACACCACCTTGTTTATGAGGTAGTTGACAATTCAATTGACGAAGCACTTGCTGGTTATTGTTCAGAAATTAATGTTATAATTCATCAGGATAACTCAATCACAGTTATTGATAACGGGCGTGGTATACCTGTTGATTTGCATGAAAAAGAGCAGAGGTCGGCACTTGAGGTTGTTATGACAGTGTTGCATGCAGGAGGGAAATTCAATAAAGACTCATATAAAGTTTCAGGAGGGTTACATGGTGTTGGTGTATCATGTGTCAATGCTCTTTCCACACATCTGGTTGCCTCAGTTTATAGAGACAAAAAAGAATATATTCAGGAATATGAAAAAGGGGCTCCCCAATATTCTGTCAAAGAAGTAGGACCGACGGAAAAACAAGGAACAAAAATTTTTTTCAAACCGGATGATACAATTTTTATTACAACAACATACAGTTTTGATATTCTTGCATCCAGACTCAGGGAATTATCTTTTCTCAATAAAGGGATCAAGCTGACACTGCTTGATGAACGTGAGGTTGTTGAAGACAATGGAAATCCCTATCAGGAGTTTTATTCATCCAAAGGGCTCGTTGATTTTATTGATTATCTTGATTCTACAAGAGAAAAACTTATAGAAGCACCCATTTTTATTGAAGGAGAGAAAAACGGAATTCCGGTTGAATTTGCTATGCAGTATAATACTTCATTTGCAGAAAATGTACACAGTTTTGTAAACAATATCAATACCATTGAGGGAGGAACACATCTGGCCGGTTTCAGAAGGGGCTTGACGAGGACTTTGAAAAGCTATGCTGAACGTTCAGGGATGCTTGCAAAACTCAAGTTTGATATCAGTGGTGATGATTTCAGAGAAGGCTTGACAGCAGTTGTTTCAGTGAAAGTACAGGAACCTCAGTTTGAAGGACAAACAAAAACCAAACTTGGAAACAATGAGGTCATTGGTGCTGTAGATGTTTTGGTGGGAGAGGCCCTGAACAATTATCTTGAAGAGCATCCCAAAGAAGCCAGGGTCATTGTAAACAAAGTGATTCTTGCAGCAACAGCTCGTCATGCAGCACGCAAAGCCCGTGAAATGGTTCAAAGAAAAAATGTGCTTTCTTCAAACAGTTTACCGGGAAAACTTGCTGATTGTTCAGAAAAAGACCCGGCATTGTGCGAACTTTATCTTGTTGAGGGTGATTCTGCAGGTGGCACAGCTAAGCAAGGACGAGACAGAAAATATCAGGCAATCCTGCCACTGAGAGGGAAAATTCTCAATGTGGAAAAAGCGATGCAGCATAAGATTTTTGAGAGTGAAGAAATAAGAAATATGTTTACTGCAATGGGTGTTTCAATTGGAACTGAAGAAGATTCAAAAGCGCTCAACTTGTCGAAACTCAGATATTATAAAATTATCATCATGACGGATGCTGATGTGGATGGAAGCCATATTACAACTTTGATCCTCACATTTTTCTTCAGATACATGCGGTCTCTCATTGAAAACGGATATGTGTATATTGCCACACCGCCTCTTTTTCTTGTTAAAAAAGGAAACACTCAGAGATATTGCTGGTCTGAGGAAGAAAGACAAGCTTTGATTAAGGAACTTTCGCCTGATGGTACCGAAAAAGGGATACATACACAGAGATATAAAGGGTTGGGAGAAATGAATGCTGAGCAACTTTGGGCAACAACGATGAATCCTGAAACCAGAACATTGAGGTTGGTTACAATTGACAATGCTGCCGAAGCAGACCGGATTTTTTCAATGTTGATGGGTGATGAAGTTCCTCCACGAAGAGAATTCATTGAAAAACACGCGAAATATGCTAATATTGACGCATAATTGAAAAGTTTTTTTTGATTTTGTATTGCTAACTTTATGCATAAACACAAAAATGTGGCAAAAAGAAAAAGCTGACCTCCCACTTAAACACGAATCCTCATAAGCATTTGTATTGACGTAATTTTCAAACGTTTATTTTTTTGCTTTTGACAGACATTTTTGAAAGAAAATAATGCTGAGTTAATAGCCTGTTTATAAATAATTATGTAATTTTGCATAAACCTAAAAAAAAGCATTATGAAAAAAATCACATTATTACTGGCAGTTGTTATGGCTGGCATGTTTATGCTCAATAGCTGCGGAAAGTACGAAGAAGGTCCTTCTTTCAGTATTCTTGGCAAAACATCACGCATTACCGGTGTTTGGAAAATTGATAAAATGATTGTTAACAATGTTGAACAAACAATTACAGAGGAATTTGGAGCTGTAAGATTTGAGCTAATGAAAGATGGAAAAGGAAAAGTGATTTATTCTTTTGGAGGCCTCTCTATCAATGTTAATCTTGAGTGGAAATTCAACTCAGACAAAACCCATGTGTCAATGAGAATGCAGGACATTACAGATACTACAGTATGGGGAGAATGGGTTGAATCAGAAATTCTTCGCCTTACTAACAAAGAATTATGGGTAAAAGAATCTGATACTGATGGCGGAGTTACCACAGAAACAATTACACATTTTTCCAAGGTGTAAATTTGGAATAAGAATTAACAAAAAGCTCTGAGCAATGTTCAGGGCTTTTTTCATGTCCTGAAAATTCAATAATATTGCATCTCTAAACAAATTTCTTTGATTAGCATTATTATTCCTTGTTTCAAAATACATGATTCCTTTGAAAAGGATATGCGTTATTTATTCAATGAACTACAGGGTCTGCAAGAACCTGCCCAAGTGCTTATTGTTAATGATGGTTTTGAAGATAAAGGCAGAATTTTGGAGGTTTGCAACAAACAGAATTTTCAGTATTTGCAACATGATTCCAACAAAGGAAAAGGTGCTGCAGTGCAAACCGGAATGTTGAATGCAAAAGGAAACGTGTGTGTGTTTACCGACATTGATGTTCCTTACAAAATGCAGAATATGCTTGATATGATTTATGCTGTTCGCAATGGTGAAACTGAAGTTGCCATCGGAGATCGCTCTCTGAAACAGTCAGAATTTTATAACAAAACCCCCTTCTATCGCAATGCAGGGAGCCGTATCTTTTCATTATTTGTCAGATCTTTTGCAGTGAGGGGTTTTAAAGACACCCAGTGTGGACTCAAAGTATTCTCTTCTGATGTTGTCCCTGTTTTGTTTAGCACACTCAATATACAAGGTTTTGCTTTTGACGTTGAAATATTGAAAAAATGCAGAAAGAACAACATTGTTGTTTTGAAATTTCCTGTACATTTCAGAAAAAGAGAAGCAAGCAGTGTGACTTTGGTAAAAACCCTGAAAATGATTATTGACGTATTGAAAATTGCAGTAAAATAAATCCAACAGAAATAATATGAAAAAAACTATTCTTTTTTTAGTATTTTGTTACAGTTTAGTCGTTTTTGCTCAGAAAGCGGAGCCTTCAAAAGTGTATTTTACCTCTGATATTTCGGCAGAGGGCTTGTTGAAAGTATTTGCCTATATTCAGGATGAGGCCAAAGGAAACATAGCCTTTAAAGTGCATTTTGGAGAAGAGGGGAATAAGAACTTTCTTTCACCTCTGTTAATGAAAGATCTTGTGCTTTTGCTTGGGGCAACATTTGTTGAAACCAATGTTTTGTATGTGAGCAAACGCAGATACACAGACAGCCATATTCAGCTTGCCCGTGATCATGGTTTTACCTATGCTCCAATTGATATATTGGATTCCGATGGCGATTCGGTTGTTCAATGCAGCACAAAACACTACAACAAAGTTTTTCTTGGCAAACATTTTTTTGATTATGACACCTATGTAATTTTTTCTCATTTCAAAGGGCATGGAAGTGCCGGGTTTGGCGGAGCCATTAAAAATGTGGGCATGGGACTGGCATCCATAGCAGGAAAAATGGCACTTCATGCATCAGATATTCCGGGAACAAAACCGGACAAGTGCATCAATTGTGGTGTTTGTGTGAGAGAGTGTCCGGCAGGTGCTATTACCCTTGATCCACTTACCATTGACAAATCAAAATGCATTGGATGCGCAAAATGCATTGGGGAATGCCCTGTTCAGGCGTTTACAATTCCCTGGGCATCAACCGACGGGAATGTGTTTCTTGAACGGCTTGTGGAATATACTTATGTTATGATGAATCTGAGAAAAATGATTTATGTGAATGTGCTTGCTAATATTTCACGTTCGTGTGATTGTTCAAAACATGCACCCGAACCATTTATGGAAGACATTGGAATTCTTGTTTCAACTGATATTGTTGCAATTGAGCAGGCCAGTCACGATTTGGTTGACTCACGATGTAAATGTGATGATGCGTTTGTGAAAGCAGGCAACCCTTCGGGCAAACATCAGATTGAATATGCAGCCCAACTAAATATGGGAAACATGAACTATGTGCTGATTGATATTGACAAAAAGAAAAAGAAAAAAAAGAAAAAAGGGGTTTCTAGAAATTAAAAACAGGACCAAAACTCACTAGCATTGTATCATGAGTTATCCATATGATATTATCATTTGTGCTGCTTGAAGCACAATAACCGAAATTAAGACACAGTGCGGTTTTTTCAGTCAATACATATTCAATTCCTGCTGCAGCTCTAAAATCCCATCCTGTTCGATTGTCATTGAAACCGGAAGTAAGATGGGCAGTGTTTTGATTCTCTGGCCACCATGCAAATCCGCTGGCAACAAGAATTTCAATTCGTAGCTTTGGTGTCGGACTAAACATTGCCTTTACTCTGAGATTTGGATGTATCATAAGTCTGGGCTCATCTTCTGTATCTGGTTTTCCCCACATGGTCATAACCTCAATTCCTGCTGCAAAATGATTGTGAATTTGCACATCAAAATGTGGAGTAAATCCAAATGAATATTGTGCTTTGGTAAACACATTGTTCACATTAAACAACCCAAATGTGCCAAAATGCAATTGAATACCAATTTGCTTTTCTTTCTGAAAATCGGATTTCTGAATGTTAAAATATAATTCTGATATTTTTCCTTCTTCAATTGTTACAATTGTTGTTTCTGCTGAATATCCCTGTTTGTATGCCCGCACACTGACCTGACCTGCTGGAATATTTTCCACAAACAACCCCGACATTTCTCCACTGGTTCTGCCCACCAGCTTGTCGTTGATATATATATTCACATCTGGCTTGCAATAAATCTGAATGCTGCCGGTTTGAGCAAATCCCTGAATACACAATGAAAAAAGGGCAGAGAAAACAAATAATTTAAAAATATTCATAACAAAAAAAGGGGCTTTATTTTGAGTTGTTTATCCCTGAAGCTGAGAGATTTTTCTTAGAAACGCATAAAACAAACGCACACCCACTCCGGTGCCTCCTGCAGGAACATATGCTTCAGCTTTTTCTGTAAATGCCGGGCCTGCAATATCAAGATGAATAAATGGATAGTCGGTGAATTTCTGAAGAAATTTTGCAGCAGTGATTGCTCCTGCATATTTCCCTCCAATATTTTGTATATCTGCAATGCCAGACTCTATCATGTCTTCATAATCTTTCCACATGGGGAGCTCGGCAATTCTTTCATGGACTTCAAAACTGACAGACTTGAGCAAAGAAAACCAGTTTTCGGCTTTGTTTTGCATTCCGGCAATGGCATGGTGCCCAAATGTGGAATGAGCACTTCCGGTGAGTGTTGCTATAGTGATTGCAACAGCAGGATTGTATTTTTTTGCATAGCATAATGCATCTGCCAGAATCATGCGTCCCTCAGCATCTGTGTTTTTCACCTCAACAGTGACTCCGTTCATCATAGTAATGACATCCCCGGGCAAATAGGCAATGTTTCCGGGTCTGTTTTCGGTAGCAGGAATAAGGCCAACCACAGGAACATCAAGATTCATTGAAGCGATGAGATACATCGCTGAAGCAACAGCAGCAGCACCTGACATATCACATTTCATATCGGCCAGTCCTGCACCTGGTTTCAAATTGATACCTCCGGTATCAAAAAATATTCCTTTTCCAACCAATACAATTGGTTGCTGTTTTTTAAGATGTTGAGGAATATATTCCAAAACAATAAAAGCAGGAGGATTTGGTCCTCCTTTTGAAACGGCCTCAATGCCAGCCATCTTAAGAGATGAGATTTTTCTTGGAGAGAATATTTCAGTTTTAACACCAGGAATGTTGGCAAATAATTCACTCACCTCTTTTGTAAAACCTAGTGGTGTTAAAGAAGATCCGGGTTCATTGACCCAATTGCGGGCAATAAAAACTGATTCAGTTTTTTTCTGAAGTTCTTTGAGTTTGTTTTTATTTAACTTTATTCCTGCTATAGTGACCACAGAAAGTGTTTTTTTCTTTTCCTGTTTGCTTTTATATTTTTCAAAATTATAATGAGACAGGAACAAGCCCTCAAGAAAATCATTCACCTCTTCTTCAAAATTTTTGATGCATGACAGGGTGAGGTTTTCAATACTCTCACTCTTGCACACAGAAGCTACAGTTGAACCAAGTTTCCTGATTTTTTCTTTTCTTTCGTTTTCCTCTTCTTCGTTTATTTCAGGAACAATACAAACCATAACATGATAGTTGAGCTTGTTGAAATGAAAAAAATTCTTTTCCTTTTTCTCTTCGGGAAGTTTTTTAAGCCAGGCTTCTTCTTCTTTTGTAAGTATCCCTTGTGGAATTTGATTTATCTGAGCTGCCAATATAACGACATTGGTTTTTGCAGCATACATATCCGCTTGTTTTATTCGAATATTCATTTTTTCTTTTTTTTACAAAGATAGTTAAAAACAAAAAAAAAGATTACTTTTGTGAAATACAGGTTTTAAAAAAAAAAGTGAAGCCACGTTATCGTTTAAATCCAGAAACACTAACCTATGAGAGAATAGGAGAGGGTTCCAATGTTAAGTTGAAAAACATAATTTGGGTTTTGCTTTCAGGAATAGGTTTTGCTTTTGTGTTTGTGATACTGGTATCTTACATTTATCCTTCTCCCCACGAAAGGCAAATGAAGCGTGATTTAAAATTACTTGAAGAGAATTATAATGTTGCGCTGCAGAAACTTGAGCAATCCATTATTATGTATGAACAATTACTGGAAAAGGAAAAGGAAATACAAAAACTGACATTTGATGCAGAAATTGAGCAACTCAAATCATTGACACTGGAGATGTCTTTTTATATGGAAGGTTTTGATTATTCCAGTTTAATGAGCTCAACAATAGTGAAAGTGAAATCAACGGCAGATAAATCAGTTCAACTGATGTGGAAAATCAGGCTTTTATTTGAACTGGCATATGGAAAAAAGATGTTTTTGCAGAGTGTTCCGGCAATACTTCCCATTGAAAAAGATGAATTTGTATTGATTTCGGGTTTTGGCATGCGTGTTCATCCCATATTTAAGTCTTTACGTCAGCATAACGGAGTTGATCTTGCTGCAAGACAGGGAGTGCCTGTTGTGGCTACGGGTGCCGGGGTAGTAATTAAACCTCCTGCAGACCTCGAGGGTCTTGGAAATATCGTTGCCATAGATCATGGGTTTGGGTATATTTCAATTTATGCTTGCTTACTTAAGTCAGAGGTAAAGCCAGGAGCCAAAGTAGAACGGGGAGATATTATAGGGTCAGTTGGAAGAAGTGGGGTTGCTACAGGTCCTCACCTTCACTATGAAGTACGAAAAAACGGAGCACCCCTGAATCCTGTCAATTACTTTTTTATGAGTATAAGTCCTGAAGAAATGTATGAATATCTTGAAAAAGCGTCAGTTCAGAATCAAAATATGTCTTAACCATTAAACAACAAAAATTATGAAAAAAACAATTTTAATTATTTGTGCAGTTGCCATGATTGTAGCATGTACAAATTCAGGAAACAAAGAACAGGAAATGCTAACTCCTGAGGAAGAAGTTGCATTTGTTGAAGAAGAATCAGAATTAATAGATGCCTCAGTAAATGAAGTAAAACAAGATGTTTCTGAAACAGAAACGAAAGTCAATGAATTATTAAAAGATATTTAAAGAAAAGGAACCAAACTTATGAAAATGTATAAAGTAATTTCAGTAATCTTTTTGTGTGTATTTTCAATTTCAGTTGTATTTTCACAAAAAGGAAAAGGTCAGGATAATAAAAAAGGCAACAACACACAAGATACAGAGCAACAATCTACACGACCAGATAATCAGGGAGGCAAGGACAACCAGCACAAACAAGATCAAACACAGGCAAGAGATAATACTGGAAAAAAAGATCAAAAAGGAGAACAAACACAAGAGAGAGAGCAAAAGAAAGATGGAGAACAAAGTGGAAAGGGACACGCTTATGGGAGAGATAAAGGAGACATGAGCGGACGTGACTTTGGGATGATCCGTTCTGAAGAATCAAGAAATAAAATGAAAGGGAAGTTTGATGATGCAGATGCTGAACTAGACAGACAGGAAAATGTTGTTTCTGGAATGTTTGACAATATTGAACAGGCGCGCACAAGAAATGAAGAAAAATATCAGAAAGGAACGATTAGCAAATCTGAATACGAAGAAAATAAGACAAAAATTCAGGAAGCAGAACAAATTGCTACACAAGCTCAAACCAGAGTAAGAGAAGAAAAAAGAAAAGTGGAAAACTCCCGAAAACAAATGGAAGAATAGGTGCTTAGTTTTTATGCTTTTTTCAGAGTAAAAGCAAAGGTACTACCCAAATCAATTTTACTTCGCACATTGATGGTTTGCTTGTGCGCTTCAATGATATGCTTAACAATTGCCAATCCCAAACCCGTGCCTCCCTGTGCACGTGATCTGCTTTTTTCGGTTCTGTAAAACCGCTCAAATACCCTTGGAATATCCTGTTCTTCAATACCAATGCCATCGTCGGTAATTTCAATAAGAACGTGGTCGTCCATGTCAAATATACTGACGGATGTTTCTCCTGATTCTTTTCCGTATTTAAGAGCATTGTCAATGAGGTTTATCAATACCTGTCTGATTTTTTCCCTGTCTCCCATTACATAGCAGGGAAGGTCAGGATTTCCTTTGAAAACAAGACTGATGCCCCGTTTTTGAGCCTTCATTTCCATAAAATCAAACACCTCTTTGACACTGTATGTAAAATTGAATTTTTTTTGCTGAAGTTGAATAATCCCTGCTTCAAATTTTGAAATGGTTTCCAAATCATTTACAATGGCAATCATTCGGTTTATACTTTTTGCTGTTCGAAGCAAATACTTTTTGTTCACTTTGGGATCATCCATGCCGCCGTCCAACAATGTAAGTACATATCCCTGAATAGTAGTAATGGGTGTTTTTAGCTCATGTGAAACATTGCCCAGAAATTCTCTCCTGTATGCTTCAAGCCGTTTCAAATCTGCTATTTCCTTTTCATGGAATTCAGCCCATTGCTCAACATCCTGACTGACAGCGTCCAGCATATCCCTTTTTCCTTTATGATATAACAAGCGATTTTTGTTTCTTTCTCCACTTTTTGAGCGGCGTATGGTTTTGTAAATAATCCTGATTTTATCATAAATAAACCGTTCAAGCGCATATCTGAATACAAAATAAAACACTGGGAAAAAGAATATTACTATTAAAACAGAATACAAAAAATGAATATTAGCATAGAAAATCAACTGTAAAACACCTGAAAAAACCAATATTAGCAATGAAAAAAACATTGCTAAAATCAAAGAAAGTTGCCTGGGGCTGCTTTTCATCAGAGTTCAAATTTGTAGCCAACTCCTTTAATGGTTTTAATTGAAGTAATATTCAATTTTTCACGAATTTTTCTAATGTGTACATCTATGGTACGCTCACCAACAATAACATCATTTCCCCATATTTTGGAAAAAATTTCATCGCGGGTAAACACTTTGTTGGGTTTTGAAGCTAGTAACTGCAATAACTCAAATTCCTTTTTGGGCAAAGACATTTCTTTGCCATCAACAAAGACCACATATGATTCAGGATCAATTTTTAGATTGATAATCTCAATGGCTTCCTTAGTACTTCCCTCGTCATTCTTTGGAGAACGCCTAAGCAGAGCTTTGATTTTGCTAAGAAAAACTTTTGGTTTTACGGGTTTGCTTATATAATCATCAGCTCCGGCATCAAGTCCTGCAATCTGTGAATAATCTTCACTCCTTGCTGTGAGAAAAATGATAACAGAGTCTTTTGTTTCCTTCAGTTTTCTCAATTCTGTACAGGTTTCTATACCATCCATTCCAGGCATCATCACATCCAAAACAATCAAAGAGGGTTTTGTGCGAACAGCTTTTTCAATGGCTTCTTCTCCGGATCGGGCTGTAACCACCTGATAAGATTCCTTTTTTAGGTTGTATGAAAGAAACTCCAGAATATCTTTTTCATCATCAACCAAAAGTATTGTGATATTTTCATTTTTCATTTGGAAAATATTTATCCTTAATATGTTCACAAAGTTAAAAAATATATACGATAAATGACTTTTTAAAACAAAAATCACATATTAATAACGTTGAATTAATAAAAATTTAAAAAACGTATTAAAGACTATTGGATGTAATGATCATTAGATAAAATAAACTGCTCGGGATGTTAAAAAAAAACTCAACAATCTGTTGTTTCTATCATGCTTGTTGTTGAATAGGGTTTGTTTGCTCCTGCAATTGAGAAGATTTATACAGAAAATTTCCAAGCAGAAAAGCACCGGCAGCAGAGAAGATATGCCACAACCAGTGAGTACCGGCAGAAAACAGATGGTTTTGAAAATCATCGTAATATCTCATGAGTAGAGCAGCTCCAAATAATACAACAGAAGAAACAAGAAAACCAGCGTGGCGAAATTGGTTTTTTTGCAAATAGAAAATTGCAGGAATAAAGATATAACAACCGGCAAGAAAGTAAGAAACATTGATTGCCGTTTGTAACTGAAAAATTTTAAATGCAATAAAGCGCAGCAAGATGAATCCAGTCAGGAGAAAAATAGCAGGAATTTTCTTTCTGAATGTAAGAAACATAAACCATGCTCCAAGAGACATGGTTAAAATAAAAATGGGCAAAACATCAAGCCACATGAGAATATCAGATGAACGAAAAGCATGATAAAGTGCGCTCCCAATTCCTCCCAGCATAAGCAACGGGGCGGCAAAAAACATTAAAAACTGATGTTTTTGATAGTTTCGCCAAGTTTTCAAAACAAAAAAAACAGCAGGAAAAAGATATGCCAGCGAAGACAATGCATTCCATGGTTCAATGATTCCGTCTCTTAATGCTGTTTCATAATAAACAGGGCCGGAGTCTCTAACAAAGCACACTACAAGAGAAAACATTTGCGATGTTTCGACAATTACAATTTTGCTTTTTTCTCAGTTATTTCAAATCCCTCTATGATATCACCAACTTTGATGTCATTGAAGTTTTCAACAGAAAGTCCGCATTCATATCCTGTTGAAACCTCTTTTACATCATCTTTAAATCGCTTGAGAGAAGAAAGATTTCCTTCGTATATCACAATTCCTTCACGGATAATTCTGATTTTTGTGTTTCGGCCTACTTTGCCATCAAGCACCATACATCCGGCCACTGCACCCACTTTTGAAATTTTGAAAACTTCACGAATTTCAATATTCCCAACAATTTTTTCTTCAATTGTTGGAGCAAGCATCCCCTCAATGGCTGCTTTAACTTCTTCAATCGCGTCATAAATAACAGAGTAAGTGCGGATATCAATTTGTTCTGTTTCAGCAAGTTTTCTGGCATTTAAAGAAGGACGAACCTGGAATCCAACAATAATCGCATCCGAAGCAGATGCAAGTAAAACATCAGACTCTGTAATCTGTCCCACAGATTTGTGAATTACATTGACTTGAACCTGCTGTGTTGACAATTTCAGTAATGAATCAGACAAAGCTTCAATAGAACCATCCACATCACCTTTCACAATCACATTGAGTTCTTTGAAATCACCAATGGCAATTCTTCGGCCAATTTCGTCCAGAGTAATGTGTTTCTGTGTTCTGAGTCCTTGTTCTCTGATGAGCTGCTGACGTTTGGTACAAACCTGTTTTGCTTCTCTTTCGGTTTCATATACCCCAAATTTATCTCCAGCCTGAGGTGCCCCGTCAAGTCCAAGAAGCAAAACAGGAGAAGAAGGACCAGCCTCAGCTACCGGTTGATTTCTTTCATTAAACATTGCCTTTACTTTTCCATGAAAACAACCGGCTACAGCAATTTCACCAACCCTAAGTGTTCCAGACTGAATGAGAATTTTTGAAACATATCCTCTTCCTTTTTCAAGGGATGATTCAATAACAGCCCCAACAGCGGGTTTGTTTGGATTTGCTTTTAAATCAAGGAGCTCAGCCTCAAGCAGAATTTTTTCAAGCAATAAATCCAAATTCACTCCCTGTTTGGCACTGATTTCCTGACTTTGAAATTTACCTCCCCAATCTTCAACTAAAATATTCATGAGAGATAATTCTTCCTTAATTTTTTCAGGATTTGAATTGGGTTTATCAATCTTGTTGATGGCAAAAATCATAGGGACACCCGCTGCTCTGGCGTGATTAATGGCCTCAACAGTTTGAGGCATTACTTTGTCATCGGCAGCCACAACAATAATGGCAATATCTGTGAGCTTGGCACCACGGGCACGCATGGCAGTAAAGGCCTCGTGACCAGGAGTATCAAGGAATGTAATTTTTTTATTATCAGGCAATTGTACCTCGTAGGCTCCAATATGCTGTGTGATACCACCGGATTCTCCAGCAATAACATTGGTTTTACGAATATTGTCAAGCAGCGAGGTTTTTCCATGGTCAACATGACCCATAACAGTGACAACGGGGTGACGAAAAACAAGGGTTTTTTCGTCTTCTTTTTCTTCCTCAATTAATTCATCATCAATATCGATGCTTACAAATTCAATATCAAAACCAAACTCATCGGCTACAAGAGTAATGGCCTCTGCGTCAAGCCTTTGGTTGATAGAAACAAAAAGACCCAGATTCAGACATGTGGAAATTACCTGATTTACATGCACATTCATCATTGAGGCAAGATCATTGGCTGTAAGAAACTCTGTCACTTTAAGCAGGTTTTTTTGCTTTTCAATTTCTTCCTGTTCAGTTTGATGTTGTTGAAACACGGTGTCTCTTTTTTGTCTTCTGTATTTGGAAGCTTTTGATTTTCCTGAAGAAGTAAGTCTTGCTAGCGTTTCTTTTATTTGCTTTTGAATTTCTTCATCCGAAATCTCCACAGGCTTTTCTTTTTGCCTGTCTTCGCGTTTTCCCTTAAAATCGCTTTCTTTACCTTTATCAATCCGCTTGCGTTTGCGTTTTTTTACTTTTTCATCGTGAGATGAAGCAACAGGAACTTTTTTATCCTTTGATTTATCTTTTTTCTCAGGTTTTTCTGTTTTTTTAGCAAACTGTTCAACATCAATTTTTCCAACGATTGTAGGACCAGTAAGCTTTTCATACTGAGTTTCAATCATGCCAGGGTCTGAGATTTTTTTTGTAATTTCAACAATCTCTTCTTCCTGAGGTTGTTCCTGAGGTTGTTCCTGCTCTGTTTCTTCTTCCTTTTCTTCTTCCACAGTTTCTTCAATTACAGGTAATTCCTGTTCTTCAGGAGCTTCTTCTTGAACGGGCAGTTCCTCTTTTTTTTCGGTTATTTCCTGTTTTTCTTCTTCAGAAGTGATTTGTTCAGTTTCTTTTGGTTTTTTAGTTTTTGACCTGTTTTTTTGAGCATCAACATCAATTTTTCCAATAATTTTTGGACCTTGCACAGGTTGTTCTGTTTCAGGGGATTCGTCTTTTGCTTTTTCTTTTGAAGGTTTTTCCTCTTCAATAGTTTCTTCTGTTGTTTTCTTTTCGTCCTTTTCCTTAATTTCAGGTGTTTCAACCGGAGGTTTTTCCTCTTCAGGTTGTTTTTCAGTTATTTCAGTGGAAACTGGTTTTTCAACAGGATCAATGGAAACAGCGTCCTTTTTTTCTGAACCAACAGCAACCTTAAGACTTTGTTGTTTGATGTTTTTTTCACCCTGAAATTCTTTAACAAGCAGAAGATACCAATCGTATTCCACTTTTGCTGTTGGCTTCAGGTCTTCTTTAATAAGGCCTTTCTTTTTGAGAAATTCATTAATGGTTTGCAATCCAATATTGAATTCACTCATTACTTTTTGTAGTCTCAAAGGAGCATTTTCATTTGACATAGACTTCTCCTATATTTCATTTAATATTCTCAATGCAAAGAATAATGACGTAAAAGTACGAAATTATTCAAATTCAGCTTTAAGAATTCTTATTACTTCTTTAATTGTTTCTTCTTCAAGGTCTGTTCTTGACATCAGTTCTTCAATGTCAAGTTCCAGAATGCTTTTGGCTGTATCCAGTCCAATCTTTTTAAATTCTTCAATAATCCAGGCGTCAATTTCATCATCAAATTCCTGAATACTCACATCCTCATTGTCTGGTGTGCTATCTCTGTAAACATCAATTTCATATCCTGTCAGTTTTGCAGCAAGCCTGATGTTGTGGCCTCCTTTTCCAATAGCCAGAGACACCTGATCTGATTTTAAATAAACTTCGGCTCTTTTATCATCTTCAAGCAGTTTAATACTTGTGATTTTTGCAGGACTTAATGCGCGTGCAATATAAAGCTGCATATTGTTTGTATAGTTGATTACATCAATATTTTCCTGGCGTAATTCTCTTACAATGCCATGAATACGTGAACCTTTCATTCCAACACATGCACCAACAGGGTCAATGCGATCGTCATATGATTCTACCGCAATTTTTGCCCTTTCTCCAGGTTCTCTTACAATATTCTTTATTGTTATAAGTCCGTCATAAATTTCAGGTACTTCCTGTTCAAACAAACGCTCCAAAAATACCGGCGATGTTCTTGAAAGATAAATTACTGGAGAGTTGTTCTTCATTTCAACAGATTCAATAACGGCCCTGATGGTATCACCCTTTTTATATATATCTGCCGGAATTTGCCCGTCTTTAGACAATACCAGTTCAATACCTTCTTCATCAAGTACCAGAATTTCCTTTCTCCATACCTGATACACTTCGCCTGTAAGCACTTCACCAACCTTATCAACATACTTTTTATATACGTTGTCTTTTTCATATTCAAGTATTTTTGAATTGAGGTGCTGTCGTATGGCTAAAATTTCACGTCTTTGAAAATCAGCAAGTTTAACTTGCTCATACACCTCTTCTCCCACTTCAAAATCGGGTTCAATTTTGATCGCGTCTGAGTATTCAATTTGAAGGTTTTCATCTTCTATTTTGCCGTCTTCAACAATTTCGCGAGTACGCCAAATTTCAAGGTCACCCTTGTCAATGTTCACAATAATATCAAAATTATCTGAAGTGCCGTGTTTTTTTATCAGCAAATGCCTGAATACGTCCTCAAGAATGCGCATCATAGTGGGACGATCAATGTTCTTGAATTCCTTGAATTCCGAAAACGTTTCAACCAGATTAAGATTTTCCATTGTAATTATGAATTAAAATGATATATTTAATTTAACTTCTTTGATTTCTGAATATTGAATCTTCTGAACTTCATCAGTTTGTTCAGAAGTGGATTTTTTCTTTTTTTTCATGGGGAGCACTGAAAAACAAAGGTCGTCAGCTTCGGTGATAACAGCTGATATCTTGTTGCCATCTTTAAAGAGAATTGTCACTTCTTTGCCACAGTGATTTCTATACTGCCTGGGCATAACAAATGGACTTGTTAAACCATGAGAAGACACATTTAAAGAAAAATCCTCTTTTTCACGGTCAAGATTATTTTCAATAAAACGACTAATTCTGACACAATCCTCTATTGACACCCCGTGGTCTCCATCTAAAAACACAAGAATGTTATTTCCCGGTTTTATCTGCACAGAAGTGATAAACAGCATAGTGTTTTCAGTTGCCTGCTCTATCAATTGTTCTATTTGTTTTTTATCTATCATCATTTTCTGGATAAAAGTTAAGGGGCTTTCGGCCCCCTTGCAATAATCTACCCAACTATTTTTGTTGTCCGACCAGGATTCGAACCTGGACAGGCAGAACCAAAATCTGCAGTGCTAC